>CAIKDP010000419.1 GCA_903826205.1 Akkermansiaceae bacterium
GGCCCCGCCGGAACTGCGGCCACCCGGAAGCCTATGAAGTTGTTCCGGCGGTCGGGCGTGAGCCCGTAGCGGGCGGCTGAGCGGCAGTACGAGCCGTCGTAGTTCCATGAGCCGCCGCGGATCACGCGAAACGAGCCCGTGCTAGGTCCGGTCGGATCGGTGACCGCACCGTTCGGGTAATCTCCAAACCAATCCGCGCACCATTCCCAGACGTTGCCGTGCATATCGTGGAGACCCCATGCATTAGGTTCTTTCTGACCGACAGGATGCTTCTCGTGGTCACTGTTGTCATCATACCAGGCCATTTCATCCAAGTTCCCGGCATAATCCCCCGCAGTGCCGGCCCGGCAGGAGTATTCCCACTCCGCCTCCGTCGGTAAACGGAATGTCTGCCCCGGCACTTTCTTCCGCAACTTCACCACAAACTCCTGACAGTCGTCCCAACTCACATTCTCAACGGGATTCTTCGCGCCCTTGAATACACTGGGATTGCCGCCCATGACTTGTTGCCATTGCTCTTGCGTGACCTCGGTTTTGCCGAGGTAGAACGGCTTGGTAAGGGTGACCTTGTGGGCCCGCTCGTTCCCGCCCTTGTCCGAGCCCATGGTGAATATACCGGGGCGGATCAACATGAAGTCCATCGTTACGCCGCCGCCGAGATCCACGATCAGCGTCCCCGGGACGGCAGCGACTTGCGCACGCCACGCAGCCATGCGCCCGTCAATCGGAATCAACGCCTCCAATTCGGCGAGGACAGCTTCCGCCACTATTGGGTCTTGGGCAGCTATGGCTTTTTCCAGGCACGGTATAGTAAGCGCGACTTGCGCACATTCCGATTTTTCCACTGCTGCAATTCTCGTTTTTTCGGCTTTAGCATTGGCCGTGATTCCAAATAACACTACAGCGGTGCTCACCGCTGCGTATAGGAGCCACGATATATTGCCTGCGACACCAAGCCCATACAGGCCCCCGCCAGTGGCAAACGCTGCGAGAACGGCAAGGACGGCGACAGCCCGAACTCGTCCTGAGCGTCGCGTTGCTAGAAGGGCCGCGAGTTGACTCTCCTGCAACGCGAGAAACGCCGCGAGATGGGTTTCCATCGAGGCCAGCAGGGCGAGGCATTCCCGGCCGAGTTGGGAACTAGGCTGGTCGATGCCTGTCTTGAGGCGGGCTAGATGATTCGCTAGATCACTCCACTCACCATCCTTGAAATACTCTTCAATCGTCTGCTTCAGAATTACAAACTCATCATGTGCGGCAAACAATCTGGCATTGGCCTGAATCGCAGAATCGTATGAAACATCGGTGAATTTTTGTTCCATCGAATCTAGGACAGCCGCGGCGCTGCGGAAGTCATGGGCGGCTATGTGGGACTCTGTGGTGCAAATCTTATCCAGGTGCTCTTCGCGCAGCGCCACAAGCTCACGGATGCGCCCGGCCATGGCCGCGAGGTGTTTTTCGACGCGCCGTGCTAACTCCCCGGTGCCATGCGCGAAGCCATGCAGACTGCCGCGCTTTTTTGCATCCTTGGGAAGTTTCACATCCCCGCAGCACTCCGCGCACAGCAGGAGTTCCGGGTGAAGGTCGATCTGTGGGGTCGCAACATTCCAGTCCAGTGGTGATAGCATCTGCCGCAGTGATTCCTGGATTTGCGGCAAGCTCGCCGTCGACGCCTCAAGCTCGGCCTGCGCCGCCTGCAATTCCACCAACCCCACCTTGGGAATGGATTTCAACCAACTCTTGTTCCATGCCAGAATCTGCGTGCTGGCCTTTTCCGCCTTAGCGAAAAACCGCGCGAGCACCCCCAAGCGCTCCTCGATCACCCTGAACGGATCTAGCGGAAGGTCGCCCTTGGCGGCGTGGCCGGCGATGTAATCCGCCAGCCGCGACTTCATTTGGCGCAGCTCCTTCATGTCGGCGAGGTCGGTGAAGGCGTCCGACTGGGCGTCAAGGAGGGAAAGGTTGGCCTGCAAGGCGGCCAGGGAGCGGAGGAAGGCGTCGTCCATGTGGAAGTGGGAGGGATGAGGGAAGGCGGGGTCAGTTAGCCGGGCGGAGTTTTTCCAGACGTTCCAAGGTGGCGAAGCTATCGGCCATGAGGTTGCGGAGTTGTTTGAGTTGTTCCGCCTGCTGCTTGCGCAGCTCACGCTCCGCTTCCTCCGCCCGCAGCCGCTGCTTCTCGATTTTGAGGCGCTGGCTTTCCATGGTTGCCCGGTCGCCCTCGACGCGGTTGCTCTTTTCCCGCGCGGCGGCCTCGATGCTGTTGCGCTTCTCCAGCGCGGCGGTCTGCTCGCGGATGGCCGACGCCTGTTCCTTTTGCTCGGCGATGAGGCGGTTGCGCTGGTTGATGGCCGCCATGTTGCCCATGGCGTTCAGCATCCCGTTGTTGTCATTGAATGAATCTTGGAAATCGCTCACGGTTAGAAGTGAACCAATTCGCCCCCGCGTGTCGAGTCTGGAATTTCCAGCATGGAATTATCAGCATGGGAGTATCAAGCGGGCTGTATCCCGGGACGGCCTGGGACAATTCGTGCGCATCTTCGCCGCCACTGGCAGAAGAGGTGTAGGACCGATGTGTAGGCAGGCTTCAGAATGCCCAGGATCGTCCGATGACTGTTTGTGCGGGGCAGAGCCACTCCAGGTCGTCTATGCCTCTTAGTGATTCACCCACTAAGTGGTACCGACCCGCCAAGTCATCGTCAGATGAGCTTGGCAGCCACGATAGCAATAACCATCGGGACCGTGATGCCCAACCCCATGATGACAAGGCATCCGCCGCCGGTGATCATGCGGCCGATCTTGCGCTCCCGTCCGCTTCGGGTCAGCGGGATGCCGATGGTCCGGGAGATCCGGGACTTGGCCGCGGATATGCCCAAGAAGCGTTTCCATGAAAATCCACCCATGTTCATCGCTTTGTTTCTTTCTGTTGTTTGGGGTTGGTGGGCATGGCTCGTGCCTCAGGTCCGTTTCTCGTCGGCATCAATCAGATCGACAAAGGTCTTCA
>CAIKDP010000420.1 GCA_903826205.1 Akkermansiaceae bacterium
ACGTGGAGCGAGATGCCGCCGGCAAGCCCTTGCGCATGATTGGCACCAACTGGGATATCACCGCCCAGAAGCTGGCCGAAATGGAATTGGACCGACTTGCGCGGATTCAGGCCGGGTTGCTGCATCTGGCCACCGAGTTTGTCAACATTCCTGCGGACCGGCAGGATGCCGCGATTGGCAAATCACTGGCGACGATCGGGCAGCTCGTCGCGGTGGATCGCGCCTATCTGGCGACCTATGACTCCGCGCGCGGGCTCATGTCTAGCACCCACGAGTGGTGTGGTCCCGGCATCCCGCCGCAAATCGCCAGACAACAGTCACTACCCATCGCACCGATTCAGGACTGGGTGGCCATTCATCGGCGCGGCGACGTGCTGCAAATCCCCGACATGGCGGCACTGCCGCAAGAGGACCCGCTGCGACAGATGCTCGAACCCATAGGCGTCCGCTCGCTGGTCACCCTGCCGCTGATGCAAGACGGTATCTGTCTCGGGTTCATCGGACTCGAAGCCATGCGGGAACAGCGCATCTGGCAGGCAGAGGAGATCTCCCTGTTGAGCGTGCTGGCCGAACTCTACGCGAATTTTCATGCCCGCGCCACCCTCGAGCGCGAGACACTCGTGCTTCAAGGCGATCTGCTCAAGGCGCGCGACGCGGCGCATGCAAGCGCGGTGGCCAAAGGGCTGTTTTTGGCGAACATGTCCCACGAAATCCGCACTCCCCTCAATTCCGTCCTTGGCTACGCCCAGATCATGGAGCGTGAATGCCGTGACTGCCCGTCACGCGGCCGGCTCAAGCCCATCACCCGCAGTGGCGAGCATCTGCTGCGGCTGACCTCGGACCTGTTGGACATGGCGCGTGCCGACGGCCAGACCATCGTGCTCGCTGCGAGGGAGTTTGATTTTCATCAGATGCTTGAGGATGTCCAGCTGATGTTTGTCGAGCCGCTGCTCAAACAAGGCGTGACGCTGGAGGTGACCCGGGCCCCGGATGTCCCGCAATTCATCAACGCCGACCTCACCAAGGTCCAACAAATCCTCGTCAATCTGATAGGCAATGCGGTCAAGTTCACGGCCCGGGGCGGGGTGCGCGTGTCCGTGGCATTGCTGGGTGGTGCCGCAGCGGAGGGCGTCACCCTCGTGGTGGATGTCGATGACACCGGTTGTGGCATCCGCGAAGACGAGTTGGAGCGGATCTTCCAAGTCTTCGAGCAAGCGGAATATGGCATCAAGAGTGGCAAAGGCACCGGCTTGGGCCTGCCCCTGAGCCGCCGCTTCGCCGAGGCGCTTGGCGGCGGCATCACCGTCACCAGTAGCCTCGGCAAGGGCAGTCGCTTCCATTTCACTTTCAACGCCCGCCTCGTGCGCGGCCCTGGGCCGGCACTGCCTCAGCGGGAGCAGGTGCGGTGTCTGGCTCCGGAGCAAACGCCCTGCCGCCTGTTGGTGGTCGATGACGAACCCGAAAACCGCGACATGCTCGAGACCATGCTCACGGCCGTCGGATTTGCGGTGGAAACCGTCGCCAGCGCGGCGCAGGCTTTGGAGCGCATGCGCCAGGCCGGGGATGTGAATCTGGTGCTCATCGATAAGAACATGCCGGAGATGAGCGGTTACGAGGCGATCCCGCATTTGCGGGCGCTGCCGGGCGGGAGTCAGCTTCCCGTGTTGATGGTGTCGGCATCCGGGTTTGACAAGGAAGGCGACTTGGCACGCGCTGCCGGCGCGGATGGCTACCTCACCAAACCCGTACGGCGCGAACAACTGCTGGAGCAAATCGCCCGCCTCGCCGGAGTCCTCTACACCTATGAGGCCGCGGAGCCTGCTCCTGACATCACGCCGGTGCTTGAGGCCGCAGCCTTGACCTGCCTGTCCGCGGAGCAGGTGCGGCGTTTCGATCAGGCTCTGCTGCGCGGCGATATGCAGTTGTTGCGCGAGTTGATCGCGGAGCTTGGCGCCGTCCATGGTGACGTGGCTGCCGGCATGGGCTTGCTGTTGTCTGCCTACGATTACGCCAGCCTGCGCCGGTTGTTAGACTTCGCGAAAGGAGCCGGCGTATGAACCTCGAGGCCAGTCAAGCCCCCCTCATGATCGTCGATGACGAACCTGAGAACCTCAATGTGCTCGGGACCATGTTGAGCGAGGCCGGGTGGGCCGTGCGGGCCTTTCCACAGGGTGAGTTGGCGCTCGCCGCCGCCCGTGAGGAGCCGCCTGCGCTGGTTTTGTTAGATGTGCGGATGCCGGGTATGGATGGGCATGCAGTATGCCGCCGCTTCAAGGAGGATGAACGGCTCAGTCAAATTCCGGTGCTTTTCATCAGTGCCCTTTCTGCCGCCGCGGACATCACGGTGGGGTTCGCCTGCGGTGGCGTCGACTACATCGTCAAACCCTTCCGTGAGGTCGAGGTGTTGGCCCGCGTCCGCACCCATCTGGCGTTGCGGGCGGCCTACGTCGAACTGGCGCAGGAGCACGCACGCTTGCAACTTCTGGAGCACCAGCGCGACAGACTCACCCACATGTTGGTGCACGACATGCGCACCCCCTTGCAGGTCATTTGCGGTCATCTGGAGCTGATCGATGGCAATGCCGCCAGTGGGCATCTGCAGCCGGACGACCAGAGCAACCTGCACGCGGCCATCCGCAGCGCGCGCCGTCTGGGCCGGATGGTTTCCACGGTGGTGGATGTCAGTCGCATGGAGTCCATGGGGATGCCGCTGCAGCAAGTGGTGGTGCCGGTTGGGGAAATTTTCCAGATGGCCCGCGCCCAGGCGCTGGATCCGGCCAGTGGCCGCCAGATTATCCAACGGATTGCCGGGGATTGTCCGGCGTTGTTCTGTGATGTCGAGTTGAGTGCGCGCATCATCGCCAACCTTCTCGCCAATGCGCTCAAGTACGCCCCGGCTGACCGTGAGATTGAACTCGGCGCGGCTCCCGACCCCGGCGGCGTCCGTCTCTGGCTGCGCGACCATGGCCCCGGCATTCCCGCTCTCTATCAGGAGCGGGTTTTTGAAAAATTCGGGGTGCTTGATCAGCCCATGCCCTCCCGGTTAGGGTCCACGGGCTTGGGGTTGGCGTTCTGCAAGTTGGCGGTGGAGGCGCATGGGGGTCGCATCGGCGTGACGAGTGAACCCGGTCAGGGCAGCACTTTTTGGTGTGTCCTGCCGGGTGCCCCCATGCCATGAGCTTCTGCAACCCTTGCAGCGTATTTGCAAGACGTGCGGATTGATGGCGCTTGCCTGCCCCGGCCTCAGTCCGTTGAAAGCCTTGTGTCATCAGTGATATCTTGAATTGTGACCATTCTGGCATGGCGTTTGCGGCAGTGCCTTGTTGCGCCCATGCAATTCCGCTACCATGATGACCTACAACAATGAGTTGGTACCGCTCCGCATCAAGCGGCGTTTTGTGATCATCTGGCCTGTCATGGTCGGCCTGATGGATGGGGGACTCGGTTTGCTGTGGGCGGTGAAATCCGTGGCCTTTATGAAAGTGATGGGAGTGGTGGCATCCCCCGATTCGCGGGTTCTGTTGGGGGGGCTGGGTTTTATCGGCGTCGGCGTTGGCCTGAGTTATGGACTCGCGCTCTATGGCGCGAATCGAAAGCAGGCGACGGTGGTGTGGATTGTCACGGCCTTGCTGCACGGACTGGCTGGCGTTGTGCTCATCTGGATGATCGCGGATGACTGGCTCCCAACGCGCTGGTGGGGGGTGGCGTTGTTAGGTTTATTGGTGGCGGTGGTGCAGATGTTTACGGTGCGCGCCAATTGGTGGAGCACCGTGAACAAACCACGGCTCGTGCGCCGGGACCGCATGCCGATTGAAAGTCTGCAGGGCATTATGACCCGCGCCCGCGATTAGAACCCTCACCGCAGGGTTGGAAACCACGGATTTCAAGCGTGATATCGGCTGGGGGAAATGTTGTCGATTTTTTTTATTGCCGCAAATGGTGACGTGGGACAGAACTGCTCACCGCACGATCGTTGCAGGTTGAATCCCATGACTGGCCCCAAACCCATCCCCAACCTATTGCTCGTCGACGACGACGAATCAATCCTGAGTTTGCTGAGCACGGCAGCCAAGAGTCGGGGCTGGTATCCGGCCGTGGCCCGCTCCGGTGCCGAAGGGTGCCAACTCCTCAGCGCCGAGATCAAGGCGGTCGTTCTGGATCACGGCCTGCCCGATGGCGACGGCATCCAGGCGTTGGCCAGATTGCGCAGGCTGCGCCCGGAGGTGCCCGTCATCATGCTCACCGGTCACAATGACGCGGAAACCGCCGTGCGGGCCTTGCGTGCCGGGGCTGATGACTATCTGACCAAGCCG
>CAIKDP010000421.1 GCA_903826205.1 Akkermansiaceae bacterium
GTCCCGCCAGCATAGTTGTTCACCGCGGTTAGAACAAGCGTGCCAGCGCCTATCTTGGTGAGCGCGCCGGCATGGTTGGTGCCGGTTTGCAGGGTGTTGGCGAAGGTCACGTCATTGCCGTTGGTGTCCACAGTGGCGGTCACACCATCTTCGATCTTCAACCGGCCGGATAGATCCTGGACGTTGCTGCCATTCCATTGCAGGGTCGAGTTGCCGATGAAGTCCACCGTGCCGGCAGCCCCGAGCGCTCCGTTGGCAAAGCTCAGCGTGCCGGCATTGAGGGTGGTTCCGCCCGCATGGCTGTTCACCGCGGTCAGGGTGAGCGTGCCAGTGCCGATCTTGATCAATGAGCCTGTGCCGCTCAGGGTGCCGGCATAAGCGGTATTGGCAGAGTTGTTACCGACGCTCAACGCCACGGGGTTGGGCGTGCTTGCATTGTCCAGCAACACGATATCATACCCTGGCCCCGACGCACTTGCCGCGAGTCCGCCAAGGGTGAACCCATCCCCAATCACGGAGCTATCGAACACCAGGCTGCCACCTGTCATCATCACCGTGCTGTTCTGAACCGCGTTCTGATTCGCCAGATTCAATATCCCGGCACTCAGGGTGGTGACCCCCGTGTAGTTGTTAGCCGCCGCCAGCCCAAGCGTTCCCGCACCTGCTTTGGTGAGGGAGCCGGTTTGATTCGTGCCGGTCTGCAGCGTGCTTGAGAAGGTCACGTCATTACCATGGGTATCCACAGTGGCGGTAACGCCGTCTTCGATCTTCAGCCGGCTGGATAGATCCTGGACGTTGCTGCCATTCCATTGCAGGGTCGAGTTGCCGGTGATGTCCACCGTGCCGGTGGCACCGAGCGCCCCGGTGACAAAGCTCAGCGTGCCTTCTTTGAGAACGGTTCCGCCCGTGTAGTGGTTCGTCGCCGTCAGGGCCAGCATGCCCGCCCCGGTCTTGGTGAGGGCACCGGTTTGATTCGTTCCGGTCTGCAGGGTGCTGGCGAAAGTCACGCCATTGCCTTGGGTATCGAGGGTGGCGGTGACGCCGTCTTCGATCTTCAGCCTGCCGGAAACGTCCTGTGTATTGGTGCCGTTCCATTGCAGGGTTGAATTTCCCGTGAAATCGACCGTGCCGGTCGAGCCGAGCGCCCCATGGGCAAAGCTCAGCATCCCGGCGTTGAGGATCGTTCCGCCCGTATAGGTATTGGAATCGGTTAGAATCGTTTTGCCGCTGCCGATCTGGTACACGGCGATGTTTCCGGTGATCTGCGGCAGGAAGCGGTATGCCGGGTCGCTATGATTGAAGTTGACGATGGCCGTGCCCGTGACGCCGGTCACCACGGTTGCCTGGAGCGTGCCGGCTCCGGAGCCGTTGCCGATATTGAGCGTGCCGGTGCTGCCCGCGCCGCCTGCCAGTGCCAAGATTTCGCTCCCGGCCACCGCCACCACGCCCCCGTTCAGAAGGGTCAACGTGCCGGCACCGCGGAGGCCCACAACGAGGGCGTTGCTTGTCCAGACCGAACCCGTCCCGGCCACCGTCACCGTTCCGTTCGCGCCAAGTTCCAGACCGATATCGGCATTGCCGGAATTGGTGACGCTGCCGCCACTGGTGATGTTGACCGTGCCGGTGCCATACTGACCGACGACCAGAGTGCCAGTGGTGGTTACGCGGCTTGCAACTCCAGCGACTGTGAGCGTCGCGTCGGTTGCCGGCGTGATGCTGTCGACCAGAATGCCGTTCGTCTGTGCAATCGCTCCGCCGCCGGACACTTGCAGCGTCCCGGCGCTGACGGTGGTCGCGCCTGTGAATGAATTTGCCGCCGTCAGGGTGAGCGTGCCCGCGCCGGTCTTGGTGAGCGCGCAGGTATGATTCGTGCCGGTTTGCAGGCTGCTGGCGAAGGTGACGTCATTGCCATGGGTATCAAGGGTGGCCGTGACGCTGTCTTCGATCTTCATCCGGCTGGAAAGGTCCTGGGTGTTGGCACCGTTCCATTGCAGGCTTGAGTTGCCGGCGAAGTCCACTGTGCCGGTGGTATCGAGAGCCCCTTGGGCAAAGCTCAACGTACCTGCGTGGATCGTGGTCGCGCCGGTATAGATGTTGGCCCCGGTGAGCGTCAGCGTGCCCGCCCCGATTTTGCTAACGCTCAGCGTGCCGGTGGAATTCCTGATCACGCCCTGAAAGCTGCTGCTGGCGTCATGATTCCCGACAGTCAGGGTGCTCGTACCGTTGCCGCTTAGAATATCGACGACGGCATGGGTGCTGCCACTCAGCGCGGCTATCGTCGCGTTATAGCCGTTCATGTCCAGAGTCGCGGTGTTGGCCAGACTGGTGCCGAATATCAGGTCAGTTCCCGGCAAGGCGTTGGAGTTACCGAGTTGCAAAGTGGGGGTGGCACCGGAGTTTGACCAATATTTGATTGCGGTGGTGCCGATGGTGGTGGCACCCGCGTAACTGTTGGAACCCTTCAGAACCACCATGCCGCCATCCCAGGCCACGCCCAGGCCACCGACACCACTCATCTGGCCGTTCACAGTGAATGGATCGGTGTAACCCGGATCGATGAAGCCACCGCCTGTGCCCAGGTAGATGTTGCGATTGACGTTCAACGTCACCACGGAGGCGTTGTTCATCAGCAGGCCATTATTGAGGGTGATGTTGATGGCCGGACTGTCAGGCACGACTCCCAATTGGGCGTCACTGCTGATCAGCAGGCAGCCACCGCTGACCGTCGTCCCGCCGCTGTAGGTGTTGGTGCCGGTGAGCGTCAGTGTGCCTGCGCCCACCTTGCTCAAAGTGCCGCTGCCACTGATGACGCCACCGTAGGACTGCGCGTTTGGATTGGCAAAGACCAAGGCGGCGTTGTCGGTGATATTGCCACTCACCGAACCGTTGAGGGCGCTGCCGTCGCCCAATTGCAGCGTGCCCGCGCTGATCGTCGTGCCGCCGGTGTAGAGGTTGGCCCCGGTGAGAGTCAGCGTGCCCGCGCCGGCCTTGGTGAGCGCGCCGGTTTGATTTGTCCCGGTTTGCAGGCTGCTGGCGAAGGTGACGTCATTGCCATGGGTATCAAGAGTGGCCGTGACGCCGTTTTCGATCTTGAGCCGTCCGGAGATGTCCTGGGTGTTGCTGCCATGCCATTGCAAAGTCGAGTTGCCGGTGATGTCCACCGTGCCGGTGCTGCCAAGCGCCCCGCTGGCAAAGCTCAGCGTGCCGGCGTTGAGGGTGGTTCCGCCCGCATAGTGGTTCACCGCCGTCAGGGTGAGCGTGCCGGCACCGTTCTGAATGAGGGCCCCGTCAGTCAAGGCCCCGGAGAGGGTTACCGATCCGTTGCCGGTGTTTTCGAAGGTACCGGTTAGGGAGAGGGCGTTGGCAAGCATCAGGTCGCCGTCGCCGGTCTTGGTGATGTTGTTGGCCGCGATGCTGCCGCCGCCAAGATCAACGGTTCCCGACGCATTGCTGACTAACATCTCCCCGGCCTGCACCCCGCTGCCGGTTACTACAATGCTGGTGGTGGCACTGGTGAAGTACACATTGTCAACGGCGACAAAGGCGATGTTGGATCCGCTCGGATTGAGCCCTCCCACAGATCCCTGCCAGTTGGGGCTGGTGGTGTCCCACTGGTTGTTTGTCGCGCCGTTCCAAACCAGGTCGAATAGCACGGTGGAGCTCTGCAGAAAGAGCGAGTTGGAGTTGGAACCGAAGCTATAGGTGGTGCGGCCAATGCTTGTGGAGTCGCCCAGGTTTAGCGTCTGGTTATTCAGGGTTGCGCCGGTAAGCGAGATCGCCGCTCCGCTGCCAAATTCCAGGGATGTTCCAAACAGCAAGGTGCTGGTTCCGGAATTCCAAGCATTCCCTCCGAGGGCGATGGTGTTGCCCACGCCATTGATGGTGATGGCCCCCGTGCTTTGGATGGAAGCGTTAGATTGCAGGCCGAGGGTGGAGAATCCGTTGAGGGTCAGGTCACCCACGGCAAGCGTGCTGTTGGCCAGGGCATCATTCAGGGCGACCGGGTGGTCGGCGTCGCTGCCGGTCAGCGTCACCGTTCCGGAGCCCAGCCCCTGGCTTTGATTCACGGTCAACTGGCCTCCGCTGAGGGTGGTCCCTTGCGTGTAGGTGTTGGAGCCGGTGAGTGTCAGCGTGCCGGCGCCGATTTTGGTCAACGAACCACCCGAACTCGTGAGCGCCGTGGCCCATGTCACATTCTGGCCGTTCGTATCGACGCGGTATTGCTGATTGTCCGCCACGCTGAAGTGGTTGGAATAATCGAATGTGTTAGCCCCGGTGTATTGGAGGGTGCCGCCGCCAAAGTGGATTGTGCTCATTCCATCGAGGGCCGCGCTGCTACCCACACTCAACGTGCCGCCATTGAGTTGGGTCGGCCCGTCATAGGAGTTGATCCCGCTGAGTGTCAGGGTGCCCGCACCTATTTTGGTCAGCCCTATCATTCCGGTGTTATTCATGATCCGGCCTTGAAAAGTGCTGCTGGCATCCTGGTTGCCGACGCTCAGGGTGCCAGTCCCGCCGCTGCTTAGCATATCGACAATCGCGCAGGAGTTGCCACTCAGCGCGGCCACCGTGGCGTCAAAGCCGTTCATATCCAAGGTTGCGGTAATGTTCAGACCGGTGCCGAAGATCAAATTCGTTCCCGGCAGGGCGTTGGAACTGCCGAGCTTCAAAGTGGGCATGGCACCGGGGTTGTTCCAATATTGGATAGCTGTCGTGCCGACGGTGGTGGCCCCCTCATAGGTGTTGTGACCATTCAGGATCACCGTGCCGCCATCCCAGGCAATGCCCAGGCCACCGACACCGCTGATCTGGCCATTGATGGCGAAGGGGATGCTGACGATGTAGGGGGAAGCCGTGGTCGCGTCGATGTAGCCGCCGTTGGCTCCCAGGGAAATGTTGCGAGTGGCGTTCAGCGTCACGCCGGCGCCGTTATTCATCAGGAGGCCGCCATTGAGGGTGAGGTTGGTGGCCGGACTTGCAGGCACGGTTCCCAATTGGGCGTCGCTGTTGATTTGCAGCACGCCGCCGCTGACCGTCGTTCCGCCGCTATAGGTATTGGTGCCGGTGAGTGCCAGCGTGCCCGTGCCGATTTTTTTCAAGCTCACCGTGCCGGTGGTATTCCGGATCCGACCTTGGAAGGTGCTGCTGGCGTTGTTATTGCCGGCGGTCAGGGTGCTCGTGCTGCCGCTGTTGCCACTGACAATAGTCACCACGGCATTGGTGCCGCCATTGAGCGCGGCAACTGTTGCGTTATAGCCGTTCATGTCCAGGGTCACGGTGTTGGTCAGATCGCGGCCAAAAATCAGATTGGTTCCAGGCAGGGCGTTGGAATTGCCGAGTCGCAAGGTGGGGGTGGCCTGGGCATTGTTCCAATAGGCGACGTTGGTGGTGCCGATGGTGGTGGCTCCGGCGTAACTATTGGAACCACCAAGAACCACCGCCCCGCAATCCCAGGCTATGCCGAGACCGCCGACCCCGCTGATTTGGCCGTAAATGCTGATTTGGCCATTAACGTTGAAGCTGATCTGATAGCCTGCCTCGATGTAACCCCCGTTGACGCCCAGGTCGATGCTACGATTGGGGCTCAGGCTCACCTGGGTGGAAGTATTCATCAGCATCCCGCCATTGAGGGTGAGGTTGGTGGCCGGACTTGCGGGCACGGCGCCCAAGGCGGCGTCGCTGGCGATTTGCAGGACGCCGCCGTTGACGATCGTTCCGCCGCTGTAGCTGTTGCTGCCGCTGAGAGTCAGCGTTCCGGTGCCGGTCTTGGTCAAAGAACCGCCGCTCACTGATCCGCCCTCCACCACTGACCCTGAAAATTCCGTGCTCGTGTCATCGCTGCCGACCGTTAGATTCTTCCCTCCAAGAATCATCGTCCCTCTTCCCAGCAAGGACCCCAAGGTCATGGAGTTGCCAGTGAGCTGTGAAATGTTCATGGAAGACAGCGCATTACCGAGATAGACGCTCGCGTTATCTCCGGTCGCTGAGTCCTCGAAAGTGATGTAGGAGGAGGGGCCGCTGGCAGAGAGCTTGGCATTGCCCGCCGCCGAGGAGTCAAAAAACCGCACCAATGACGCCTCGCCGCTGGCATTGATGGTGGCATTGCCTGCCGTCGAGGAGTTAGAGAACCGCACCCATGCCCCGTCGCCGCTGGCAGTGATGTTTGCATTGCCTGCGCTCGAGGTGTTGAAAAACATTGCCGCGGCGTTGGGGGTGGTGGCGTTGATGATGGCAGCGCCCGCAGTGGAGGAGTCCCAGAACTGCGCGCTGCCGTTGCTGCTGAGAGTGAGGGTGGAGTTGCTCCCCGAAGAGGTGTCTTGGAATTGAATTGAGGAGTTGGTGCCGCTGGCGCTGATGGCGGCATGGCCCGCGTTCGTGGTGTTGAAAAAATCCACGGTGGCGGCCCATCCGGTGGCATGGATCGGGGTATATCCTGCGCTTGAGGTGCCGGAGAATTGCACGGTGGCGGAATCCACCCCGATGGAACTGGTGCCCGTGAGTGAGCCGCTCACAGCCAAGATGCCCGAGTTCACCAGAGTCGCGCCCGTGTAGGTGCTGCTGCCGGAGAGCGTCAGTGTGCCGTTGCCCGCCTTGGTGAGCGAGCCGCCGCTGCCGCTGGTTTGTCCGCCATCTGCAAGCGAGCCTGAAAAGGTGGTGCTCTGGTTATTGCCGCCGACCGTTAGATTTTTCCCTCCAAGAGCCACCGCCCCGCTTCCCGCCAGGGATCCCAACGTGGTGGAGCTGGTGTTCAAAGACGAGATATCCAAAACGGACGTCGCGTTAACCAGGTCAACGCTTGCATTGCCCCCGCTCGATAAGGCACCGAATTCCACCCAGGAGTTGGCACCGCTGGCTATGAGGGTGGCACTGCCTGCGCTCGCGGAGCCCCAGAATTGCGCCATCGAGGAGCCATTCAGATTGATGGTTGCGCTGCCTGCGCTCGACGAGTCGTTGAAACTCAGGTTGGCGGCGGAGCCCACATTGATGGCCACATTGCCTGCGCCCGCCGAGTTCGTGAACGCCAAATCCGCAGTGTCCAGGACCTGCAGGGTTTGAGTGCTGCTGGAATTGTTGGTGATCCCGGCCCCCCCAATCACAAACAAGCTATTGACTTGAATCGTGCTCGCAAGGGCGGAGGCGTCGAAGGTTATGGAGCCCACGCTCAGGTTATAGTAGTTCTGAATGCTGAGACCCGAGTGGCCTGGGGCGAAAACAATCTGCGTGGAGGTGGAGGACGTCGGAATGCTTGCAGGATTCCAGTTAGAGGCGGATCCCCAAACACCACCGTCCGCCCCGTTCCAGGTCCATGTTCCCGCATGGGTGAATGGCGTTGCCGAAGCCATGAGCAGGCTGACCCACACTGCCATGGAGACGGGTTGAAGGTCGTTGCCTTGGAAAATGAGGTGTCTTTTTTTCATTGGATTGGCGGTTCTTGGATTGATCGGTTGAGACGGTCGACGGAATAACAAGAGATAACATTATAGTTATATCTCAAACCTGTAACACTCTGGCGCAAAAAGGCTTACCTCCTTTGCACATAGAGATAAGGCTGTAAGCGGGCAGGTCAACCTCTAAAATGGAACCCACGATTTATCCTGCGACAAATGGCGAGCATCGAACCAAGGAGGCACCGCCCCACGGACACAAGAGCCCTCCAAAGCGGACAACCCGAAATCCGTGGTTCATCTAACCGATATTTTGATACAAGCTTCGGATCTTGGGTTCAACCAAGCCGGGCCTGCACACGGCCGCTCACTTGTCCGGCGGCGGGTTTTTCTGCAGCCACTCCTCGCGGGCCGTTAGGTTCGCCTTGAGATTGAAGATGCGGGTGCGCTCGCCGCTGAGTTCCGTGTACTTGCGCATGATGTCCCAGAAATCACGCGCCAAGTCGGCCCGTTCGTCATCTAACAATTTCTCGGCGTCGTGGGCCTCGTCGAGGCCGATTTCCCGGCCCGCGCCGCTATTGCTTGGCAACGCCAACTGGCGCCGGTCGGCCTTGAGATTATCGATGACGGCATCGATGCGGCCGAGTTCCTCCTGTTGCAGGGAGCGCTCCTTGTCGCTGAGTTTGCGGTTGGCCAGGGCGTCGGCGATGGAGGCGCGCCGGGACTTGTTGCGGTCGAGGGCCTTGTCGAGTTCCTGCAGCAAGTCGCGCCGCTCGACTCTGCCGGCGGTGTTGGCGCGGCGGTTTTTCTTATAGTCGTCGCTGATGCGCGAGTTTTCCTGATACCAGCCGTTGGAATAAGAACTGCCGTAGGATTCATACTTGTTGACGTCCTGATAGCCGGGGAAGGATTTGGCGAGGTCCATGACCTGGGTGATGCGTTTGCCGATCCGCTCGTCGAAGGTATTGAGGGTTTTCTCCAACTCCTCTTTCGGCACGTTGGTATCCTTGCGCATCTGCTCAAACACATCCACCCGCTTTTGGCGGTAGATATAAATCGTCCGCACCAAGGCGTCGATCACGTCGCCTTTGACATTGGCCACCCGGGTCTTCGAATCGTTGGAATCCCTGAGGGATGCCAGGTTTTTCACGATGTCATCGATCTGCTTCTCGACGCGGCCGTCCAATGCGAGCAAGTCCTTTTTGAGCGCATCAAAGCGTTCCTCGCGTTGGGCGATGTGTTGTTTGAGGTTGGTCACCGACTGCACCCGCGCGGCGTAATCCACGGGCGGCGCGGCCGGCGGCGTTTGGGCCATGCCCGCCACCAATGATAGACTCAATATCCCGAATGCCGTCGTGTGTTTGTGCATGTCACGAGTCAAGCGGATCGGGTCCGCCGCGCAAGCCCAAAAATGTGAGGAGAATCCAGAACAATCTGGGGAGGCTGAAGGAGTGTTCTTTACTTGGCCAAGCCCGCGTCAACCAGCGCAGGCCGAGCATCATGCCCAGACCGTGGATCGTGACACAGGCCGATACTAACAGAAACAGCAGCAACAGGTGCTTTACCATTGGACGGGCGCTATCTTCATGAATCTCCGCCCTTGCGTCCAGTCTGAACTACGCTGAGCGGGGGTGCGATGAATCAAGGAGCCTGATTTTCGCCCTACCTCATTGGGAGCCCAAGTCATGATGCCCCGTCATAATCACAACTTCTGAGCGCCTTTGAGCTTGGCCAAACGGCGATCGAACGTACCGAGAGGGACATGTCCCGCAGCGCAGGCAACTTCGAGAATGAGGCAATCGGAGAAGCCGATGTCGGGGTGCTTGCGATACTTCTCCAAAGCCACCTTCACAAGGTCGGCGTCTTCAACCACCATCTGCTTGTGGTCGAGCAGCATATCCACCCCGTCTGCGAGGGGGCCCGGCTTGATCCCATATACGGAATCCATAACCCAGACGGTTTCCATGAGCACGAGCAGCGAGACCCATGCGCCCGCTTGCACGAACGCCTCGGCAGATGCCAATTGCCGTGGCTCATCACGTGCCAGCAAGCGTACCAGGACGTTGGTGTCAATGGCGCGCATGGCGGGCTCTCACGTGTTGCCTGATCCCGGTCTTGAGATCCTCAAGGCTGCGTGCTTGTGGTTCTTGCGGAAACAAAGTGTGGTGGAGTTCCTCGAAGCTGTGGCTGCCAACGCGTCGCACCGTGATGCGATCCGGCTCGGCACTCCACTCCAAAACCGAGCCTGGCACCAGTGCCAGGCGCCTGCGAACCTCGACCGGCACCGAGATTTGCCCTTGGGCCGTGATTCTGCTTTGTGTAAGCTTCATGGGTCACCATTACCACGGTAATGGATATGGCGCAAGTGTTTTGAGCGGAATTCCTGCGTCACTTCCACCCCCCGCCGAGGGCACGGTAGGCTTGCACCACGGCCCGCAGGCGGTTGGCGGAGGCATCGGCAAGATCCAGTTCAGCGGTGAACAACCCGCGTTCCGCATCGAGCACTTCCAGATAGCTGGAGGCGCCGCCCTGGAAGCGTTCCAGCGCGAGGGCGGCGACGCTCTTTTGGGCGGCGACCAGCTTGGCTTCCTCGGTGATGATCTCGCCGGATTTCTGATAGGAGTTGAGCGCGTCGGCAGCCTCGCGGAACGCCTGCTGGGCAGTCTTTTGATAGGTGGCCAGAGCGATCTTGGCGCCGGCTTGGGCGGCCTGCACCCGGGCTTTGCCACGGCCTACGTCAAAGATCGGGCCGGTGAGTTGCGGGCCGATGGCATAGGCCGCGCTGCCGCCCGCGAGCAAACTGTTAAGTTCGCCGCTGATCACACCGCCGCTGCCGGTGAGTGACAGACTCGGAAAGCGCAGCGCTTCGGCCACACCGATCTGGGCGGTGGCGGCTTGAAACGCCTGATTGGCGGCGGATAGGTCCGGCCGGCGCGCCAGCAAGGAGGAGGGCAATCCGCCGCTGATGTGCAGCGCACTGCCGAGGCTGGCAAGACTACCGCCGCGGGTCACGCTGCCGGGGTACGCACCGAGCAGCACGCGCAGCTCGTTTTCCTTGGCGCTGATAGACTGCTCGGTGGACGGGATGGTCACCTGGGCCTGGGCCAGTGAGGCCTGGGCCTGGCCGACCTCCAGGTCCGAGCTGACGCCGCCATCCCTGCGGGAGGTGACCAGTTTGAGGGACTCCTTGCGGCTTTCGGTGGTACGCCGCGAAATGGCGAGGCGCTCATCGAGGTTTTTGAGGTCGATGTAGGCGGTGGCCACCGCCGCTATCAGCGAGGTTTGCACCCCGTCGCGCTGGTACCCGGCTGCCAGGAGGTTGGCGCGGGCCGCCTGGTTGTTGCGGTGGATGCCGCCCCACAGATCAAGTTCCCAACTCATCAAACCGGTGAGGCTGTAGGTTTCGGAGTAGCGGGAGCCGCCCGGGGCAACCTGCCCGGCATGCCTCGACGCGTAATTGGCGGCGGCATCCGCGCTGCCATTGAGCGAGGGAAACCATGCGGCGCGGGCGATGGCGGCTTGGGCGCGGGCCTCTTCAATGTGATAGGTGGCGGCCACCAGGTCCGGGTTGTTCTTTACCGCCCGTTCTATCAGCGTGCGCAGCGTGGCGTCGGTAAACACCCTGCGCCAGGCCTTGTCACCGAAGGAGGCTCCATGGGGCGCGGCATCGCCACGGATGGCTGCGGGGGTCTTGATGTCCGGCGACCCGGGCTCCGGCCCGAGCACACAGGAACTTACTAACAAAACCGAGGGAAGCAGCAATAACGGGCGCATGGGTCGTTGAAGGGGTGGGGTGGGGTTAGACCGGGAATGAAGGGTGGAAGGGAGATATGACATATTCAAATCCGTATAATCCGTGCAATCCGTGGTTCTCATCAATTATGTTAGTTCAGGAGGCGTGATCAGGCGCGGCGGCGGCTGGCACCGGCGCGGGCTTTTGCCGGCGGTCGCTGAAGCCTTGGACGAAGACATAGCAGATGGGGATCAGGAAGAGTCCGACGAGCGTGGCGATGCCCATGCCGAAAACCACGCCAGTGCCCATGGTGCTGCGCGAGGCGGCGCCGGAGCCTTTGGCCAGCATCAGCGGCACGCAACCAAGGATGAAGGCGAAGGAGGTCATGAGGATCGGGCGCAGGCGCAACTTCGCGCCCTCGAGCGCGGCTTGGAGGGTCGGCATGCCTTCCTCCCGCTTCATTTTGGCGAACTCGACGATGAGGATGGCGTTTTTGGCGGCCAGGCCGATGAGCATGACCAGGCCGACCTGGGCGTAGACGTTCATCTCGAAGTGGCGCAGCACCAGCCCCACCATGGTGCCGAGAATGACGGTGGGCACGGACAGCAGCACGGCAAAGGGCAGCGACCAGCTTTCATATTGGGCCGCTAACAGGAGGAACACGAAGAGGATCGCCATGCCGAAAATGAGGGGGGCCTGGCCCTCGGATTTCTTTTCCTGGAGGGTGAGGCCGGACCATTCGTAGCCGACGTTGGACGGCATGGTGGCCATGATTTCCTCCATCGCCTTGATGGCCTGGGCCGAGCTGTAGCCGGGCGCGGGCGCCCCCATCATTTCCGCGGCCAGATAGAGGTTGAAGCGGGTGGCGAAGTTGGGCCCGGACATCTTGGACACGTTGACCAGCGTGCTCAGCGGCACCATGCCGCCCTCGTTGTTGCGCACGAAGAATTTGCCGATGTCGTTAGGGTTGCTGGTGTATTCCGGTTCGGCCTGCAGGAAGACCTTGTAGACGCGGCCGAACTTCACGAAGTCGTTCACGTAGAGTCCGCTCAGATAGGCTTGCAGGGTTTGGAACACACTGTCCACCGGCACGCCCAGCGTGCGGGCCTTTTCACGGTCCAACTCGACTTTCACCTGCGGCGTGGACGACTGGAAGGTGGTGCTGACGCGGCCGATTTCCGGCCGCTTGGCCGCCGCCGCGATGACTTGTTTGACGTAATCGGCGAGTTGCTCGACGCTGCCGCCGGAGCGGTCCTGCAGCTGCATGGTGAAGCCGGACACATTGCCATAGCCCGGCAACGGCGGCGGACCGAAGGCAAACACACGCGCCCCGGGAATGGCGAAGAATTTCTTGTTCCATTCCGCGGCGAGGGCCTTGGCATGCAACTGCGGGTCTTGGCGTTTATCCCAGTCATCCAGGCCGACGAACATCATCGCGGCATTCGGCACGTTGAGTGAGTTAAGGATGTTCATGCCGCTGATGGCCAGCGCCGAGCGCACGCCCTTGGTGTTGCCCACGATGGTCTCCACCTGCTTGAGCAAGGCGTCGGAGCGCTGCAACGAGGCCCCCTCCGGCAGCTCGATCGCCACAAACAGATAGCCCTTGTCCTCGTCCGGAATGAACCCGCCGGGCACCACTTTGCCTAACATATAGATGCCGCCACACACCACGACCAAGAGCAGCATCGAGCGCGTAGCCTTGCGCGTGAGACCGCCGACGATGGTGCCGTAGCCCGCGGTGACCCAATCAAAAAACTGGTTGAATTTGCGGAAAAACCACGCGAGCGGGCCCTTGCCGGGGGTGGGTTTGCGCAGCAGCAGGGCGGAGAGCGCCGGGCTGAGGGTCAGCGCGTTGATCGCGGAGAACACCACGGACACCGCGATGGTGATGGCGAATTGCTGATAGAGCCGGCCGGTCACCCCGCCCATGAAGGCGACGGGCACGAACACCGCACACAGGATGAGCGCGATGGCCACCACCGGCCCGGACACCTCCTTCATCGCCTGACGCGTGGCATCCACCGGCGACATCCCCTGCTCGATGTGATGTTGCACGGCCTCGACCACCACAATGGCGTCGTCCACCACAATACCGATGGCCAGCACCAACCCGAACATGGTGAGCGTGTTGACGCTGAAGCCTAACATCGGAAACGCGATGAACACACCGAGCAGTGAGACCGGCACGGTGAGCATCGGGATGATGGTGGCGCGGAAACTTTGCAGGAAGATGAACACCACGATGAGCACCAGGAAGATCGCCTCTTCGAGGGTTTTGACGATTTCCTTCATCGACGCCTTGATGGGCAACGTCGAATCCAGGGTGATGCTGTATTCCATATCCGGCGGGAAGCGGAGCTTGGCGGTCTCGAGGATTTGCTTGACGTTGTCCGCCGTCTGGATGGCGTTGGCACCGGGTGCCAGATAGACGCCGAGCGCGCCGGCCGGGGCCTTGTCCATGCGGGCCCGCAGCGCGTAGGTTTGGGCGCCGAGATCGACGCGCCCCACATCCTTGATTTTGACCTGCGAGCCATCGGTGTTGGAGCGGACGATGATTTCCGCGAACTCCTTGGGATCCTTGAGCAAACCCTGGGCGCGGATGTTGAACTGGCTTTCCTGACCCTTGGGCGCGGGCTCCGCGCCGATGGTGCCGGCCGGCGACTGCGCATTCTGCTCCTTGATCGCATTGGACACGTCCTGCGGCGTCACGCCAAGGATGGCGAGCTTTTCCGGATTGAGCCAAATGCGCATCGAGTAGTCCTGCGCGGTGAAGTTTTTCACATCACCCACGCCGGGCACGCGCTTGATTTGATCGACGAGGTTGATGTCGGCGTAGTTGCCGAGGAACACCCCGTCGTAGGAGCCCTTGGGCGAGGACAGGCCGATGGCTAACAGAATGTCCGGGCTCGAGCGGTTGACCACCACGCCCTCGCGTTTCACGGCTTCCGGCAGCTGGGCTTCCGCCTGGCCCACGCGGTTTTGCGCGTTGACCTGCATGATGTCCACATCGGTGCCGACATCGAAGGTGACATTGAGGGTCATCTTGCCGTCGTTAGAGTTGTAGGACTGGAGATAGAGCAATTTGTCCACGCCATTGACCTTGGACTCGATGGGCGTGGCGACCGATTCCATGACCGTCTCCGCGGCGGCACCCCGGTAGGTGGTGGTGGCCTGGATCAAGGTCGGGCTGACGTTCGGGTATTCCGAGATCGGCAGGCGGGAGAGCGAGACGAGACCGACGATGACGGTGACGATGGAAATGACCATCGCCACGATGGGCCGGCGGATGAAGAATTCGGCCATGGTCGGTTATTCCTTAGCGGGTTTGGCCTCGGCGGCGGGTGCGGCTTTCATGGCGGCCATTTGGGCGGCGGTCATGGCTTTGACGGGAGCCCCTTCGCGGACTTTCTGCAAGCCTTCCACCACGATACGCTCGCCGGCTTTGATGCCTTCATTGACGATGACGTTGGAGCCGTTTTGCTCGCCGACTTTGACCGCCCGCTGGCCGGCCATGCCGTCCTGGCCGATCACCCACAGGAATGTCTTGCCCTGCAATTCGACCACCGCGCGCTCCGGCACTTCAAGGCAGTCCTTGCGGGTGCCCAGGTCCACCCGGACCCGGGCAAACATGCCGGGACGCAGGATTTTTTTCGCGTTGGGGAATGCGGCCCGCATGCGCAGGGTGCCGGTTTTCACATCCACCGCCCGGTCGATAAAGATGAAGCTGCCTTGGTCGGGATGTTCCGAGCCGTTAGCCAAAACCAGGGTGAGCGGCAGACTGAAAATATCCTTGCCCACCTTGGCGCTCCATTCCTTCACTTTGATGTAACTCACCTCGCTCACATTGCAGTAAAACCAGATCGGATCGAGCGTGGACATGGTGGCTAACAAGGTGGGCGAACCCTTGCCGACCAGATCGCCGATGGACACCTGCTTGGCACCAATGAGCCCGGTCATGGGGGCCAGCACCTCGCAATAGCCGAGATTCAACTGGGCGGATTCCACCCGGGACTGGGCCGTGAGGACGTTGGCCTTGGCGATGTCCACCTGGGCGAGCGAGTTATCGAGATCCTGCTGTGGGACCGCCTTCTTCTCCGCCAGCGGCTGCAGTCTGGCGACGTCCGTTTCATTTTTTTTCAGCGCGGCCGCCGCCTCCGCCAGAGACCCCTTGGCGGCCATCAGTTTTTCCTCATAAGGCTTTTTGTCCAGCACGAAGAGCACGTCACCCTTGTTCACCTCAACGCCTTCGGTGAAGCGCATTTCATCTACGAACGCCTCGACCCGGGCGCGCACCTCGACGTTCTGCGGCGAGTCGAGCTGGCCGATGAGCGTCGCGCTGAGCGGCACCTCCGAGGACCTGACTTCCATGACTTCGACGATCGGCGGCGGCAACACGGGGGCCGCCGGTTTCTTGCAGCCACAAAGGAACGCCGTGACCACCAGCGCAATGGGAAGGCCGATGCGTGGGAGGGATGCGGCGGCACGCCACCTCCCGGGGGTGGCGCGGAGGCGGGTGGGGAATGGGGATTTTGTTCTCAAGTGGATGGGGGGTTGGTGCTTCAAAGAGAATCTTACCTTCGGAGGAGTAAAACAAAGCCACCCGCGCCGTCAAACAGATAATGGTTTTGGCCGCGCGAGGCGAGAAAGGCCGCGGATCCGCAGCGCCCATCCCCGCGCTCTAACGAATGCGCCTACGGGTTGGGCGCGCCCCGCGGCCGGGTTTCGGTCTGGCCGAGAAATTTAACCACGGCATCGGTGCGGTTGTGGACGTGGAGTTTTTCATAAATCCGTTCGATGTAGGTGCGCACGGTGCCCAGCGACACCTGCATCGCCGCGGCAATCTCCTTGTAGGGACAGCCCTCGGCTAACAACTTCAACACCTCGCGCTCGCGCGGTGCCAGCGCGGCGACCCCGCCGTTTCCCGCCGGCTGGGCGCGGAAGAAATCCACCATCTTGCGGGCCACGCTGCCCGAGATGGGCGAACCACCGGCTGCCACCTCGCGGATAGCTTCTAACAATTGCTCCGGCGCGGTGCTCTTGACCAGATAGCCGTGGGCTCCGGCGGCCAGCGATTGAAAGATGTCCTCGCTGTCTTCATAGGCGGTGAGCATCAGGATGCGGACCTTGGGCATGAGCGCCACCAGACGGCTGACGCATTCAATGCCGCTCATGCCGGGCAGGCGGATGTCCATCAACACAATGTCGGGCGCCTCCGCGGGCAACCGCTGCAACGCCTCCTCGGCGTCGGCGCAGGCGCTGCGGCATTGCATGTCGGGCGCATCGTCGAGCAAGGCCGCCAGACCGCGGCGCAGCGTCTCGCTGTCTTCGACGATGGATAGCTGGAGTTTTTTCATGGCTTGGCGGGTGCGGATATGTTAGGTAATGGGCAGGCGGAAGGTGATGCGGGTGCCGCCACCGACACGGCTTTCGATGCGGCAGTCGCCGCCCAGATCGGCCAGGCGGCGGCGCATGTTCTCCAGGCCGTGGCCTTGGCGGCCCTGGGCACCGGTGGCAACCGCTTGCGGATCGAAGCCGCGCCCGTTGTCGGACATGAACACGACTAACACCTCGCCGTCCATCATGCACCGCAGCTCCACGCGGGTCGCTCCGGCATGTTTGAGGATGTTGTGCAGCGCTTCCTTGACGGCCAGCAACAGGCCATGGCGGCGCTGCGGCGGCACAAACAGGTCCGGGAAGGATTCATCCAGCTCAAACTGATAGGTCAGGTCGGCCGGCGCGAGGATTTCCTCGGTGCGGCGGCAAATATAGTGGCTGAGGCTCTGGAGCGTGTCGTTCTTGGGGTTGATGGACCAGAGGACTTCATCAAACGCGAGAATCGTCTGGCGGGCGACGTTGGCCACCTCCGCGTTGTGCTCGCGTGAGGTGTTAGGCGCCGTGCCCGGTTTGGCCGCCAGACTGCTGAGGATCGAGATATGCGACAAGTTGGCGCCGATCTCGTCGTGCAGGTCGCGGGCGATGCGGGCGCGTTCCCGGTCGAGCGCGTGCTGGCGCTGCAGGCGCAAGCCGAGCAGGTGGCGCGATGCCGCCCACGCCAGGCTGAGCACCACGCTCGCGATCAACAGCCAAAACCAGGGTTGTTGGGTGACGGGTAACAAGACATTGAGCGCCACCCGTTGCGGTGCGCCGCGCAGGCGCCCGGCGACGTCGATGCGCCAAACATATTCGCCGGCTTGGGCGATGCCGGTCACTTCGCAGCCGCTCACCGCAGCCAGCACCAACGGCAGACGGCTGTAAACAAACAGCGATCCGTCGCGCGCCCCAGCGTCGGTCAGTTCGATTTGCATCGCGCCTCGCCGGCTGGTGACCCGCTTGGTCTCGGCCGCGCCACAGAAAATGTGCAAATTGGAGCCCACCAACACCGGCTTGTTAGGCGTGCGGTCCAGATCGGTGAAGCACAATTGTTGGGAGGCCGATGATGCCAGCGTCGGGGTGGTCCACGAGCCTTTGGCCACTCCCAGATAGCGGTTGTCCCAAAACGACCAGACCGCATAGCGGTGCTGCGGGTCGAGCCCGGCCTGGGCAAAATCCAGGGTGATGGCCGCCTCGCTGGTGCCCGGGTTCCACAGCAGGGCCACGGTTGAGTCGCCCCAGTCGCGCCGGACGTGGCTGATCAGTCGCGGCCATTCCTTGCCGGTGCCCAGATCGAGCACCTCGCTGCGTTCGCGGGCCGGTGGGGTGAGCACCTCGACGTTGCGCCAGTTGGGCTTGAAGCTATCCCAGTGCCACGGGTCGGAGGTGGTGGCCGCGCCGCAGGACAAGCCCACCATGCTCATCCACGTTCGCACCAGCGGCCAGCCGCCGGCAACCGCGCTGACATTGGTGATGTCGGTGCCCATGTAATAGTTGCCATTGTCCACCGCGAACCAACGGTCATGGAGTTGATAGGACCGCAGCACCTCGGTCATGGCATTGCGGACCCCGTTGCGATCAGCCGCCACGCCGGTGCGGCTCGCATCCACCATGCCCACCGTCGCCCGGTCCGCTTGGAAATCGCAGTATAACAGATAGGTATCTTCCCCGGCGACTTCCCGCAGTTTGGCAAAGCCCTCGCGCATCACCTCGAACGAGGTTTTTTTCGGATCCTCCCCGGTTTTGATCTCAACCCCATAGAAATTGATTTTCACATAGCTGAAGCCGCGGTGCACCGCTTGCCGGATGCGCCCGGCGAGGCCGGTCCATCCCGCCGCATCCACCACCGTCGCCTGGCCGCGCTTGGCCGGAAATCCCAGTTGCAGCCCGGGCCGCGCAGCGGTGGCCGCGATGCGTTGCGCGTAATAGGCCAGACCTTCCGGAAACTTCGCGTTCGCCTCCTCCTCACCACTCACATTTTCATACCCCTCGTCGATCTGAATCACCCCGGGCCGCAGCCGGGCCGCCGACCCCGCCGCAGCGTCCGTCACATCCAGCACATCTTTGCCGGTCACGTTGCCAGCCAGAAAATACCAACTGCTCCAACCGGACAGGGCGCTTTTGGCGGTGCGCGCGTGGTGGGTGTTGCCGACCCACGCAGCCCACCGCGCCAAGGCTGGCTGTGGCGGCTCGAGTAAAAGCACCACCTGTTGCCCCCAGCGCGTCTCGCCCGCCTCCACCTGCACCCCTGTCATTTGCGCAGTTAGATCGAGCGTCACCGCGCGTTCGCCGGGGTGCGTGACACGGGTGTTGAGGTAGGCGCACGGCGTGCCCACCGGTCCGAACAGCAAGCCGGCACCATCCCGGCGATACAGGCTGCCATACTCCCAAACTTGCAGTTGCGTGCGGATCTCGTCTAACGATTGCTCGCTGCCATTGACCGGATCCATGGCAGTGACCAGCCAGTCGGCCTCCGCGCCGCTCACTTGCAGCGCCGCGGCCACCGGCGTCACGGAAAAGAGGGTGACCGGTGGCATGCCGGCGTTGCGGATGCCGGCTTGCGCCAACACTCCCGGCACCCCGGCCACCCGGCCGAACCGGAATAACAAGTCCACCCGCGCTTCCGCAAACCGCAGCGTCGTCTCGCGCACTTCCGCCACCCCATACGGCGTTTCCTCGGTGCGTTGTTGCGGCGCGCCAACCACCACCCCGCCGGTCGAGGCCAGCACCTGTTTATTGCCCCCCACCCCGATGTTGGCCGAAAACCCGCTGCAAAATCCACTCACCCCTGGCGCCGTCACGCTGAACGACCGTCCGTCTGCGGCGAACGTCGCGTTCACCGCCGCATTGCCTGCAACCGGCGTCGCGCCCGTCGGCTGGCCCGTGGTCAACCACGCCAGCACCAACAAGCACCTGCACCCATGGCCAATCGTCACGGCTCCACCAGTGGGCGAGCGCGGCACCCATGGCAAGCGAATACGCAAGGACCCGAGGGCGATGCTTACCACTGCGGGTTTTGCTGACGCAAGGCTTCGTAGAGGACGATGGCGACGGAGGTGGCGAGGTTTAGGCTGCGGGTGCCACCGGGTTTCATCGGGATACAAAGCGTGTGGTCGGCGTTGTCGGCGGTGAGGGCTTCGGGCAAACCGCGGGTTTCGCAACCAAATACGAGGTAGTCACCGGGCTGGAACACGGCCTGCCAGGGCGAGGCTTGCGCCTTGGTGCTCAGATACCAGAAGGCGGCGGCAGGATCCGCGGCAGCCCGTAGCGCCTCGAAGGAATCCCACACCCGCAAGTCCACCTGATGCCAATAATCCAAACCGGTGCGCCGGACGTGTTTGTCATCTAACGAGAACCCGAGCGGACGGACCAAATGCAGGGTGGCGCCGGTGGCCAGCGCCAAGCGGCCGGCGGCACCGGCATTGTGCGGAATCTCCGGCGTGACCAAGACAAGGTGAAACATGGGCGGACTCATTTCGGATCAAACACCAACCGGAAACCGAGGTCCGGCCGACGTTGCGCGCGGTCGTCGGTCCATTCACGGGCCAAGGCACCGTTGGCTGGCCTGAGATAGGAGCCGCCGATGATCACCCACAAGCGCTGACCTAACGGATTGGCGGGATTGATGGCTTGGCGGCGCGTCCACTCCGCCACGGAGCCGGCCATGCCGAGCAGACCGGTGGCCGTGCGGTCCGGGGTTTCCATGGTGACCGGTTGCCAGTTGCCCGGGGTCAGGGCGGCGGGGTTTTTCACACCGTGATACATCGCGGCAAACCATTCTTCCTGGGTGGGCAGGCGGGCCTGCTTCCACTCCGCATAGGCGGCGGCATCCCACCAATCCACGCCGACCACCGGGGAATCCAGCGTGACGGGGCGCCCCTGCCAATTGCCATTGGCACGCGCCGCATCTAACAAATCGGCCCACTCGCTGGGCACATGGCTGGTCTTGGCGCTCGGTTGGCTCTCATGATCATAGAGGGCCGCCCGCCCGCTTTTTGACAGCACCTCCAACCCCTCGAGAAATCCCAGGTATTGGCCGATGGTCACTTCATAGGCGGAGATCCGGAAGGTGCGCAGTTCCTCGCGCGTGCCATCGGGCGTGGGATGGATGCCCGCCGCGATTTCCACCGCGCCGGGCAGCGTGCCCCGTGGTGGTGGTGGCGTCCGCTTGGCCGGTTTGAACACCAGAAACAGCCCGACTAACAAAACAATGAGGGCGCCCGCCACAAGGCCCGCCCGTTGGTGTTTGCGTCCCGGCAGCACCGCGGCCGTCACGGGTGACACCGCGGGCAGCGGGTCGGCCAGCTGTTGTTTGATTTGTTCGCAATACCCCTGGATCTGCTTCCAACCCAGCGGCTCGGCGGTCTGCGTGTCGCGCATCCACCCCAGCAAGGTCAGCATGCGCGTGGCCCCGGGCAAACCATCCGCCACCAGCGCGGGAAGGGCGTGGCCCAGACAGGCGATATCGCGCCGCGATTGCTGCGGCGCGCGCGGCCCCGCCAGCGCAAGGTTTTCCAAGCGGATCACCCCCTGCTCATCAATGTGGACGGCGGCGGGATCAAACAAGGCGGTGGCATGACCGCGGGCTTCGTGATAGAGATTGGCCTCCGCCACCCGACACAGATAGAATGCCAGCAAGGCGGGCTTGAGCGGCTCGGCCGCCTTGAGACGGTCGTCCAGGGTGGCCCCAGGCAGGCGTTCCCGCGCATAGAAGCACAACCCGGGTTCAGCCACCGCCTCATACACCGAGCCGATCAACGGATGGTCGACTGCGGCCTTGGCACGGATCGTGGCAAGGAAGACTTCCGCCGCGGCGGCTTGGTCGGGGCGAAGTTCCTCGATGAGGACCGTGCGCCGCACGGAGGCCTGTTCGGCGAGCCAGGTGCGGGTCACCGGTCCTTCGGCAATGCATTCCTTGAGCAGGTATTCACCGAGGCGGCGGGGTTCTGAGGCGGCATCCATGGAGGGGTGAAAACTATGTGGGTGGCGGAATATCAGCGGGAGGGCAGCACCATCGGCTGGTTTGGATCAAAATTCGGTGGCAGGCTGTCCTTGTCCAAAAACTCGGGCGCGCGCGGCGCATCCGGCGCGGCGGCGGCTTTCTGGCGGCTTCTGGCCGCCAAATCCCGCGGCCATGCCTGCACGTCGAGCACCTCGCCTTTGTAGAGCAACGACACCACCTGGCCGTAATACGCCTGCTCGCCGAAGAGGTGCTCGGTGGCTTGGTCCTGTTTGGGAATCACATAGGTCATGCGCAACGTTTCCTCGCCCGCCGCCCAATCAAACGGCCCGGAGACCCACTGCTCGGTGACCCACGACTTGTCATCCAGCGGGATGATCCCATCGCGTGTGCTGCGGTTGAAAAACTCCACCGACACACTCAAATCCTTCAACTCGATTTCCACCCCCGGCGCCTTTTGCAGCGGGATTGTTAGAACGACGCGCTGGCCGCCCTCATGGTTCGCGTCGTTGAAAATCTGGACGCGGCCCAACGCGAGCTTGCCCAGGGGGACCTCCGCCTCAAAGCCATCCCGCAACTTGGCCGCGGCCATTTCATACAGTGCGCCGGCGCCGGACACACCCATTTGGAAGACTTTTTCATAATGCGCCGCGGCCGTGTCAAACACGCCCATCACCTCGTGCACCAGGCCGAGTTCGTACTGGATGTTAGGGTCATCAGGGGAGCGCCCGCGGGCTTCCTCAAGCTTGACAATCGCCAGCCCCATATCCCCCGCCACCCGTGCCTGGCGGCCCTCCTTGAGCAATTGCTCCGAACGGGGGTCCGCAATCGCGGGCGTGACCACCGGTGTGGGCGGCGGCAACGCAGCCGCCGCCGGCTCTATCACCGGGTCCGGCAGCGGCGGACGGGCAACCACGGCCTCCGGTCCGGCCGCATCCTTGACCGGCGCCGCCACCGCCACTATTCTAACCACTTCTTTTTCCACGACCCGGACCTGGCGGGTGGCCTCAAAGCGTGCCCCCAGTGCCAGCGCCGCCACCAGCACCTGCACCAACGCCATCATCCCAAGCGCCCAGCAGGCGAGCGGGAACGTCGGCAGCCTCGGGCTGGCCATGTGGGATTTGGGACGATTGGGCACTGCGCTGGGATTATGGTGCCCCATAATGCCATTGTCAATGCGGCGCGCGCCGACTGGCGTGAGGGAAGGTTGCTCCCGAAATCCTAGGTTGAATGCCTGCCTCAGAGGAAGAGACCACGGTTTCAGCAGACCTCCCTAAACGGCCTCGTTCTTGACGAAGAGGTGAGCAAGTTGAAGTCCCTGAAGTCGCGGCAGATCGTGGCCATGAAAACCACTGTGACACTAAGTTGCAACGCAGTGCAATCAGGCGCGCACGGGTCTTATCCCACCGTCCTGACCGTCAACTGGCGGGCGCTGAACAGGCTCGCTTGGGCATCTTCCCGCAACGCCCGAGCCCCGCTCGTTCGGCGCGGCCCGAAGTGGCTGCGATACTGTGCAAACACCCCGTCCACGTA
>CAIKDP010000422.1 GCA_903826205.1 Akkermansiaceae bacterium
GACAATCCGGTGGTCCGATCGGACCACCGGATTGTCGCGAGGGCGGGTTGAGAATCGGACTTGACTGGCTGGAATGGTGCTTCTACCCTCCAGACTCCGAAGCGCGCTGGATCAGCCCGCTTCCGCCTAGCCACCCCCAACCCCCTTCCTACCGTGGACCTCCAAGAAATCCGCCGCGTCGTTGAACTCATGAACGAGCACGGGCTCACGCTCTTCGACCTCACCAAGAAAGATTTCCACCTCAAACTCAAGAAGGGGGCGGATTTGGATGACCTGCGCGGCCTGCTCGCCAGCCTGCCCACACCCGCCGCCGCGCCAAGCCCGGCCGCCATCGCGCCGGTAGCGGCACCTGCCGCGGCGCCGAGTGCCCCTGCCGTGGCGCAAGGCACAGAGATCACCTCACCGATGGTGGGCACCTTTTACACCAAAACCTCGCCGGACACCGCGCCGCTGGTCAATGTTGGCGATGCCATTGCCGTGGGCCAAACCCTCTGTATCATAGAAGCGATGAAGGTGATGAACGAAATCAAGGCGGAATGCTCCGGCACCCTGATCGCGGTGGTCGCCGAAGACGGCGCCCCTGTCCAATACGGCGACGTGCTCTTCCGTGTCAAATAGCCCGCGGCTTTCGCCCCTTCCAACCCGCATCCCACCACCGCATGTTCAAACGCGTTCTGGTCGCCAATCGTGGTGAAATCGCCCTCCGTGTCGTGCGCGCCTGTCGTGAACTCGGCATTGAATCCATCGCCGTTTACTCTGAGGCGGACGTCGATTCAATGCACGTGCAACTCGCCGACGAGGCGGTTTGCATCGGGTCGGCTCCTAGCAAGAAATCCTATCTGATGCCGGACCGCATCATTGCGGCGGCGGAAATCACCGGGGCCGAAGCGATCCATCCGGGTTATGGGTTTCTATCCGAAAACGCCCGCTTCGCGCAGATCTGCGCCGCCTCCGGCTTCACCTTCATCGGGCCGTCCGCGGAAATCATCGCCATGATGGGTGACAAGGCCACCGCCCGCGCCACCGCCCTGGCCAATGGCGTGCCCGTCACTCCCGGGTCCGGCATCATGCGGGTGCCCGAGGAGGCCCTCGCCGAGGCCAGGAAAATCGGCTTTCCCGTCATGATCAAGGCGACGGCCGGTGGCGGCGGTCGGGGCATGCGCCCGTGTTTCAGCGAGGCGGATTTCATCCACCTGTTCTATGCCGCGTCTAACGAGGCGCTGGTGGCCTTTGGCAATGGCGAGTGTTATCTGGAAAAGCTCGTGATCAACCCGCACCATGTGGAATTCCAGGTATTCGGTGATGCGCATGGCAACTTCGTGCATCTTTGGGAGCGCGATTGTTCGCTGCAACGGCGCAACCAGAAAATCATCGAGGAATGCCCGTCGCCCCTGCTCACGCCCGAGTTGCGCGCCCGCATGGGCGACGCCTCGGTCCAACTCATCCGCGCCATCAACTATCAGAATGCCGGCACCATCGAGTATCTCGTCGATGAGGCCGCGGAGAATTTCTACTTCATGGAGATGAACACCCGGATCCAGGTCGAGCATCCGATCACCGAGGAAGTCATGGGATGTGAACTCATCAAGGAACAAATCAGCGTCGCCGCCGGCGAACCGCTCTCCCGTCACGTGTACAAATCCTCGCCGCGCGGCCACGCCATCGAGTGCCGCATCAATGCCGAGGACCCATATAACAACTTCGCCCCCAGCCCCGGCACCATCGATCTGTGGTATGCCCCCGGTGGCAAAGGCGTGCGCGTGGACACCCACGTCTACTCCGGCTACACCGTGCCGCCGCACTACGACTCGCTGATAGCCAAGCTCATCGTCACCGGGTCCACCCGGGAGATTGCCATTGCCCGCATGAAACGCGCGCTCGGCGAGTTCATGATCCGCGGCATAAAAACCACCATCCCCTTCCAACAGGAAATCATCGCCCACCCGGATTTCATCGCCGGCACCTACGACATCGGCTGGGTCGCCCGCTTCCTCGAAGAGCGGAAGATATAGGTCATGGGTCAATAGTCATTGGTCATTGGTAAAGACGATGCGTCTCTTCCTCTTCCCTAATGACTATTGACCTATGACCACTGACTACCGTCCAATGACTAAAGAACCTCTGCTCTACTGCATCCTGGATCTCGGCTATGTGCATGAAGCCGAGGCGGAGCGGGTCGCCGCCGAGTTGTTGGCCGGGGGTGCGGACTTGCTTCAACTCCGCGCGAAGGGCCACGCGCTAAGTTTGATAGAGTCCGTCGCCCGGCGCGTGTTGCCGCTGTGCCGGACTGCAGGCGTGCCGTTCATTCTCAACGATCATCCCGCCCTGGCCGCGGCGCTCGGCGCCGATGGCGTCCACCTCGGCCAGGACGATGGTTCCCTAACTGACGCACGCGCGCTGACGGGAAATGCCATGCTCATCGGCCGCTCCACCCATTCGCTGGCCCAAGCCCGCGCCGCCTTGGCGGAAGGGTTTGATTATATCGGATTCGGTCCGCTGTTTCCCACTCCCACCAAGGCGGGGCGCCCGGCCATCGGCCTCGCCGACATCGCCGCAATGGAGCGCGACGTCGGTGCCCACATCCCCGCGTTTTGCATCGGTGGCATCCATCCGGGCAATCTCGCGCAAGTGCTGGCCGCCGGCGCCCGCCGCATCGTCATGGTCTCCGCCCTGTTGCAGGCCGCGGACATCCAGGCCGTGACGCTTGCCGTGGCTCGTATTTGCTCTTCCTCTTTCGTAGGCGCGTTGGTGACAACGCGGGGGGCAAAGCCTGGATTCACGTGATGCGGAGACGCCCTCCCGCATTCTAACGAATGCGCCTACGGGGTGCCCCCCCTCTTCGTGGGCGCGTTGGTGACAGCGCGTTGGATGCGCCATTATCTGGTCGCCGGGGCGGATGTTTTTTCCAACAGATAGCGGTCCCACAGGTCCTGCTGGATATTGAGGACGAGCAGAACCCCGGGGCGGAGGCCGTAAAATTCCGTATGGTAGCGGTCGTGGAGCAGGGGCTCCAACCGGGCCTGCAGGTCGGCACTGGCGACGATGACCGGTGCATCGGCGGTGGCGGGTATTTGGCTCCAGTAACCCACCCGCCGCAATTTGCGCAGATAGTAGGGCAGGGGCCAGTAGTCCGGCGTGATGCAATGGATGCGCATTGCCGGGCCGTCGGCGTGCACCGCGGCCAACTCATGGATGCGGCGGGACAGGCGGACCACATCCGGCACGGAATGGGCATAGACATAGGGGTTGCGGGGATCGGCGCAGAAACGGCCAATCGCGCGCGACGCCTGTGCCGCCAACTGACCCACACCTAACAATAATAGCAACACCCACACCACGCGACCGCTCCGCCATGGGATGCCATGATAGAGACAACTGGCCCCGATCCCGGCCATCAGGATCAGCCCGTGCAGAAACCCGAGCATGTTCCACGGGGTTTTATAGGGAATCATCGCATAGGTCACGGTCATGCACAGCGTGTAAACCGCCAGCAACAACGCCAGATCCGGGTGAATGACGGCGGGCAGCCGCCCGCGGAAACTGGCACCGAGGCCGAGCGCGGCCAGGCCCAGAATGAGCCCCTCGCTCCACCATGGCCCGGGCGCGTCCTTGGTATAACCCAACATTTTCAAATAATAATACCATGGCTGCTGGTGCATGGCGGTGCTGCCGTCGCCGCCGCTGCGCTCGTAATAATGACGGAAGGCCAACAGCGAATCGAGCAGGCCGCGCGGATGCGCCAGCAGGGAGGAGTACAACAAACCGGCAACCACCGCGGCCACACCCAATGCCAGCGCCAGCAGTTGAAGGTCCCTGCGGCACAGATACCACGGGCGCGGGCCCTCCCGGCACCGCCGGCGCAGCAGCAGCACACCATAGGCCACACCCATCGCCCCGCCATAGATGACACTGGTCTCCTTGGTGGCATACATCAGACCGACAGCCGTTCCTAACAACACCACCCAACGCGAGCGCTGGGTGCGGGAATACCGCCACAACGCGCCCAGCGCGAGTGCCGCGAAAAAAACCAGCAACATCTCCTGGATGTAATAGCGGCTGAAAAAGACCATCGCCGGGGACACTGCCAGCAAGCCCGCGGCAGTGAGCATGGCAACCATGCCGAGATCGCGGCGCAGTGGCGCTAACAGCAGGATCAGCCCCACCCCAAACAGCGCCGGCACCAGCCGGAAGGCCGTATCACCGGCATCGGCGAAGTTTTTCGCGCCGCTGAGCTTGAGCACCGGAAGGGTGCAGTAGTAAAGGCTGGGTCCGTGAAACTCAAACGGATTATATATATATTGGCCGCGGTCATACAACTCGCCGGCCTTGACCGCCTGCACCGCTTCATCCGTATGAAACGGCCGCGACTCCAGCTTGTGCAAACGAAACGCCAGCGCGCAGGCGGCTATCAGCACCAACAGCACCACCCCATACCCGCACCGCCACGGGCAAGACCACTTCAACCCGCACCCAAGGGCCGGGTTCACGCCTTGCGTGGCATGTCGGGGTTATCGGGGCCGAAGTGTTTCAGCATGACAAGCGGATCGCTGAGGGATGGATTGGTGATCTTCACGCCGGCAACGGCCGCTTGCTCGCTGACAAAAAATTCATCATACGTCAACTGTCCGAAGCGGATCAGGGCGGGCGTGTCGATTTCCCACACGCCCATCCGGCCGTGGCCCTGCATCAGGATCATGCCGTAGGCGGCGGCGTCCTTGATGGTCACCGTGGCACCGGGCATGACCGTCAGCTCCTTGGCGCTATAGGCATCGGAATTGTAGCAGATCCAGTTCTCCACATAGCCATCGGCCTGCATCTCCGCCACGGGTCTAACGGGTTTGGGGCGCATGAAGTGGTTGTCGCGGAAATTGGCGTCCACATTTTGATCCCAATCGATGACTTCCATGAGGTAATCGATATCGCCCATGCGATCCGGCGGCGTGTCTTTCCACAGCAACTCGCTGGGTACGATCGAGGTGCCGACCAGTGATTGGTACATCGCATAGACATCGGACGCGCGTTGCGGTTCGTAGGTGCAGAAGCTGCCCGGCGCATGGAGAATGCCCGGCGGGATGTCCCAGCCGGTGCCCGGCTCCAGCCGGTACGCCTGCGACAGGTTGGTGATTTTGTTATCCCCCTTGGAGAAATTCACCAGGCACTCGCGGACCTGATCGCGGGTGGTGCCCGGTGCAAATCCAAAGAAGGTGTATGGAAAATCCCCGCCGTGGTTGTTGACTTGGGGTGGGAAGAAGTGGGCCTCCGGCTTGCCACGCTGGCCGGTCAGGCTGGCATGTTCATCGCGGTGGTGGATATGGTGTGGCAGCGCCCCTTGGTTGTCGAAGAACTTGGAATACATCGGCCATGCGCCGTATGCCTGCCACAGCCGCCCGCCGATCAGTGAGCCTTGCAATTCCGCCACCGCATCGCGCAGCAGGAACGTGCATTGCGTCGCCCCGTCCTGGAACACCACCGCGCTCATGCCTTCATTGACACCGGTCAGCGGGCCGTTTTCAGCCGGGGTTGTCGATGAGAACCAGCGTTCATCAATCCCGCCACGCGCACCGCCCAAGGCGTAATAATCGTCGGGATGGAGTTTGATGCGGCGGCCCGGCACGCAGAACGAGCGGGGCACCCAGGTCGGTGTGAGACGCAGGATGCCCTGGCCCTGGTCCAAGGCATTGTGAATGGTGGTGGCGGAGTTGGTGTTGGTGCTCATTTTATCAGTCAATCTGTGGTTCTATACTAGGCATCCTTGGGATGGGTTACATAAGGTTGGACATTCTAATATTACCACTGAAGCCACTGAAACCCACTGAGGACACTGAATCATTCATGTCTTTCTGTGTAATCAGTGGTTCTCAGTGCAATCAGTGGTTCTCTTTGTCCGAATATGTGGATTTTTCTCAGCGCTTAACCGTCTCCCAGCGGCCGCTCCTGGCGGATTTCAGCACGGCGTCCGTGACGTAATCGGTGGCCAGGCCGTCGCGGAACGTCGGCGCCGCCGGCGTGCCGGATTGCAGGCCTTGGATGAAATCGGCAACCTGATGGACGAAGCTGTGCTCATAGCCGATCTGCAATCCGGGAACCCACCACTTGTCCATGTAGGGATGGTCGCTGTCGGTGACGTGGATCGAGCGCCAGCCGCGCACGCGGCCCTCGTCGCGATGCTCAAAGTATTGCAGGCGGTGCAGGTCGTGCAGGTCCCAACTGATGGAGGCATGCTCGCCGTTGATCTCAAAGGTATAGAGCGCCTTGTGGCCGCGGGCGTAGCGCGTCGCCTCGAAGTTGGCGAGCGAGCCGTTGGCGAAACGCGCCAGAAACAGGCTCGCGTCGTCAATGCTGACCGCCTCGACCTTTCCTGTTAGATTATGCTTGCGTTCCTTGATGAAGGTTTCGGTGGTGGCGGTGACCTTGTCCATCGGTCCGTTGAGCCAGAGGGCGGTGTCGATGCAATGGGCGAGCAGGTCGCCGGTCACGCCGCTGCCGGCGACTTTGGCGTCCAGCCGCCACAAGCCGGCACCGCCCTGGGGCAGGTCGCTGGAGATGGTCCAGTCCTGCAAAAACTTCGCGCGGTAGTGGAAGATGCGGCCGAGCTTGCCCTCGTCGATGAGTTGTTTGGCGAGCATGACGGCGGGCACCCTTCGGTAGTTATACCATACCATGTTAGGGACCTTGGCCTTTTCCACGGCGGCGACCATTTTCAGCGCCTCGGCGGCGTTGAGCGCGAGGGGCTTTTCGCACAACACCATCTTGCCGGCCTTGGCTGCGGCGATGGCAATCGGCGCGTGCACGTCGTTGGGCGCGGCGATGTCAATCACATCGATGTCGTCCCGCGCAATGAGCATGCGCCAGTCGGTCTCGATCGACTCAAAGCCCCACTGGGCGGCAAACTCCTTGGCTTTGGCCGCATCGCGGCCGCAGGCCGCCTTGAGCACCGGCTGGTAATCGAGGTTGAAGAAGTTGCCGACCTTGCGGAAGGCATTGGCGTGGGCGCGGCCCATGAAGCCATAGCCGACCATTCCGATATTGAGCTTTTTCATATGGTTGTTAGGGATTCTGCGGGTTGAATTATAAAAGGTTGGACATGCTGATATCACCACTGATGCCACTGATACCCACTGAGGACACTGATTTCATCATCTTTTCTGTGCTCTCAGCGGTCATCAGTGCAATCAGTGGTTTTATTAGTTAGTATATGTCAGATTCTCCGCATGTCATCTAGGCGATCGACTGACTAGCCTACCGACCAGCCGTGGGCTTCGCGCACTTGGATCATGGCGGCGAGAATGTTAGACCAGGTGTCCTGCCGCAGCATCACCTCGTTGGGGAACATGCAGCCGTCCCAACAAATATGTTGGATCTTGCGGGTCAGCTGTCCGGCCTCATCGCGCAGCCAATAGCCGGCGTCGCGCGCGATGTCGAGCTTGCCGTTGGGATCGTCGGCCAGGCAATGGCGGCCGGTCTTGTCGTGGGACCCGCTGCCCTTGACGGTGGCGTCGTTCTGCGCGACATGGAAATCCATCGTCCACGGGCGCAGCGCGCGGGTCATTTCCTGCAAGGCGGCGGCGAGGGCGTCCGGTTCCCAATCGAAGTTGGCGGGCACGAGCCGGTGTTCGGGTGCGTTGGTGCCGAGTGCGTAATGCAGGGTGTGCGCCATGTCGGCTTGGAAGCCGACGGTTTCGGGGCAGGCGACTTCCTCGAGCAGTTGCAGCATGAATTTCCAGCTGTGCATGCCACCCCAACAAATCTCACCCTCGGCGGCGAGGCGCTCGCCATTGTCGGCGGCCACCTTGGCCGCCTCCCGGAAGGTTGCGGCGATTTTCGTGGTGTTGCCTTGCGGGTCTTCCGCCCATTCGGCGAGGCCGCAGGCGGAGTCAATGCGGATCAGTCCGTGCGGACGGATGCCGAGGTCGCGCAGTTGCGCGCCTATGCGGCACGCCTTGCGGACTTGTCCGACGAAATTGGCGCGGTCCTCGACGCTGCCCATGGCGGAGCCACCGCCGGTGGGCGGCCACACCGGGGCCACCAGCGAGCCGACGCCAAAGCCCTTGGCTTGGATCTTGTCCGCCAGCCCCTTGATGTCGTCCGCGCTGCTGTCGATGGACACATGCGGATCGAACAGAAACAAGTCCACACCGTCGAATTTGACGCCGTTGACCTCCGCGCGGGCGGTGAGGTCGAGCATGGTGTCCAGATCGATGCAGGGCTCGGCACCGGGGCTGCCTTTACCGACGAGGCCCGGCCACATGGCATTGTGAAGTTTGGGGAATTGATTCATGGCGCTGCTATAAACGTTGGCGCAGCCTTCATTCTTCCGGTGCCGGGGTCAAATCTTTTGTGGCGGCGGCTCTTCGGAGGCGTGTTCGTGACAACGCGGGCATATCCACCTTGGCTTGTCGCCGCTGCGGCATGCGCGGCTTGCGTCACGCTTCGGGATTGTCGCTGTTGGAGGTCTTCTCCAGGCGCTCCCGGGCGGCGGCGAGTTTGGCCATCTTTTCCGCGGACACCTTGGGAAATTCCAGTTTGAGATCCTGAATGGCGGTGCACACGATGTCGGCCACCAGCGCGCGGGCGACATACTTGCGGTCGGCGGGGATGACATGCCATGGTGCGCGCCTGGTGCTGGTGGCGCTGAGGGCTTCCTCGAAGGCTTTTTGATAGTCCTTCCAGTGTTCGCGTTCCGCCATGTCGGCTTCGGAGAATTTCCAGTGTTTGTCGGGGTTGTTGAGGCGTTCGAGGAAGCGGCGCTTCTGTTCGCCTTTCGACACGTGGAGGAAGAACTTGAGGACGAGGGTGCCGTTGCGGGCCAGGTGTTTTTCGAAGTTGTTGATATCTTCGTAGCGGTTTTCCCAGAATTTTTCGTTAGGGTTGGCGGGTTGGCCGGGCCCGAGCCATTCCGGATGGACCTTGACGACGAGCACATCCTCATAATACGAGCGATTGAAGATACCGATGCGGCCGCGCTCGGGCAGGGCCTTCATGTAGCGCCACAGGAAGTTGTGGTCGAGTTCCTCGGTGGAGGGTTTTTTGAAACTGTAGACCTGGCAGCCCTGCGGGTTGACCCCGGACATGACGTGGCGGATGGTGCCATCCTTGCCCGCGGCATCCATCGCCTGGAATACCAACAACACCGAGTGGGTGTCACTGGCGTAGAGCAGCTCCTGCGCGGCATCGAGATGTTTGCGGCTTTCCTCGAGAATTTCACGGGCCCGCTCCTTGATGACGTTCTTGCCCAGTTCCTGGGCGGCGTCGGTCGCCGTCCAGTCGGTCACATAACTTTTGAGGTTCACCGTCGTGCCGGGTGCGACGACGAATTGTTCGATGAGTTTGGGGTTGATCATGACCTTGTGATTTAGAATTTGATGGCATGGCTCAGCGGAAGAAGCCGGCAAGCGCCCGGGCGACGGCGGCGTCGATGCGGGTGGCGCGGGACGAGTCGGAGGCGCCGCGGACCACGTCGCCGGCGGCGAAGTTGCGATAAACCAATTTGTTGGTCTTGCTGTCGATGAGGTCGATGACGATGCCGGCGCGGCGGAAATAATCCGGGCGTTTGGATTCGATCACGCCGCGCTCATGGGCGCGGTTGAGGATGGCATCCGCCGGGCGGCCGTAGCCGAAGTAATCCTCGTAGCAGGTAGTCATGCCCGGCTCCTGATAGATCACGAGGTAGGCGACGACCAGACCGGCGTCGCCGGCGCCGTAGGCGAGGCCCTTGGCGCTGAACTGCTTGCGCAGGGAATTTTGGATCATGCCATGGATGCTGCGTTCGCCGGGATTGGTGATGGCCGGTTGGTTCGGGTCGCGCTGGGTGAGGCGGGCGGAGGTGTAGCCCTTGCTGGTGCCTTGCGGCAGGTCGACGCCCGGGCCGCAAGCGGCGAGAATGAACGACATAAGGGCGAGAGCGGGAAGGGTGATGGCTTTCATGTGGATTTGCATGTTGGATTTTTTGGTAAGGGTGTCAAGTTGGATTTCCGTTGGATTTCCGTTGGCACCGTCATTGAGGACGCTCGCCGCGCATGGCCAGCTCCAACCAATCTAACAACTCGGCCACGGGCTGGTGCTGGTGCATATGTTGAGCCCACTGAATCGCCCGCGTCTTGATCGTCACATCTTCGAGGCAGCGATTAAGAAGCGGCAGCAAGCGCTCTGCGGTGAGCCGCCCGATGGCGATGCCCAGGCCCACCCCGAGTCTCTCGACGCGTGCGGCATTGTCGGGTTGATCCAGTGACATATGCACGACGAGCTGGGGGATGCCTGCGGCGAAACATTGAGCCACGGTGCCGATTCCACCGTGATGCACCATGACCGCGGCACGCGGCAGCAACAGACTGAAGGGTGCATAGGCTGACACAAAGATGGAGGCGGGAAGGTTCTCCGGCACCTGCCCGGTTTTGGCGGTTAGAAAGACCGCCCGGCACCCCAGCGTGGCCACCACCCGGGCGGCGATTGCGAAAAAAACGGCGGCATGATATTGACCGGTGCCTGCGGTGAAGAGGATGGGACGTTCGCCCGCGGAGAGAAATTGTTCAAGGTCTGGCTCCATGCCGCGCTGTTGTGCCATGTCCTCCAAGGGGAAATCCCATTGCAAGGTATTGTCCGGATGATCCCGCGCGACAGTGCCGAACCAGCTTGGGAAAAGCGCCAGCACACCGTCCGGCGAATGATGCCAAGGTTTCCACAGGCGGGTTGGCGGCTTCACGCCATGGATGGCGCAGGCCTCGGCCACCGCGGGAATGGCATAACGGTCATAAGGACTCGGCAGCGCAAGGATGAACTTGCGCACCGCCAGCGGCAGCCTGCGCAGGAACCTGAATCCAGGCAGCACCAGCGGGACATCATCAGCGCTCATCATTGCGGCTGGATAGAAATGCACCGTAAGCAAAGGGATCCCATATTTCTCGCGGGCGATTCTGGCCCCGAAGGAGATCATCGGTGCCAGCAGCAGATCGGGTTTGCCAAGCTCGCGCACGACCCGGTCGATGGCCGCCGCACAGGGTGCGGTGGCACGGCCGGCGTAGGTGAATGCCACCCGCTTGAATTTGCCCGGCCGCCACAAATCCGCGTCGGCAAGCATCAGCGGCAGCATGTCGGTTGCGGGCGCAAAGAACCCGATGCCCACGGCCTCCGCGGTCGCTTGATAGACGGAGGAGGCGATCATCGTGACCCGGTGCCCACGCTCTAGCAACTTTCGACCCAGCCACATGAACGGGAAAATGCTACCTGATGTGCCAAAGGGAAGAAGGAGGATGTGACTCATGACTTGGGTCCGGACAATTCCGGCGGCCGGCACGTGCAGCGGGGTGATGCATGGCGGACGCGGTTGCGAGGGTCGGAGTGAGTCAACGCAACCCTTAATTTCGACCGCCAGCAACTCAATTCTTAAGTCTCAGGATTTTCGGGATTTTTTTTCTTGACTTGCCGTCCATCCTCACCTAGGGGTGACCAACTCTGGCCCCAAAAACCTATCTCCGCCTGCATAGGGTCGCAGTCCGCAGTCCGCACGTTGTTATGAAAACACTCAGCTCCTCCAAAAAATCCATCCTCGCGCTCTCATTTTTTCTCTCGTGCGGCCCCGGTTTCGGCGCGCCTGCCGATGACCTGGTCAAACAAGGCGACGTGCAGGACTTGAAACTCAATCCGTCCGAAGCGCTCAAATTCTACCTGCCCGCGGAAAAATTGGACCCGAAGAATGCAGGCATCCTGCTGCGCATCGCCCGCCAATACCGGCATCAGATGGCGGACACCCCGAATGTGAACGAGAAAATCCGGTTTTCCGGATTGGCGCTCAACTATGCGGAGCGGGCGGTGGCCCTTGCGCCCAAGGATTCAGAGGCGCAGCTGTCGATCGCCATCTGCAACGCCAAATCCATCGAACTGCAGGGCAACCGGGAAAAAATCAATGCCTTGCGGCAGGTAAAGACCTGCGCGGACCGGGCGATCACTCTGGATTCCGAGAATGACTTGGCGTGGTATATCCTCGGGCGCTGGCACCAGCGGGTCGCCGATATGGGTGGCTTGAAGCGCACACTGGCCGAAATGGCCTACGGCGATTTGCCCAAGGCCACCAATGACGATGC
>CAIKDP010000423.1 GCA_903826205.1 Akkermansiaceae bacterium
AGTCCGTTCTTGAATGAGGAAGAGCGGACGGTAGTTACGGACTTCAGTCCGTTCTTGAAAGAGGAAGAGCGGACGGTAGTTACGGACTTCAGTCCGTTCTTGAATGAGGAAGAGCGGACGGTAGTTACGGACTTCAGTCCGTTCTTGAAAGAGGAAGAGCGGACGGTAGTTACGGACTTCAGTCCGTTCTTGAAAGAGGAAGAGCGGACTAAAGTCCTGCACTACGTTTTTTGTGCTGGGATTGGCCGGCAAATCCGCGCATACATCCGTGCATGCGACGCCTGGCACGTGTGATCTTGCTGCTGCTGGCAGCGGTTCACGCCACTGCGGCACCGGTCCCGGTGATAAAACCCAACATCGTTTTCCTGTTGGCCGATGACCTGCGGCCGGATTGCCTTGGAGTACTCGGCCACCCCGTCGTCAAGACCCCGCACATTGACAAGTTGGTTGCGCAGGGATTCATCTTCCGCAACGCTTACGTGCTCGGCTCCAACTCCGGAGCTGTCTGTACGCCCAGCCGGACCATGATCCAGACCGGACGGAGTTATATGCGCGATCAAACCCGCGGCACTCCGACGCTCGCGCAGACAATCAAGGCTGCCGGCTACGCATCGATCCGCAGTGGCAAGTATGGCAACGGACCGAAAAAGCTCGACGATGAGTTTGACTGCAATGCCGATGGCAACAATGCCGGGGGCAACGCCGACAACCTCATCCGCTTCATCGGCGAGCAGGCCGGCAAACAACCGCTCTTTCTCTACATGGCCTCGCACGAACCCCACGACCCGCAGTTTGCCACCGATGAGTTCTATCGTATGTACCAAGCGGGAAATATCCCCTTGCCGGTCAATTTCCTGCCGTTCCAGCCCTTCGATAACGGTGAAATGACCGTCCGCGACGAGCAAACGCTGCCGTGGCCACGCACCAAGGAAAGCGTCACCGGCAAGCTGGCACGCTACTATGCTTCCACGTCCTATTGGGACGCACAGGTCGGCCGGGTCATCGCGGCCCTCAAGCAGGCCGGTCAGTTCGATCACACGATCTTCATCGTCGCCGGTGACAACGGCTTGTCGTTAGGCGAACACGGCTTGCTCGGCAAGCAAAACCTCTATGAGTTCGGCGGCATGCATGTGCCCTTGATCTTCGCCGGACCGGGCGTCCCGAAGGGTGAAACCAAGGCCTTCGCCTACTTGTACGACGTCTATCCAACCCTTTGCGAACTGGCCGGAATCGCCGTGCCCGCAGGCCTCGATGCCAAGAGCCTCGCACCGGTCATCACCGGCCGCCAGCCGCAAGTGCGCGACTGCCTGTTCACGGCCTACAGGGATTGCCAGCGCTCCATCCGCGACGAACGCTGGAAGTTGCTCCGCTATCCGCTCATCGACAAAACCCAACTCTTCGACCTGCAAGCCGATCCGCATGAGATGGCCGACCTGTCCGCCAATCCCGAACACGCCGCGAAAGCCGCCGAACTAACCGCCTTGCTCGAAAAGGAGCGGCTGCGCTATGGCGACCAGGCCCCGCTCAAGGTCGCCACCCCGCAACCGGCGGCATGGACACCTCCCGGCCAAGCCGCCAAGCCTGCAAGGTCAAGGAGCTTCAAGGCAAACTCGACGCGTTGATGAATGTAGTCCAGGACTTTAGTCCGGTCTTCCTCTTCATAGTCCGCTTTTGTAGAAGAACGTCCGGACTAAAGTCCTGGACTACTTTCGAGATCGCGCTATCATCCATCGAATTATGGCCTTCACGCCATACAATCCGGACGAAGCCGTGCATCGGCACCGCCTTCACCTCCCGCACTGGCGCCAATGGGGGCGCAGTTATTTCATCACGACACGTCTCGCCGATTCACTGCCCTCACACGTTCGTGAGCGGTGGATCCAACAACGCAATAACTGGCTGGCCGGGCATGGACTCCCTTCAGATGCGGTTCCCGAGCAACTTGCCGAGGCTGAGCGTACAGCCTTTCATCGTGAATTCACCGCGAAATTCCACGAACTCCTTGATGCCGGGCATGGGGAGTGCCTGCTGGCCCGGCCCGAACTGTCGGCCATTCTCGGGGAGATCATAACCTCCGGCAATGGGACGACCTATCATCTCGATGTCTGGGTCATCATGCCAAATCATTTCCATGCTCTAGTCGAGCCCATGGCAGGCATCACCCTCGGTCAGGTGATGAAGACATGGAAGGGGGGCAGTGCACGGAAAATTAATCAGTCCAGCAACCGATCGGGCAGCCTGTGGCAGGCCGAGGCATTCGATCACATCGTGCGCAGTGAGGCACAGTGGGAGCATTTCAGACGCTACATCGCTGATAATCCCGCCAAGGCCGGATTGCATGATGGGTATGTCCTTGGTTGTGGAGACCGGGCAGGACTGACTCGCGAAGAGTTGCTTGGTGAATGGAGTTCCGGACTTCAGTCCGATCTTGGAGAAGAAAGAACGGACTAAAGTCCGTAACTACATTTGTGAAGGCGATTTTGTACTTGGAACGGCCTGGAAATTCAAACATACAAAGGCCGCATGAAGCTTCTCCACCTTGTCCTCTGCGCAGGATGTGTCGGTAGTCCGTTGCACGCCTCGGCGCCGGCATCTGCGGGCAAGCCTAACATTCTTGTCATCCTTGCCGATGACCTGGGGTTCTCGGATATCGGTTGTTACGGATCGGATATCGCCACGCCGCAGTTGGACCGGTTGGCGGCCAATGGCCTGCGTTTCACCCAGTGCTACAACACCGCCCGCTGCTGGCCGACGCGCAGCGCGTTGATGACCGGTTACTATCCGCAGCAGATTCACATGGATCCGCCCAACGGTCGTTTGCCACAGTGGACGCGCACGCTGCCGCAGTGGCTCAAGCCGCTGGGCTACCGCAGCTACCATTCCGGCAAATGGCATGTGAACGGTGCGCCCATGGTGGTGGGGGACGGCGGATTCGACCATTCGTATGTCCTGCATGACCATGACCGCAATTTCAATCCAAAGGACATCGCGGAAGATGACCGCCCGCTGCCGCCGGTGGCCAAGGACAGCGGTTATTACACTACCACCGCCTTTGCCGACCATGCAATCCGCTGCCTTAATGAGCACGCCGAGAAGTATGCGTCCCAACCGTTTTTTTCCTATCTGGCGTTCACCGTGCCGCATTTTCCGTTGCACGCCCCACCGGAAGACATTGCCCGTTACCGCGATCGTTACCTCAAAGGCTGGGACCAGGTGCGGCAGGATCGCTGGCAGAAGTTGCGCGACACCGGCATCGTCAATTGCGCGTTGGCACCGCTGGAACCCGCGTTCACCCCGCGCTACCTCGCGCCCGGGGTGCTCAATAAACTCGGCCCGGGCGAAATCGAACATGCCGTCCCATGGATCGAATTGAGCGACGAGCAAAAAATCTATCAGGCCACCAAGATGGCCATCCACGCCGCCATGATCGACCGCATGGACCGCGAGATCGGACGCGTGTTGGATCAGGTGCGGGCGATGGGTGCCTGGGACAACACGATCATTCTGTTTCTATCCGACAACGGCACTGACGCCTCGATCCTGGTCCGCGGCGATGGCAATGACCGCGCGGCAGCGCCAGGTTCCGCTGCATCCTTCCTGTGCCTCGGGCCCGGGTGGTCGAGCGCGGGCAACGCCCCGTTCCGCCGCCACAAGATCTGGACCCATGAGGGCGGCATCTCCACGCCCCTCATCGTGCACTGGCCCAAGGGCATCGCCGCGCGCGGCGAACTCCGGCACGACGTCAGCCATGTCATCGACTTTGTTCCAACATTGCTAGAACTCGCCGGAGCCAAGCCGGAACTGCCGGCGGGCTCTCCGCCGTTTCCCGGCCGCAGCCTGGTCCCGGCGTTTGCCAAGGACGGCAGTGTCACTCGTGACAACCTGTTCTTTAACCACGAGGGGAATCGTGGTCTGCGCGTCGGCAGTTTCAAGGCGGTCTCCGCCCGTGAAGATCAAAATGCCTGGGAACTCTACGATCTAGCAAACGACCGCTGCGAGCAGCACAACCTGGCCGCCGCCCAGCCTGACCGCGTCCGCGACATGGCCGCGCGCTGGCAGCAGTTGCAGGCTGAATTCACCCGCAACGCAGGCCCCGCATTGCCGGTGCCAGGCGCCAAACCATCCGCCCGCAAGGTCCCGCCCCAATCCGCAAAATGAACCAAGCGCTGACGCAAAGCATTGGCATAGACGACATGCAGACATCCATACCAATCCGGACCTGAGAAACAGAAGGAACGGACTGAAGTCCGTAACTCCATTTGTACACGCGATTTTGTGCTTGGAATTACCAGCGCTGCCGCGCATACGAACTCCAGATGAAACACCCCAAGCTCATGGTGTCCGCATTTCTACTCGCGTTCCTGCAGTTGACGCCGTGTGCCGTGCTGTCTGCCGCCGACTTGCCATGCGGCAATCCGCCCAACAGGATTGTCACCCTAGGCGGTGAGGTCGGTGAGGCGGCCACCGCCTCGATCGGCCGTTTCCGTGCGGCGCCCTATGATTCGCTGGCATGGCTGCGGGCCGATCTAACCGGCGAGCGGGTCACGGAGTTTGACGGCAAGTGGGGTCACATCATGAACCGACCCTTCAAGAACTACTCGGGTGACATCTCCGGGCGCTTCATCGAGATCATGGCGCTCAACTCGCGCGGGTCCTATGACGTGCATCCCGCACTCAAGGAATTACTCGCGGCGGTTCCAAAACACCAACGCCCCGGCGGTTATTTTGCCGCGTCAGGCACCATCGATTGGCAGCAACCCATCGACTTCAAAGGCGAAGGCGGCGGCACCATGATGCCAGCACTGTGGGGCAACGCGCGCCTGCTCTGCGGTTTGGTTGAGGCCAGCCGGGCCTTCAAGGATGCAGACTTGCTAGAATCCGCCAAAAAGCTCGGCGACTTTTACGTGGGTCTCATCCCGCGTTTCACCGAGCCCGGTCGCATGGCGGATTATACCGGTGGCGACAGCTTTGCGGCCGGCTATGTGACTTGCTATTTTCCGGCCATGGAGGGCTTGGTCAAACTCCACCGGCTCACCGGCGCGCGGAAGTATCTGGATGCCGCCATCACCATGGCGGAGTTCTACCGCACCTTTGACCGCCTGCCCATCAATCATGCCCATGGCATGCTCTGCAACCAGGTATCGCTGTTGTTGCTCTTTGAAGCCACCCGGCAGGCGCAGTATCTCGAACGCGTCGAAGAGCGCTGGGGCGAGTTGGTCGAGGGCGGCTATATCAATCCCGCCGGCGGCATTCTGGAGGCGTGCCAGGTGAAGTATGGACGGGACGAGGGCTGCGCCATTGTCGATTGGCTGCGTCTGAATATGGAGTTGGCACGGGTGACCGGCAAGGCCCGTTATTTCGCCATGGCCGAGCGCACGCTGCACAACCATTTTTTGCAGAACCAGTCGCTAACAGGTGGATTCGGCCATCGTTCCGTGCGCTGCGATGACAATGGCGTTGTGGGATTTGCCAAACGCATCGAGGAAGCCACCTGGTGCTGCACGTTCCACGGGCAACTCGGGTTTGTGAATCTGCGCGCCCATCTGGCAGACCTGACGGATGGCGTGCTAACCAGCAACTTCGCCTTGGATTTCACCCGCGCCGACGGGGCCGGGACGCTGGTGTCCGGGATTCTGCCCGGTGTGGGTGACGGTGAGGTGCTGCGCCAGCGCATCCGCCTCAGCGGCATGCCCGCCACGATCGTGCGGGTCCGCCAGCCGCATTGGGCCGACGCCATAACCGCAATCGATGCCGACGGCAAAGCGCTGCCTTTGACTAACAAGGATGGATATCTTGCCGCCACCCGGCCGGTGACCGATGTGGTCTTCATCTTTGGCGGCGGGCTTTATGCCGAAAACCGGCACTGCATGCGTCTGAGCATCGGACCGGTTGCGGGTGAACCGTTCGTGTTGGGGCACGGTCCGAAAATTCTGGCGACCGTAGGGCGCACCGCCACCACGCCGGACTGGCCCACATCGCTCACCCGGTCGCGCGAGTTGGGCGTGGTCCCATTCACAGCCGCCATGCGTGCGCAGGATTGCGGCTTCGTCTGCAAATAACAACACCATGAACATATACAGCCTCCTGTTTTTTGTCGCCCTGTTGCTGGCACCCCTGACGGCGCTCCAGGCCGCCGGGGTGCAACGGCCTAACATTTTGTTCATCATGGCCGACGATCACGCCGCGCACGCCATCAGCGCCTATGGCAGCCGGGTCAATCAGACGCCCAACATCGACCGCCTGGCCAAGGAGGGAATGCGCTTTGAGCGCATGTTTGCGGTCAATTCCATCTGCACTCCGAGCCGGGCCTGTATTCTAACCGGAAAATACAGCCACCTCAACGGGGTGCCCGTGTTCAACCGCTTCGATGGGTCCCAGCCGACCGTCGCCAAATACCTGCAAGCCGCCGGCTATCACACCGGCATGTTTGGCAAGTGGCACCTCGAGAGCGACCCGACCGGCTTTGACAAGTGGACGATCCTGCCGGGCCAGGGCGACTACTTCAATCCTGCGTTTCTGGAAGCCGGCGGCCGGCGTGTGATCAACGGCTACGTCACCGACATCATCACCGACCTGTCCATCGAGTTCCTCAAGAACCGCCCGCAGGACAAGCCGTTCTTTTTGATGTGCCACCACAAGGCGCCGCACCGCAACTGGCAGCCCGATGCCAAACACAAGGCGATGTTTGCCAACAAGGAGATTCCCGAACCGCCGACCTTGCGCGACGATTATGTCGGGCGCGCCGACGCCATCCGCGAGTGCAAGCAGAAGGTGTTGGAGAACCTCAGTCCCAACGACACCAAGGGGCCGCCGCCAGCGGGGCTATCAGGCGACGCGTTGTTGAAATGGAAATACCAGCGCTATATGCAGGACTACCTCGCCTGCGTCCAGTCAGTGGACGACAACGTCGGCCGCCTGCTCGACTACCTCGACCAAACGGGCCTCGCGCAAAACACCCTCGTCATCTATACCAGCGACCAAGGGTTTTTCCTCGGCGACCACGGACTCTATGACAAACGCTTCATGTATGAGGAATCTATCAAAATGCCATTCCTCGTCCGCTGGCCCGGCGGCGTCAAGCCCGCCTCGGTGCAAGCCGCCATGGGCATCAACGTCGATTTCGCGCCAACCTTCATGGAGCTTGCTGGATTGCCAGTGCCCGCCGACATGCAGGGCCGCAGCCTCGTGCCATTGCTCAAGGGCGAACGCCCCGCCGAATGGCGCACCAGCTGGTATTACCGCTACTATCACGATCCGGGCGACCACAACACGCGGGCTCAATACGGCGTGCGCACCGAGACCCACAAGCTCATCTGCTATTGGACCAGGGACCAATGGGAAATGTATGACCTCGTCCGGGATCCCGCCGAGCTGCACAACCTCTATCAGGACCCGTCCCAAGCAGACACCGTCGCCATACTGAAGACCGAACTCTACCGCTTGAAGAAAGAACTCAAGGACGACGACCAGTTCGCCATGCAGCCGAAAATGAAAACCACCAAGTAATGGCCGGTTTGCGGCGCTCCCAACCCTGTGCTTGCCGCCGTGCAGGAAGCCAATTCTTTGCACAATAACTTTGGACGACCGTCCAAAGTTATTGTAATTGGCAGGTGTCTGCTAACGGCGCTTGGGAGGTTGCGGTTGGCCAGTTAGATTGACAGGTTGGCCTGACTCGGGGAAAACCTCCTGTGATGAACACGTGCACACTCCATCTTGTTGCGTTGCTGGCCGGATTGAGCATGACGGTTCCTGCCGCGGCGCAGGCGCCGGCCAAACCTAACATCATTGTCATCCTAGTGGACGACATGGGGTTCTCCGACATTGGTTGCTACGGCAGTGAAATCCCCACGCCCAACCTGGACAAGCTCGCCGGTGGCGGAGTGCGCTTCACCCAGTTCTACAATGGCGCCCGCTGTTGTCCGACCCGCGCCGCCTTGCTCACCGGTCTGTACGCGCACCAGACCGGGGTCGGCCACATGGTCGAGGACAACGGTCCGCCCGGGTATCGCGGCCGCCTCAACGACCAATGCGTGACCCTGGCGGAAGCCTTGCGGCCCGCCGGCTATTTCACCATCATGAGCGGCAAATGGCACGTCGGCCAGAACCACGGCGTCGCCCCGTGGACGCGCGGCTTCGACCGCAGTCTCAATGCCGCGGCCGGCGGGTTCTACTTTCCGGACTCGCCGCGGGCCGAGTTGTTTCTCAATGGGGAGAAAGTGCCGGTGCGCGGGGGCAAATTACCTAACGATTGGTATGTGACCGACCTGTGGACCGATTTTGCCATCAAGTCGGTGGATGAGGCGCTTGCGGCCAGGAAGCCCTTCTATCTGCATCTTTGCCATAATGCCCCGCACTTTCCCTTGCAGGCGCCACCGGAGGACATCGCCAAATTCCGCGGCAAATACCTGGCCGGTTGGGACAAGCTGCGCGAGCAACGCCACGCCAAACAACTCGAGCTTGGCATGGTGGACAAGGCCTGGCCGCTCTCGCCCCGCCCCGACTCGGTGAAGGCCTGGGACACTTTGAGCGCCGACGATCATGAGCGCTTCGATCATATCATGGCCATCTACGCGGCGTGTGTGAGCCGCATGGACGCCGCCGTGGGCCGGCTCGTTGAAGCTCTGCGCCAGCGCGGCGTGCTCGACAACACGCTCATCCTGTTTCTATCCGACAACGGCGGCAACGCGGAGAGTGGTCCTAACGGAAAACTCAAGGGGGATCCACCCGGCTCGGCAAAATCCGATGTTTTCTGTGGCGAGTCGTGGGCATTGTTAGAAAACACCCCGTTCCGCCGTTACAAGCACTTCGATCACGAAGGCGGCATTGCCACCCCGTTGATCGCCCATTGGCCGGCCCGCATCACCGCTCACGGCCAACTCCGCCAGCAGGTCGGCCACATCATTGACATCATGCCAACCTGCATGGAGGTGGCGGGCGCGACCTATCCGAAGGAATTCAACGGCCAGGCGATCCTCCCGCTGGAAGGAACCAGCCTGATACCCGCGTTTGAGGACAAACCCCTGGCGCGCGGCGCGCTGTATTGGGAGCACGAGGGCAACGCCGCCATTCGCGCCGGCGATTGGAAACTCGTCCGGCATGCCCGCAACGGTCCCTGGGAACTCTACAACCTCAAAACGGACCGCACCGAACTCCAGGATTTGTCCGCCAGCGAGCCGCAGCGCGTGAAGGATCTCGTCGCCCAATGGCAGGCATGGGCCACGCGCACCCACGTCAAACCCTATCCGAATGAGGGGCAGAAAGCCGCGAAAGACGCCGGAACCAACAAACCTAACTGACCATGATGGCGCGCATCTGCCTGTTACTGCTCGCGTGGCTCGTCCCCGTGGCCGCCGCCGAGCGTCCGAACATCCTGTGGCTGGTCAGCGAGGACAATGGTCCGTTCCTCGGTTGTTACGGAGATGCACAGGCCAGGACGCCGACACTCGACAAGTTGGCGGGCCAGGGCGTGCTGTATGAACGCTGCTTCACGATGCCGGTGTGCGCGCCATCGCGCTTCACGCTTATCAGCGGGATGTATCCAACCACCTGTGGTCCGGCACAACACATGCGGGCGCAGGGCAAGATCCCGTCCTGGCTCAAAGGGTTTCCGGCCTATCTGCGTGCGGCGGGTTATCACACGACCAACAATGCCAAGACCGATTACAATGCCCCGGTCAACATCAACGAGGCATGGAACGCCTCCGGCAAGCAGGCCCACTACCGCAATCGCCCCGCCGGACAACCCTTCTTCAGCGTGTTCAACCACGAGGTCAGCCACGAGAGTTGCCTGTTTCCGCAAAACGAGCCGTCGCTGTTTGACCCGGCCACCATGCGGATTCCGCCCTATCAGCCGGATACGCCCGAGATGCGGGCCGACTGGGCCCGCTACTACACCCGCATCGCGAAGCTCGACAGCCAGATCGCGGCCAGGCTCAAGGATCTGGCAGATTCGGGCGAGGCTGACAACACGATCGTGTTCTACTATTCGGACAATGGCGGGGTGCTGCCACGCAGCAAGCGGTTCTTGCAGGAGAGTGGCACACATGTCCCGCTCATCGTTTATTTCCCGCCGAAATGGCGCCACCTCGCGCCCGCCGCGCCGGGGTCGCGGATCAAGGATCCGGTGCACTTCATCGACTTCGCCCCGACCGTGCTGTCGCTGGCCGGCGTGGAGATTCCCGCATACATGCAGGGCCGGGCGTTTGCCGGAGCGGCCAAGGCCGGGCCTAACGAATATGTCTTCTGCACGCGCGACCGGATGGACGAGCGCTACGACATGATGCGCTCGGTGGTTGGCAGCCGCTGGATGTATATTCGCAACTACCGGCCGGACCTGGCGTATGTCCAGCCGCTCAGCTACATGTTTCAAGCCCGCGGCTATCAGTCGTGGGCGGGTGTCGCACGCGCCGCCAAGCTCACGCCGGCAACCGCCATGTTCTGGGGTGAAAAGCCCACCGAGGAACTCTATGACATGCTCGCCGACCCCGACAGCGTCCACAATCTCGCCGCCGATCCCGCACACGCGGAGACGTTAGGAAACATGCGAGCCGCGTTGAAAAAGCGCGTGCTGGCGAACATGGACAACGGCTTCCTGCCCGAGGGCTCGCCGCTCGAAGGATACGACGCCTCACGGGTGCCCGGTGTCTATCCGATCGAGCGCGTGTTCACGCTTGCCACCATCGCCTCCGAGCGCAACCCCGCCAACCTGCCCAGATTGATAGAATCGCTGGGCGACCCTAACGAGTCGATCCGTTGGTGGGCGGCGCAAGGCTGTACGATGTTGCGCGACAAGGCGGCAGGGGCCGAGCCCGCGTTACGCCAACGGCTGGACGACCCGTCCGGCGCGGTGCAGGTGGCCGCGGCTGAGGCGCTGGCCAGGCTCGGCAAAGTTGATAGTGCGATGCCGGTGTTGCTGCGGTGGGTTGGGCAAGCCGCCGCGCCACCTAGCGCCGTGCAGGCCGCCAATGTCCTTGACCGCCTCGGCGAGGCGGTTAGACCGGCATTGCCAGGATTGAAAACCACGCTGGCGCAAGCCCGCAATCTGCCTGGCAAGGCGGATCAATACCCGCTCCGCATCCTGACCCACCTCATCGATGTGCTCGAAGGCCGCGAGCAGGCGTTGATCTATCCGGAACTGCGTTACTGAGGGGGCATTACGCGGATTTCGCAGGTTGACTGAGAAATTCACGCAAGCCCGGCACTCGGGGAATCATCGAGGGGATTCGGCAGCTGGTAGTGAACAAGACCTCACCTCACCGTCAGTGCCGGTGTCTGGCACGGGGCTTGGTAATACTTCAGCAGTTCGTCGTCCATCTTGGCGACGCACATCTGGAAGCCGGCCATTTCCTGGACGGTGAGCCACTCGCCGCAATGCGCCGCGGCAATCTCGATGCCTTGGGTGTCGAGGTATTTTTTGCAGCCGCGCAGCACGATATACATCTCCATGAGGGTGGTGGCACCCGCGCCGTTGATGATGAGCAACAGGCGGTCGCCCGCCTTCGCCTTCACCGCGGCCACGAGCCGCGAGCACATCAACTCGGCGGTCTGGTCGGCGGTCAGGATTTTGCTAGGGCCGGTGCCGGCTTCGCCGTGCTGGCCCATGCCGATTTCCATTTCATCCTCGGCGAGTTCGAAGATTGTCTGGCCGTTGGCCGGATGGGTGGCGGTGCGCATCGCGACGGCCAGCGTGGCCATGTTGTCGTTGAAGCGACTGGCGATGGCATACACCTCGTCGAGGCTCTTGCCGGCCTCCGCAGCGGCTCCCGCGATCTTGTAGAGCGGGATGCAACCGACCAGGCCACGCTTGTCCTCGGCCGGGGTGTCCGCGCCGGGCGCGATGTCTTCGTGGGTGAGGAGCTTGCGGTAGGTGATACCTTCCTTGTCGGCCATGTCCGCCGCCATGTCGGCGCTCATGACGTCGCCGGCGTGGTTGAGCACAATGAAGAGGGTGCCTGCATCACGCTTCGCCATGCGCAGCGCTTCTAACACCTTGGGCGGTCCCGGGGCGGCGAAGATGTCGCCGACCACGCTGAAGTCCAGCGCGCCTTCGCCGACGAAGCCGCTGAGTGCCGGTTCGTGGCCGGCGCCGCCGAGGGTGACGAGCGCGACCTTGTTGGCCGGCTTGGGCTGGGCGCGGCAGACGATTTTGTCAGGCGTGACGGTGACGATATCGCGGTGGGCGATGGCGAAACCCTCGAGCAGTTCCTTGGTAAGGTCCGCGGGGTCGTTGATGAATTTTTTCATGGACATGGGGGTATCTCCTTGGGGTGATTATTTGGCGAACTCGAGGTACTCGACCGGCGCGCCGGCATCGAGGATGAAGGCGCAGCGGATGCCGGGCAACGGCTCAAACGGCGCCCAGATCACGTCCTGGCCCTCGATCGCGGCTTCCAGATTGTCCACTTCGTAGGCGACGTGTGCGGTGGTCTTGAGCACCTCCGGAAACGGGCAACCGGCCTCGGCGCGCGTCCACTCGATGCGATGCGGGCTTTGCGTCGCGTCGGTGATGTAGAGCTGGATGCTCTCGAGATAGATCTCGTTAGGTTGGGGCTGGCTGGTCGGGATGCCGATGTGATGGAATTCTTTTTTCATGGGAGCAATTGGGGTGTTATTTCTGGTGGCTGAGGGTGTTATACAGATCGAGGGCGTCCTTGGGCGTGCGCTTGTCGTGGACGACGGCGCGCACGGCCTGGATCATGGCGATCGGGTGCTCGGATTGGAACACGTTGCGGCCCATGTCCACCCCGGCAGCCCCTTGTTGGATCGCCTGATAGGCAAATTCCAACGCCTCGTTTTCCGGCAGCTTCTTGCCGCCGGCAATGACGATGGGCACCGGGCAGGCGGCCACCACTTGCTCGAAGCCGGTGTCGCAGAAATAAGTTTTCACGAAGGTGGCACCGTTTTCGGCACAGATCCGGCTGGCCAGCCCGAGGTAGCGGGAATCGCGGACAAGTTCCTTGCCCACAGCGGTGACGCCGAGGGTGGGGATGCCGTATTTGGCGCCCATGTCGGCGGTGCGCACGAGGTTTTTGATGGTGACGGCTTCAAACTCGCTGCCGATGGCTACCATGATTGCCAGCGCGGAGGCGTTGACGCGGATGGCGTCCTCGATGTCCAACAGGCACTCGTCATTGAGCTCGGTGAGCACGGTGGTGCCGGCGGAATAACGCAAAGAGACTGGTTTGTTCGATGTGGGTGGCACGATCGAGCGCAAGGCACCGCGGGTGCACATGATGCAGTCGGCGTATTCGATGAGCGGGGTGATGGTGAGGTCCATGCGCTCCAGGCCTGAGGTCGGGCCCATGATATAGCCATGGTCGAAGGCGAGCATGACGGTGTTGCCGGACAGCGGGTTGAAGATGCGGCTGAGCCGGTCTTTCATGCCCCATTCGGCATGTTCGAGTCCCTTGAGGAAAAACGGATGTTGTTTGACGGGGATGCCGATGCCGTAGTCGTTGGCATCCTTGGTGTTGTCGAGTTCAGCCATGGTGTGTGTTTGTTAGTTTAGGTGAGTGGGTGGTTTAAAGCGCTTCGCTGAAGCCCTTGAAGATGAGCGACACGGAAACGGCGCCCGGATCAATGTGGCCGATGACGCGCTCGCCGAGGTTGCGGGCCCGGCCGAACTTGGCGCGATATTCCTTGGTGGCTTCGGCACCTGCGGCGGCGGCCGCGGCGGCTTGTTGGAGAGCGCAGTGGATGTCGCCGGCTGGCGCGGCGGCTTCGAGCGCGTCGAGCGCGGGCAGGAAGGCGTCCATCATGGTTTTGTCGCCGACCACGGCGCGGCTCTGTTTGGCCACTTTGCGGATGCCGCTGGCGAGCATCGCCACCACGGCGGCGCAATCGAGCTCCGTGGCGTCGGCCACGGCATCGCTCATGCCCATGAAGAACGAACCGAGCAAGGGGCCGGTGGAGCCGCCGTCGCAGTCCATCACATCCCAGGCGATCTTGGATAGGAGGGACTTGAGGTCGGTGCCGGGGCTGTCAGTGATGGCTTTGGCCACGGCTTCCATGGTGCGCAGGATGGTCGTGCCATGGTCGCCGTCGCCCACTGCCGCATCCAGCCGCGAGAGCAGTTCGTGGTTGGCGCGGATCTGGCCTACGGCGCCTTGCAGCAATTGGCAGACTTGGGGATAGGAAAGGGTCTGGGACATGGCAAAAATCAATCAGCTCAGGGGACGACTCAGGCAAACCATAGTTTGGGCGCGTTTGACCTAGTGTATTCCCACCAACCAACGCAATAGAAAAAAGTGGTTTTTTTGCCAGACTACTTCTTAATACTGCGCAACTCGGGATGTTCGGTGGCGGCTTCGATGGCCTTGATGGCGGCTTCGATGGCGCCGACCCTGCGGTTGTTGAGTTCGCCAGCGGGATATTCGCCCCGTTTGCATTGGTCATTGAGGGACACGATCACCTCTTTGAGGCCGGGGATGGCTTCGCGGGCGGCCGAGCCATAGCTCACGATCTCTTTCATGATGTCCCCGGTGCGGTTCTCGCTGCCATGACCGCCCTGGGTTTTGGCAAAGACGACGCCGGCGTCGATGGCTTCCTTGTAGTGATATTTTGTGAGGGCTCTGAAGGCGCCCATGCGGATTTCGGCCCCAAACATGGTGTCGGCCGGGCACAGCGTTTTGACTGCGACGACGAGGTCCGGTGCCAGCGCCTGCACATCCTCCAGCGTCAGCTTGTTTTCGAAAAACCCGCGCAGGGTGGCCCGTGCCATGCCATCCGGGTTTCTGGACACCACCCGGACCGCCGGATAGAGCAACTTCGGATCGGCGGTCTTGAGCGAATCGGTTAGACCGCCGGCAAACAAGGCGGAGGCCAACTGGCCATGGGTGAACTGGATGGCATCGGCCCAGTTGATCGGTTGGGCGGGCTCCGCCGTCTTGACCACCGCCTTGAGAATGTCCGGCACGGCGGGGCTGGCCGAGCCGCCCATTTTCTTGATGGCCTGGGCGGCCTTGTAGCGCAGCCAGCGGTCGTTGGCCGAGAGTTGGCGGACCAGCACCGGCAGCGCCTCGGTGCACTTGAGGTTGCCGAGCGTTTCGCAGGCGCTCTGCGCGACGTGCGCATCCTTGCTGTCGGCCATGGTGAGCAGTTGCGGGACCATCGCCCTGGCTTCAGGCCGGTTGGCCAGTTCTTCCGCTGCCCAGCTGCGGGCAACCGGCGACCAATCGCTGAATGCCGCCACGAGCTCTTGCGCGCTTTTTTGTTTGCGGTCCAGATCGAAGCGTCCCGAGGCGATGGCGGCGGCCACTTGCGGCTGGGTCAGGCAGTTTGCCGGCTTGGCGTCCTTGCCGGTGATGCGGAGGGTTTTCAAGGGGATCGAGTAGGTGAGCACATAGGTGGCGGTGGGGCTCAGTCCGTCGTAACTACTATTGCCATAGTAGGTGTTGTCGTCGGTTTTGCCGGGGCCGTATTGTTCGCCGCCGTCATAGGTGAACGAGCCATCGCAGCGGCGCACGAGGTCGAGGTGCCAGGACGCCTCCTTGAAAAAGGCGGCGGCTGCGGCGGGGCCGCCGGCGTTGGCGCCGAGGGCGCTCCACAAGTAGCTGAAGCCCTGGCCGGTGTGGCCGCACTCGCGGCTGCGGTAGCCGGCGGTGGCCATTTGGGCGAAGAACCGGGTTTCCTTGGTCTTGGCGTCCTGAAGGGAGAACATGACGGCGCAGATGGAGTTCTTGCCATTGTTTTCATGATAGGGCCATGGCTCGTGTTCGCCGTAGGGGATGGCACCCTTGTCGACGAAGTAACCGAAAAAACCCGCCGCCCGCCCGATGGCTGCGTCCACTTCCGGGTCTTTCACCCCGCACTTTTTACCCAGCACGATCGAGAGGTTGGCGGGCAGTCCGGCCATGTTGACCGGGCCGTAGGGCGGGATCGAGCCATGCAATTTGCCCTCGGCGGTTAGGCGGGAGATGCCGTGGCCGAAGGTGCCATACAGGCTCTGGCCCTTGGCGAGCGTGACCGTGTATTCGTTGATGGCGTGCAGCACCTCCTTGTCGCCGGTGGCCAGGTAATACTCGCACAGGAAAAGATTGCGATAGCCCCAGTCCCAAATGACCATCCCGTCTTTCAGTTCCAGCTTCAGCGTGGGTGGTCCCATCTTGTGGGCGAAGTCCTTCAATTTCGGCAGGTACTCGGGATTGCCGGTGGCCAGCAGGGCGAGGCCACTGACGGCGCCGTTCCAACTTTGGCGCAGGGGTTCCTTGTCGAGCACCTTGCAGGCGTCCTCGAGGATGCGCTTGGATTTTTGGCAATTGTAGGGGGCGCTGTCGCTGTAGCTTCCCATTACCTGCAACTTGAGTTGCACCTCTTCCGTCGTGCCCGCACGCCAGCGGGTCAGCTTGAGGATGCCTTTGTTAGATTCCTTTTCGGCGTCCTGGATGGCGGCGGCGATGCTTTTGCGCGCGTCGTCGCCAAACGGCTTGCCTGCCACCCCAACAATCACGTCGTCCACTTGCAGCACGCCATCGGCCGGCGACTTCGCGCCGACGTGGGTGACCAGAATTTGCCGGGCCGCGGCTGTGGTCCGCCCTTGCAGGCCATCGAAGTGAGTCGCCGGTTTGGTGAAAATCCACCCGCGCAGGCCGGTGGCGCCGAGGTTGTAGGTGAGCTTGCGGTCGACCTCGGGGCTTTTTGTTAGATCGGGTGGGTCCTGCGGTGGTGCGGCGGCGGCGCGGGTGGCGGCCATGACGGTGATGGCGATGGCCAGGGTTGTAAGCAGGCGGGGGAAGTGCGTTTTCATAAGGGGTGTGGGAAGGGGGGGTATCGAGGCCGGAACCGCGTCATTGATGGCAGGTCGGGCTGGGGCTGTCCACTGCAATGACAGGGGAGATTAAGAGGAGGCTTGTCATGCGCGAGGCATTGGCGCTGCGGCTGGAAGCCACAGTTACGAACCGCGAGGGTAGGGCGGACCGGCCCGGTCCGCCGACATGTCCGCCCGCACGGGCGGTGCCAGGGCCCGCGGATGAGCCGTCCCACGCACCACCACTCGCGTGGACTGCGGCTGGAAGCCACAGCTACGGCCTGCGGCTGGAAGCCACAGTTACGGCCTGCGGCTGGAAGCCACAGCTACGGCCTGCGGCTGGAAGCCACAGCTACGGCCTGCGGCTGGAAGCCACAGCTACGGCCTGCGGCTGGAAGCCACAGCTACG
>CAIKDP010000424.1 GCA_903826205.1 Akkermansiaceae bacterium
CATTTTTTGAAATTTTATTTTTTTTTATTGGCTAGAAAAGCTATATGAAAACGGCCTTTTGGTTTGGGCCCTGAAAACAGGAGTGGAAATGGCAGCCAAAGATGTCTTTAATGTCCCGCCGGTATCACCGATCAAACTGCAGAAAAGGCTCAGTAGCGAAGTGATACCCCTGAAAGACCAGACCAAGGTCCTGACGGCCATGGAGTGGAAGTTCGTCCAAGAACTGGTGTCCGCGGACGGGGGGATCACTTTGCGGGAGGCGGCCATCCGCGCAGGCTACCCTGCCAAACGGGCGCACGCTGCGGCCCACACCATGACCAACCCCAACTACAAACCGCATGTCGTGGCGGCCATTCAGGCCTATCGGGCAGAACTGGGAGCCAAATACGGCACCAACTACGATCGGCACATGAAGGACATGCAACGGATACGGGATGCGGCATTGGCGGCCGGTGCCTACGGGGCCGCGGTGCAGGCCGAATACCGGCGGGGACAGGCACTGGGCACGATCTACGTGGAACGGAAGGAGATCCGGCACGGGACGATCGATTCCATGTCCAAAGAAGAGGTCGAGCGCAAGCTCGATGAGCTCAAACGCATCTACGGCGGGATTCCACAGGAGATCTTGGACGTGACGGCCATCGAGGTGGAAGAAAGCATCGAGAACGACCCGCCCTTCGAGGGTAGCGAGGAACTTGAGGCAATCCCCTTGCTGACTGATCCGGACGCGCCAGAGGGCCCTTCTGACGTGCCGGAGGGGGACACAGATGGCAAAGCCTGAAGCGGCATTGGCCAAACGGGTTAAAAACAACCTTTCTGGCTGCCACATAACCCGGCTGGAGTCCCGTGTGGGGCTGGGCATTCCGGACATGCTTGTGGCGTTCAGGGCCCCGTCCAAGTTCGTCATGCTGGAGCTCAAGGTGGTCAGCGCAGGGCGGTCCGTGAGATTGAGCCCCCATCAGGTGAGCTTTCACGCGCGGCATGCAGAGTTAGGCTGCCCGACATTCATTCTGGTGGAGTGGAAGGTCAAGGAGCAGTTACGCCTGTATACCGGCGCGCAGGCAATCTCGCTGGCCGTCAGTGGATGGGTGGAAGAGCCTTGTTGGGTTAGTAGCTCGAAGGCCGTTTCGTGGGACATGCTGCGGCATGAAATAGTGCGCTTGCATTAATCGTAGACCTGCGGCAGAATTCGATCTCGGGCTGGCGGTGCTGGTCCGAATCAACCTAGAAAGGAAGAAAGATGGCAATACTTGAGAAGTGCGGGATGTTCCATACGCCGAAGAGCATGGAATCACTCATGCAGTGGATAGAAAAGCTCAACGGCGGTGAGCGGGCCGTGGCAATGGTCGCCGCGGGTATGGCGTGGAATCTCGCGTCGGACACCGTCGAGGACTATCTGCGGCGTCAGGCCTTGGGCCACGATGAACCGGCAGTGGAATTCGCTACTGAAATGCAAGTGGTTCCTTAACTAACGAGGAGAACGACGATGACTTACAAATACATAACGATTCAAGCTATCCCAGCACCGTTGGATGCGGTGCTGGACGACGGTAGCGAATACACCCGCGGCGTGGCAAGGGAGACCGCGCTGGCAGTGTCTGCGCCCGCGCTGGCAGAACGCGTAGCCCATCTGGAGTGGATGATTGAGGCGATACGTAAAGCCGACGAGG
>CAIKDP010000425.1 GCA_903826205.1 Akkermansiaceae bacterium
GCGTGGTGTTGGCTTCCGTCTTGATGACGACGCGCTCGCCCTTAAGGAGCGGGGACATTCCTGTCCTCGTCTTGATTTATTGCGCGAACGCGGAAGCAACGACACGAATGTCGTTACTCCTTAAGGGCTGCGCCTTCCGGCAGCAACACGAGCGTGGTGTTGGCTTCCGTCTTGATGACGACGCGCTCGCCCTTGAGCGGCTCTAACTTCTTGCCGTCGCGATAGACGTCCACTGCCTTGCCCGGCCAGGGATTGACCAGAGTGCAGGCGCGCCCTTTCTCGCTGGTGATTTTCACATATTCGACCGCGCCGCCCTTGAGCGAACTGGAGACCAGGAACGCGCCTTCCGCGCGGAGGTTGTGGAAGCGGGCATCCTTGGACTTGGGCCACACCGGGAAGACCCGCAGCACCTGCCGGTGGCTCATGCACAGCATCTCGTTGATCGTTTCAGGGACGGTGCTGCACTGCTCGGGATCCTCCGGCAGGCCGCTGGCAATCTTGCGCGAGGTGGACCACAATTCGGTTAGCTTCGCCAGAATGACGGCCGGGTCGTAGCCCACCCGCACCGCGGCCGGATAGTGGCTGTTCTCGCCATTGTCACAATTCCACTTGCGGCCCTTGGCGTTGATTGTGTTGCGGGCAATTTCCAACAACTTCGGATCATCATCGAGGCCGACCCCACCACTCGGATAGATATGTTGCAGGACACAGGAGTTGCCGTCGATCCATTCGGTCCCCTTCTCGGCGTAGCGGAACACGGTGGCGCCATCCTTCTCGAAGGTGGGGAACTTGCTCAGATTCTTCAGGATGTCCTGCCATTTTGCCTGACGCTCGGCATCCACGCCCAGTTCGCGGCTCATGTCGAGGATGGTCTCAAACAAATTGCGCACCAACCCTAGGGACATGATCGAATTGACATCCGCGCCGGAGTTTTCCTGGATCGAATCGTTGTTGACCACATAGCGGCCGTTTTCCAACACCAGAAAATCCTCCCAGAAGTTGGCGACCTCGCTAACAAACGGATAGACCTTTTTCGCGTAGTCCTTGTCATACGTGTGATACCAGCGCATCGACATGTTCACCACGCAGTACACGGCATTGCACTTCTGGCCCATGAAAGTGCCCGGGGCGCTGGTCTGGATGCCCTTGGCACCGATACCCACCGGGTAATACACGCCGCGGATCTTCATGACCTCCTTGGCGGTGGCCTTGCCGCGCTCGAGGAAGGCGAGCACCGGCGCCTCGAAGGTGTCCGCCTGGGTGAGATGGTTGGATTTGTAGAGCCCGTAAAACTGCGACTGGTAGTCGAAGTTGAGGTGGTAGTCGCCGGCCCAACGCGGGTCGTCACTGGTGGTGGGCAGGCCGAACAAACCGGTGGGGAATTCAGGATCGCGCAGGGCGCTGGCCAGTTCGTAATTCGCGGCGTAGTATTGTTGTTCCAAAAACGGGTCGCTGATCTCAATGAGCGATTCCGCCCAGAAGTTGCTCCACCACTGGCGATGTTGATCCAGCAGTTTGGCCACCCCATCGGCATTCAAGCCGGCGGCCTTGGCTTGCGCGGCAGCCAGCGGATCCTGCGCATCAAACGAACTTTGCACCGCCAATGCCAGCGTCACCTTCTGCCCCGCTTGCAGCGTGAACTTCGGCCCCGGCTGCGATTTGGGCGCCACCGGCGGCGGCCGCCGCGGCGGCGGATTGGGCATGACCGGCTCGACCATTGGCTCCAATGCGGGCAGGCTGGTCGTGCCGCCGATAACCGTTAGAGCGCAGGCCGCGGCGGTGGGGATGGCTTCCGTGGCATACGCCTTGGTGGCCCACAGCAACGCGTCCTTGTGACCGAGATCCTCCTTCGAGTTGCGCCCCGGTGCCGCCCACAGGCGGGTTTGCACTTCGACCGGCTTGCCCTCGGCGATGAGTTCGACAAACAGGATGTCATCGGTCGCCGCCACCCACGAGCGCATCAAAACCGTGCTCTCGCCCTTGCTGAAGCGCGATTGCGTGAGCGCCGGAAAAAACTCCTGTTCGACCCGATAGGTCGCATCAACGAGCGAAGGAATGTTGATTTCAAGACCCCCGATGGGCCGCGGGCCGCCCTGCCGGTGACCGTCCTTGAGCCGCCAGAAATTGTTTTTGCCGATCCAAAACTGTTGAGCTTCCGGCTTGCCACTGATGACCGCGCCCAGATCGCCGTTACCTAACAATGGCCCATCAACCGTGTCGCGCGAGGGCACCCGGCCGGGCGGTTTTTCCATGAGCGTCTTATAGCGCGAGACGATCCGCTCGGCTTCCGCTTGCAGGTTCGCCGGTGCGGCCCATGCCGCGCCCATGGCCAACCATGCGGCTCCCACACTGACTGTGATCCATTTGCTTGTATGTTTTTTGCGCATGATGTGGCAGCCTATACTTGGTGGGTGGGGTGTTTGTTTCACCCGACTTGCGTTCTTGCTTGCGGAAGTGTGGGAACAGGGCCATGGTAGGGGCGAGTTCCCCAACCCCGAAATTCCATGGAAAAGCTCATTGTCATCGCCAATCTAGGACGGGTCAGGCCTGTGAAATTCAAGCCCGCGGGTGAGGATCCGGCGGACAAGGCCCATCTGTTTGAAGACCCGCACGACGGCTTGGACCTCAAGCCCAAGTCGATTACCCAGGTGGTCACCGACACCGTCGGCAGGTTCCGCCAAAGCGGCCGGCATGACCGGCTCGGTGGCATGTCCTACGGTGAAGAACACCACCTCAAAGCCGAACTCGAACACCAAGCGCTGGACCGCGTCGCCGGCAAAATCGGTGATGTCGTGGCGGCCGCTGGCTACCCGGCTTGGCGGCTCGTCATTCCGCAAGCGATCCGGCCAAGCCTGCTCAAGGCCTTGCCGGCGGCGGTGTTCCGGGCCTTGTCCCAAGTGATGCCCGGCGATTTGACCAAGCTGCCCCTGGCGGAATTGGAAAAACGTTTGATCAACCACCATTGATTGCGCAAGGCCATGCGAGATGAGTCACAGCTCAACGACCCTTGGCTTATTGCCGCATGGCCCGGCATGGGGGCTGTGGCCATCAGCGCCGGCTTCTATCTGATGGCCAAGCTCGGCATGCACCTGCTGGCCGAGTTTCCCGCACGCGAGTTTTTCGACCTCGAATGCGTCAATGTGAAGCACGGCCTGATTCTCACCGGCTCGCTGCCGCGCAGTCGGCTCTTCCTGTGGCAGGACCCGCGGAAGCACCACGACCTCATTGTTTTCATCGGCGAAGCCCAACCCCCGGCCAAAGGGACCGCGTTTTGCACCAAACTCATCGGCCATGCCCATCAACTCGGAATCCAGCGCGTCTTCACCTTCGCCGCCATGGCTACCCAAATGCGCCCCGAACACCAGGCCCGCGTCTTCGGGGCTGCCATCGATCGAGCCACCCTCAACGATTTCAGGAACCTCGATGTGCATGTCCTCGAGGAAGCCCAAATCAACGGCCTCAACGGCGTGCTGTTAGGTGTGGCGGCCGACAGCGGTATGAAAGGTGGCTGCCTGCTGGGCGAAATCCCCCACGTATTCTCCCAATTCCCCTCCCCGAAAGCCGCACTATCAGTGCTCAAAACCTTTTGCACCCTCGCCGATATCACCCTCGACTTCACAGAGTTACAGACCCAGGCCCGCCAAGTTGAAAAGGGCCTCGAGGAATTCCTCCAGCGTCTGGAAAATTCCGTCGGCACCCCGGACGCCCAGGTCGCTCCAGCCGACGCACCGGAGACGGACAAAGTGGCTCCCCGCCTCAGTGCCCACGACCAACAACGCCTCGAAGACCTCTTCGCGATCGTCTGCAAGGACCGCTCCAGAGCGTATGAACTCAAGCAGGAGCTCGACCGGCTCAAAGTCTTTCCTGCTTACGAAGACCGCTTCCTCGACTTGTTCAAGGAACCGATCTGAAAGGGTCTATCCGGAGGCCCTGGCAGTGTCCGACGACGGCGGAACCACCTGGCGACTGGCAGACACCGCCGCGCGAATGCGAGTGGCGGTCCTTCGGCGCACGTCTTGCCCTTGGATTCCACGCAGAGCGTGCCCATTTGCGCCCGCTCGCGGTTGCGGGTTGCCCTCCGGAGCCACAGGAGGCATGGTCTTGGCGCGCCTGGGTCGTGACACCGACGCCAGGCGCGATGAGGGATAGCCAAGCCTCCATCATTTCCCACCAACCCGCCAACCCACCACCCATGAACCCAAACACCCCACCCCTCCCGCTTCGACCCTTGTTCACGGCGACCGCACTGGCGCTGTGGATCGCCATGCCTTCCGAGGTCATGGCAGTCAACGCGAAAAAGATCGATCTAACCGCGGGCAACAACCTCGCCACGGTGGACCGCACCTGGACCTACAACCTGGGGCCCACCGGGATGCGCGGGTGGATCGACAACGGTTGGCCCGAGACCCCTGAGCAGGACGGGTATACGGCATTTGCGCCCTATCAGATTCTGGTGACCACGGTGGCTGCGGGCACGCCGGCAGCGGGCATCATGGCCGTCGATGACGTGATTCTGGGCGCGGGCACGGACACCGCTGCCGTACCGCCCTTCACCGGCGATGCCCGCAAAAGCCTGGGCCGGGCGCTCGGCGCTGCCGAGGCTGCCAACGGCATCCTCAAGCTCAAGCGCTGGCGCGCGGGCGTCACCACCGAGGTTTCCATCACCTTGCCCGTGATGGGTGCCTACGCCGACACGGCGCCTTACAATTGTCCCAAGTCCGCGAAGATCATGGCCAACGCCGCCAGCAGTCTCCAACAAAAGATTGTCAAGAACGGCTGGGGCGGAGCCGACGGCTCGGGGGCCATCAGCGCGCTGGCCTTGCTGGCAACCGGCAATCCCGAGTACCTGCCGATGTTGCAGACGTATGCCCGGTCGCTCGCGCCCAAAGACCTCGATCTGGAGCGCAAAGGGATAGACGCATGGAATTGTTATAACAGCATCTTCCTGGCCGAGTATTACCTGCTGACCCACGACGCCGAGGTGTTTCACGGGCTGAGCGAATATGTCATCTACGCGGCCACACACACCAGCATGTTCGGCACCGCCGGCCACGGGTTCTCGACGGTCGCACCGCCAGGCGGCTGGCAGACCGGCGGCACCCATGGCTCGATCAGTTGGTACGGGCCGGTCAATCAGGCCGGACTCGCCGCCCAGCTCACGATCGTGCTGGGCAAAAAGGCCGGTGTGAAAAGTCCGGAGATCGACCCGGCCATCGCGCGGGCCGCCAATTTCTTCGGCTACTATGTCAACCGCGGTTCCATTCCCTACGGCGAACACCAGCCGTACTATGGCGAGCACCAACTCCAGGGGCAGAAACGGACGTACTATGATCATAGTAGCAATGGCAAGGACGGGTTGGCCGCGGTGATGTTCGCATGCATGGGCGACAAGCCATTGCAGGCGGAGTATTTCACCCGGATGGCCCTGGCGGGATTCAAGGGCGAAGCCTACGGACATACCGGCCAAGGGTTCAGCTACCTGTGGACGGCGCTCGGCGCGGCCATGGGCGGCCCGCAGGCGGCCACGGAATACCTCAAACAAATGCGCTGGGACCGGGATATGAAGCGCCGTTGCGATGGTTCCTTCGTGTATGAGGGTGGCGAGCAGTGGTCACCCGGTCGGGGCAAGGACTACTGGGATGACAGTTATACCTACTGGGGCTACCCGACCGCCTATTACCTCCTGCACGCCGCCCTGCCTCTGAAGAAACTTTGCATTACCGGAAAATGGGTGACCCCGGCGAACCAACTTTCCCCCGCGGCTGTTAGCAACGCCGTCTGGTCCGCGGAATTCACCGGCCGCTGCGGCAGCTACACCACGGATCAATTGGTGGCCGCCCTGGCTGAGTGGGATCCGATCGTGCGGCTGAATGCCGCCACCGAGTTGAGTCTGCGCACTGCGGACTTGCCGTCGCTCCTCCCGAGGCTCATCACCCTGGCGGAGAATCCCACCAATGCCAATCAGCGCGAGGCGGCCTGCACGGCCTTGGGCTGCATGAAATCTAACAGCGCGGTGCCGGCACTCACCCGCCGCCTTTCGGACTCCGATGTCTGGGTGCGCGCCAAAGCCGCCAAGGCGCTGGGGCAAATCCACGCGGCCGCCGCCCCGGCCGTGCCCGACATGCTGGGTGCCTTTGTGAAAAACGTCGCGCCTACCTATCCGTTCGAGGCCGGCTTCAATTGGAGCGATCCTTTGCAGATCGCCAATGGTTACCTCGCCGAGACGCTGTTTCAGCAATTGGGAGGTGATACCATCAAGGCCGACAAGAGCCTGCTCTATCCCGCGGTGCGGGCCGGCATCAAGCAACCGGCGGGCATGTGGCGCAATATCCTCAGCGGCTTTGTGCAGGACCGCTTGGACCTGACGGACGTGGTGGCGCTGGCGCCCGATCTGTTCGCCGATGCACAAACCGAGGGACCATGTGACCGGATGTTCACCTCCGGGCCGGCTGGAGCGGCCATGATGGCCCTGTCGAAACACAAGATTGACGAGGGAATCGATATCAGCCTCGGCAATGTGACGTATTGGGGCCAGCTGGGCAAGAGTGCCCTTGGCAGCCTGCCCGGCTATGGCGAGGCGGCCCGCCGCGCCCTGCCCGTCTTGCGCACCTACCTTGCCGCATGGCCGCCAGGTGACAACAATGCCCCCGTCATCATCCACACCATCGACGCGATCGAATCCGCCACCACCGCGCCTACCCTCGTCAACGCGCTGCCGGTCGCCATCCCGCAAATCCGGGTCACCCCGCCCAACACGGCCAGGAAGATCGTTCTAACAGGCACCTCGTGCCGGTCGGACAAGGTCACCTGCAAGGTCGCAACCCAACCAGCCCACGGCACCCTGGCAGGCACAGCGCCCGACCTGACCTACACCCCGGAGCAAGGCTATCAGGGCATGGACCGCTTCACGTTCACGGTCACCGACAATCTAACCACTTCGCCGCCCGCGACGGTGAACCTTGTCGTCGGCACCGGCGGCACCGGACTGAAGGCATCCTATTACGACACCAAGGAATTCACCACGCCGAAGGCGACGCAGTTAGATCCGGCGGTGGACTTTGACTGGGGCTCTTCCCCGCCCGCCAAGATACTGGGAGCGGGCGCTTACTGCGTCCGCTGGGCCGGCCAGGTGCTGGCTCCGGAAAGCGGGATCTATCGGTTTTCCACCCGCACCAGCGACGGGGTTCGCCTGTGGATCAACGGCGTGCAGGTCATCAACGACTGGAACAACCACACGACCAAACTGTGGAACGACAGTCCTGAGATCACCTTGACCGCCGGGCAGAGCTACAGCCTGAAGATGGAGTCCTATCACCATGCGAGTCCAGCCACCGCGCGGCTGTATTGGTATATGCCGTCCCGCAAGGCCTGCTCGATCATCCCGCAGGAGTTGCTCTATCCGGTCACAGGCGTGATCCTGACCTCGCCCGCCAACGGTGCCAGCTTCGGTCCGCCGGCGACGGTCACGCTCACGGCCGATGTCGCGGACGTTCCCGGCAAGGTGACGAAAGTCGCCTTCTATGACGGCGATGCGGTGATCGGAACCGCCACCACTCCGCCCTATTCCATCGAATGGAAGAACGTGCCGCCTGGATCCCACCGTCTAACGACAAAGGCCGCGGGCGGCAACGGCCGGATCAGCACGTCCACGGCCGTGATGATCAGGGTGGATGACCATACGGTTCCGGTGACTTCCGGTCTGGTCTGCTGGTTGGATCCCTCCTTCGGCATCTACAAGGATCCCGACCAGCAGGTCCTCATCTGGAACGACCGTTCCGGCAACGGACACCACGCGGTCCATAAGGAACACAACAGCCCGACCCTGGTGCAGAATGCGATCGCCTCGAAACCGGTGGTCCGTTTCACCGGTGACTGCCGCACCCTGGTGAGCGGCAAGTTCTTTATCAAGGAGCAATACCTCGTCGTGCGTTCCCCATCACCGACCTGGAGCAATGAGGGCTCCTTCATCGGGCGCGAAGCGGGACGGGCCTCCAGCTACTTGTTGGATGGAACCGGCACCAGCGGTTTTCATGAAAACTCATTCCCGGCCGCGGTTTCCAAGAATGGATCACCGCTCGCGCTGGAGAAATCGTCCAAGGGCGGTTACTCTCTTGGAACCATCACCGACTTCATGGTCCTCAAGATCACCGTCAATGACCAAGACACGCAGCCGACCACTTACCTGCTCAGCGGCACCGATGGGGACCATTGGCTGTGCAAATTCGACCTGGCCGAAATCCTCTGCTACTCCAGGGCGTTGACCGCCCCGGAGGAATCCTCGGTCGGTGCCTATCTGGCGGCCAAATACGGCATCAAAACCGCGTATCCAGTCCGTTAGATGAACCTCCCGCCGGTCATGCGCGCCGACGTGACTTTTGATGGTTGTGCCTGCTGCGGGCAGATCACCGGGACCGGGATCTTCAGCCCCTAGCGTTATCCATGTTCGTCCGTTCTCCGGCGGCGCAGCAACCCGGCACCGAGCAACATCCCGACCAGCGCGCTGGTGGGTTCGGGCACCGCGCTGAATGTCGACCAGTTAAGATTGCTGCCGGTGTAATAGAAACGGCCTTCGCCCGCCACCACGCCATTGGCGGATACGGTGTTGGTGCCGTCGGTGCCATCAAAAACCGGTAACAAACTCGCCAAGGCATAGGTGCCACTACCCGAGAAAATGTCGGCCCAGGTTCTGTTGGTGTCCCAAAACACATCCGAGAAATGATTGGTTCCGAGCACCACTTTGAAAATCGCCTCACTGTTGGCGCTGCCGGCGACCGCGCTTGGCGTCACCACTTTGCCATAAGCTCCCAGGTCGTCGGTGAAGTCCTTGGAATCGGATGCGTTCAAGCTCCACTCGAAGATCGAACCTGAGTTATATGTGATGCCGGTGGCGAACGTCTGTGTGCCCGGAGTGCCGGCGTTTCCAGGCGCATGCGTGCCGCCGGATTCGATGGTGGTGGCTCCTCCGAGCGTGCCCGTGCCGCCAAGGATCGCGCTGGACGACACACTCGTGGTGGTATTGGCCAACGTGCCGTTGACCCACAGCGTGCCTTGGGAAACCATGGTCGCGCCGGTATAGGTGCTGTCGCCTGCTAGTGTCAGCACTCCTCCGCCGGATTTTGTCAGGCCATAACCACTACCGGAAACGGAACCCGAAATGGTGAGTGTGTCGGCGCTGTGAGTCACGCCGATGTTGGCGTCGCTAGCCAAGCACAATGGGGCGGAAATGCCATGGCTGCCGGCCGCATCGGTGACGCTTGCAGCGCCGCCATTGCCTTTGAGGGTCAACTGGCCGCCGCTGCCTTGGTCCAACGTGTAGGAGTTGGCATTGTCGAAGGTGACACCACTCAGGGACGGGTTGGCACCGTCGAGTCTGACGGTGGAGGGCGCCGAGGTCGTGCTGCCGAAGGTGGCGGTGTCGCTGGTGCTCAGGGTGCCGTCCAAGCCGGCGACTCCACCGGCATGGGTCCAGTTGTTATAGGCATCCACGTTGTTGCCCCAACTGCCACTGCCAGAGACATCCCAGACGCTTTGGCCGGTGTAGGCGAAGCCGCTGACGGTGACATTCTGGCGGACGAGGGATGTATCGGCCAGACCGCTGGTGCTGACGGCCTGGGAAGTGAAGTCGATGCCGACGAGGCCGGATTTCTGGCCGGCGCTGTTGTCGGAGATGCCGACGACCATCCCGTTGGAGTTGGTGGCCTGGCCGGCGATGCCGGTGACCGAGCCGGTCGCTGTGATGCCGGTGGCCACGGTGGCGATCACACCACCGAGAGATTCGGTGTAGTTGCCGGAAATGGTGGTGTTGCCGACGGTGAGTGTCTGCGTTCCGAAGGTGCCGCCGGCGTGGATGCGGCCCAAGTCCACTGCCGGGGTGACCGTGGCGCCGGCATAGTTATATATGTCGAGGTAGATGGCCTGCTCTGCGGCCGCGTCATGCACTGCAGTGTGATAGGCGGGCAGGCCGCTCACTGAACTGAAGCTGCCACCCGCCTCACCGGTATAGGTGAAAAGCTGGTAGGATCCGGCACCGGCGCTGCCCTGGTTGTTGGCACCGGCATTGTCTGACAGGACCAGGTTGCCGCCGAGGGTGACATTGCCGGTGACCGCGACCCGGTCGCTGAGGCCCGGGGTCGCGTGGTCCGTCCCGCCTGTTCCCAAATCAAAATTGGCATTGCCAGCAAGGATCAGGTTGCCTGCGGCACTGAGTGTGCCAAGGCCGGAGTTGCCGGGCGCAAGCGTGCCGGACGCTGCCACCGTGAGTGCCCCGGTGCTGCCGGTGCCGGTGAGCGTGGCCCCGCTTTGCACCACAACGGAACCGCTGCTTGCGATGGACCCGCTTACCGTTAGAACACCCGCAGCCACCGTGGTGGTTCCCGTGTAGCTGCTCGTTCCTGAGAGAACCAGCGTGCCGCCGCCGGTCTTGCTGATGCCGCCGCTGCCGCCGTTGTCAGCGATGGCCCCGCCATAAGTCAGTACCGTGGCGCCAATCACGTCAATGATGCCCGCGCCGGAGGGGCCGACGCCGATGCCGCGGTTGTTATCTAACGTAAAAGTGGCGGTGGTGGCCAGGGTGGCTCCGGCCTGAATCACCAAGCTGCCTGCGATGGGCGTGTCGGCCGCGTGGCCCAGATGGGTGTCAGCACCGACTTGCAGCGTGCCGGCGGTGAGGGTGGTGCTGCCGGAGTAATGGTTAGAACCGGTGAGCGTCAGGATCCCTGTGCCCGTTTTGACGAGGGCGGTGGTGCCGTTGCCGTCTTCTATCACGCCGTCGAACGTGCTGGTTTGGTCGTTGGCTCCTACCGTTATGGCGGCGGTTCCTGTTTGGCTGTTGGTCGCCAGGCCCGTGCCGGACAAGCCATTGACTGTGATGCCGGTGTTGTAGAGGTCAAGCGTGGCTGGGGCAGCCAGAGACAGGTTGCCCTTGCCGGTGCCGGAGGGAATGGCCTGCGCGTTGTCCATGCGCAGGGTGCCAGCGGTGACGGTGGTGTTGCCCGCGTAAGTATTGGCCCCTGAGAGGGTGAGTGTGCCGCCGCCATCCTTGGTCAGACTGCCGGTGCCGATGTTGCTGGTGATGGAGGTGTCGCCCGCGCCGCCAACCGTTAGAGCATAACTGCCGGTGATGGTTCCCGGGTTCGAGAGGGTGAGCGAGCCCGCGTCGGAGTTGATGCGCGTCGCGCTGCCGAGCGTCAGCAAGCCGCCGTAGGTGTTGGCACCGCTGATGTTGCGCAGTGCACCGGTGGCACCGATACCGCTGCCGTTGAGGCTGAGGGCCTCGGTCCCCACCGCGATGTTGCCTTGAATCTGCATGGCCGCTCCGCTCGCCACCGTGGTGGCTCCCGCGCTCGTGCCCAGTGCCGTCGCGTTTTGAATGTTCAGGGCACCCGCCGCCACCGTCGTTAGACCGGTGTAGGTATTCGCACCTGAGAGGGTGAGGGTGCCGGTTCCTTGTTTGGTGAGGGCACCACCCGAGCCGCTGATGATGCCGGAAAAACTCGTGTTAGACGCATCGCCAACGGTGAGGATGTTGGCACCCAATTCGACGTTGCCGCCGGTGGTGCCGCCGCCGGCGAGCGCGCCAATGGTTTCACTGTTGTTGAGCTGCAGCCGCACGTCTGGCGAATTGGCCAGGGTGATGGTGCCGGTATCGGCGATGGCCGCGCCGTTGGATAGGGCCAGCGTGCCCTCCTCGACGTGGGTGGCACCGGTGTAGGTGTTCGCGCCGGTGAGTTCGACGGTTCCGGGGCCGAATTTGCTGAGGCCGAAGGACCCGGCGCTTTGGGCGATTACGCTGGTGATGATGAGTTGTTGGGAATCGGCATCAATCCCTGAATCAGCCGTCAGCGTGATCGCGCCGTTGTAGGTATTGATGCCAACCGAGCTGCAAACTTCGCCGCCAGCGAGCGTGAGCGGCTCGTTCACGACCAACTCGTCGCCGCTAAGTTCAAGCTCGCCGCCGGGGTTGACCGTCGTACCACCATCAGCGGTCCCCAGTGCCGAGGTGTTGCTGATGCGCAGAATGCCATTTTTGATTACGGTCGCGCCGGTATAAGCATTGGCGAAGTTGAGCGTAATGGTGCCGAGCCCTGTCTTGGTTAGAGCGCCCGCACCGCTGATCAAGCCCGTCAAAACGACATCGCTGTTATCGGTATCGAGCGTGCCACCGCCGAGGTTGAGGAGGATGTTGCGGGTGCTGATAAAGCCGTTCGAGAATTCAAGCGTGCCGTTATCAAAGGCAAGGCCGCCGGTGCCTCCCAGATTGTGATCCGCGCCGATCCGCACGACGCCGCCGTTGATGGCGGTGCCGCCGGTATAGGTGTTGACTCCATCGAGCGTCAGGGTACCGGTGCCGGCCTTGGCGATGCCGCCGCCGCCGCTGATCACGCCCTGAAAGCTCGAATTTGCGGCGCTCTGCAGGGTCAGCACGCTGCCGCTGCCGGTCGTAACCCCTCCGCCGCCAGTCAAGGTTGCGATCGTTTCTGAATAGGCTCCCAGGGCGAAGGTGCCGTTGACCGTCACGCTGGCGCCATCCGCGATCTGGTTGGATGCCAGCAGCGCCACGGTGCCGCCAGAGTCGATTTGCAGACCGCCGGTGCCAATCGCAGTGATGCCGGCGGATTTGTTTAAATTCAAGGTTCCGCCAACCACCTCGGTCAAGCCACTGTAGGTGTTGGCCGCCGTGCCGCTCAAGGTCAGGGCTCCGGTTCCGGTTTTGGTGAGGGATTTATTTTCGCCGCTGATGGCACCGCTGATATTCAGGCCTGAGGCGAGCACCACATGGAGATTGTCATTTAAGATCACCGGCACATTGATCTCATGGTTGGCACCACTGGTATTGATCACCTGAATCACGGCATTGCCATTACCCACCTCATCCAAGGTCAGGGTCTTTCCAGTCGATGTATTCAGCGTGAATGCCGTAGTGGCATTGTTAAAGATGAGCGAGCCAAGCTTCACATCGGTATCCAGCGTGGCGGTCTCGGTGGTGGCAAAGACCGGATCCCAGGTCTGCAGGTAATTGTTATTGATGAATAGTGCCGTCGCGCCTTCAACATTGGGCACCGTGTAGGGCAACTTCGTCCACCATGGATTCTCACTCCAATTGGTGTTGGTCCCATTCTTTTCCCACTGCTGTGTAATGGCCTCGACACCAAGGTCGATCGAAGTATTGTCCGTATTATTCACCAAGCGTAGATTGAACAAACCGCTATGAGATTCCACCAATGCCAGCTTGCCGAAATAGTCCGTAGAGAAGGCTGTCCCGGTGTAGTCAAACAGGTGATAGGTGCTGCCGGCACTCATGGCGCCGGTGTTGATGATGTCAATGGTGCTCAGACCGGTGGTCGGCAGCGTAAACAAGTTGTTGTCGGTGATGCTAACCAACGGTGTGGTCGTGAACGCGCCAAGCTGGAAGGTGCTCAGTGAGCCCGCTTTGAGGGACAGGCCACCCAAAGTGAGGGTCTGATCGCCTGCGATGGTTGGGTTATCGCTTCTGGCTAACAGCTTTCCGGTGCTCTCGATGGTCACCGTGCCCGTGATCGTTCCGGTGATCTCCGCGTAATTCCCGTGGGTCGTCGGCAAGCCGCTGAGGGTGCCGCCGTTTTGTACGGTCACGGCACCCGTGCCGGTGGCGCTGCCGCTGCTGTTATTCACCTGCAACACGCCATTTTCAACAATCGTTCCACCGCTGTACGTGTTGGCATTGGTAACGATCATTGTTCCAGTGCCGACCAGATCCAATTTGCCATCACCATAGATCAAGCCGTTGCGCTGCTGGGTGAAGCCGTTGGTGATATCGATGATGGCCATGCCACTGGATCCGCCCGAGCCATTTGGATCGCCCATCAGTTCGATTTGGCGCTCGGTAGCCCACGAGCCCACCGCGATCTGCAAGGTCGCCCCATCATAGATGTGGTGGGCATAGTCGTTGCTGCCGGGGGCCGGTTGCGGCCCGGGTGCCTGACCGCTGGTGGAAACCAGCGTGCCTTCCTTGATATAGGTGCCGCCGATATAGGTGGTGTTGTTGAGGTCAAGCGTGGCGCCGTCAGCCAGGGCGAGGTTGCCTTTGCTGGTGCCGGAGGGAATGGCCTGCGCACTACCGATTTGCAGGGAGCCCGCGCTCACCGTGGTGTCGCCGGAGTAGGTGTTCGCGCCGCCCAGGGTGAGCGTGCCAAGACCGGTTTTGGTCAGGCCGCCACTGCCAGAACCCTGATTGTCGATGATGCCGTTGTAGGTCAGGGTCTGGTTTTGCGCGGCGTCCAGAATGCCGCTGCCGCTGCCGGATGCCGGGCCGACGGCAATCCCGCGATTGGCGTTGATTTCAAAGGTGTTGATGGCGGAGATGCCGCCGCCATTGAGCACAATGTTGCCAGGTGTCGGCGAGGCAGGAATGGCCCCCAAGGCGCCGGTGGAGGTGATGGCCAACAAGCCATCGGTGACGGTGGTGCCGCCGGAGTAGCTGTTGATGTTGGACAGCGTGGCAGTGCCCGCGCCGGTCTTGCTCAGGGCGATGATGCCTTTGGTGCCGTCATTGATGGTGCCGCCGAAAATGCCCGAACCGCCGCTGGCACCCGTGGTCAGGGTGACCTTAGTGTCGCTGTTGTTCGTGATGGATCCGGTGCCGGCGAGACCGTCAATGGCGATGACGCGGCCGTTGAGATCCAGGGTTCCGGCATTGGCGATGGTCAGGCTGCTGTGGGACGAGAGCGCGGTGTCGCTGCCCATGGCCAGCGTGCCGCCAACAAGGGTGGTGGCACCGGAAAAGGTGTTGTTGCCTGATAGGGTCAAGGTGCCCGTGCCGGTCTTGGTCAGGCCGATGGTGCCGAGGCCATCCCGGATGTCGCCGCTAAAGGTCGAACCCGCGTCATTGGCTCCCACGGCCAGGACCGAGGCACCAAGATTGTTAGTGACCAGACCGCCGCCGGAGAGGCCGTTGAGCGCCAAATCGAAGTCGTTCAGATCCAGCGTGCCGCTGAGCGCCAGATTGCCTTTGCCGGTGCCGGAGGGCAGAGCCGCGACATTGCCGAGTTGCAGCGTGCCGGAAGCGATCGTCGTGTCCCCGGCGTAGGTGTTTGCCGAATTCACGAGCAGTGTTCCGGTGTTGGCCTTGGTGAAGCCGCCGCTGCCCGAGATCACGCTATTGACCACGACATTGCCCGCGCCGCCCAGCGTGAAGGCGCCGGTGGTGGTGGCAACTCCGCCGCTTGAGAGTGTCAGCGTTTTGCCGGAGGAGGTGATATTCATCTGGCCGCCGCCCGCGTTGACCTCGAAGCCACGGGTGTAGGTGAGATCGGCATTGGCGGTGTAGGAGAGAATCCCCTGGTGCGAGGCATCACCGAGGATGACGGCTGAAGTGGCGGTGCCCAGATTGCCACCCAGTCCCGGGTTGGCCACACTCACGGTGCCGTTTTGAATGGTGGTGGCTCCGCTGTAGGTGTTGATACCCGTTAGGGTCAGCGTGCCCGCGCCGGTTTTGGTTACGGCGATGGCCTTGGTGCCATCGGCGATCACGCCGCCAAAGGTGGTGCTGGTGCCGCTGGCCCCCGCGGTGAGGGTGGCGGCGCTGCCGCCGTTGTTGTTGATGGTGCCCGTGCCTAGCAAGCCATCGATGGTGATGTTATTGCCGCTCACGTCGAGGGTGCCGGCGCTGTTGATCGTGACCGAGCTGCTAGCGGAAAGACCGGCGGAACTGCCCATGGCGAGCGTACCGGCATTGATGGTGGTGGCTCCCGAGAACGTGTTGCTGCCGGAAAGGGTGAGGGTGCCGGTCCCGGTTTTGGTTAGAGCAACAGTGCCCGCGCCATTTACGATGTTTCCGGTGAAGGTCGAGGTCTGGTCGGCGGCACCCGCGGTGAGGATGGCGGCGGCTGAGCTGTTCGTGACGAGGCCGTGCCGGACAGGCCGTTGATGGAGGTGGAGAATCCGGCGAGGTCCAGGGTGCCATTGAGGGTGAGGTTGCCTTTGCCGGTGCCTGAGGGCAGGGCGGAGGCGATGCCAAGTTGCAGGGTTCCGCTAGAAACCGTGGTGGTGCCGGAATAGGTGTTGAGACCACCAAGCGTCAACAGACCCGTGCCGTTCTTGGTGAGGGCAACAGTGCCGTTTCCATCCTGAATCACGCCGCCGAAACTGCCGCCCGCGTCGTTGCCGCCCGCAGTGAAGGTGACCGCACCGGCCAGCGCGTTGGTAACGGTGCCCGCCCCTGTCAAGCCGTTGACGGTGGGGCTGAGGTTGTTGAGGTCGAGCGTGCTGCCGGATGCGAGCGTTAGATTCCCCTTGCCGCTGCCCGACGGGATGGCCGCCGCGTTGCCAAGGCGCAGGGTGCCGCCGGAAATCGTGGTGTCGCCAGAGTAGGTGTTGGCAGCGGAAAGGACGAGGCTGCCGGTGGTGTTGGTTTTGGTGAGTCCGCCGCTGCCGCTGCCGTTGTTCGCAATGATGCCGCCGTAAGTGAGAGTGGTGCCCGTGCCGACGGCCAGGGTGCCGGACCCGTTGCCGGAGTCAGGACCGACGGCGATGCCGCGGTTGGAGTTGAGCGTCAAGGTGGCGCTGGTGGCGAGCGTGCCGCCATTGATGACGAGGTTGCCTGCCGTTGCGGTGGCCGGCACCAGGCCAAGTGACCCGGCATTGCCGGCGCTGGCGTTATCAGCGCTGATGGAGACGATGCCGCCGGTGATGGTGGTGCCGCCGGCGTAAGTGCTGGTGGTTCCTGATAACGTGAGTGTGCCGCCGCCTATCTTGGCCACACTCACCGTGCCGGTGCCGTTGTTGATGGCTCCGGTGAAGGTGTTGGCTGCGCCCGTGGCATCATTGCCGCCGATGCTGATGGACGCGGCTCCCGCCACGCCGCTGCTGATCCCGCCTGCGCCACTTAGACCGTTGATCGTGATGGCTTTGCCATTGAGGTCGAGCACGCCGCCGCTGTTGGAAGAGATGCTGACATTGCCTTTGCCGCTGCCCGAGGGGATCGCCGCTGCATTGGCGATTTTCAGGGTGCCACCCAAGAGAGCGGTATCTCCGGCGTAGGTGTTGGCGCCGCCCAGCACGAGAGTGCCGGTGGTATTGGTCTTGATCAGGCCGCCCGTGCCAGAGCCATTGCTGGCGAGGGTGCCGTTGTAGGTCAGGGTCGTGCCTGCGCTGGCCTCAAGGGTGCCATTGCCCGAGCCACTGGCCGGACCGAGGGCAATGCTGCGATTGGCATTCAACTCGAACGTCGTGCTGGCGGAAAGCGTGCCGCCATTCAGAAAGATGTTAGTGGCGGCGGCGGCCGGAGCCGTGCCCAGATTGGCGTCGCTACTGATGCTGAGTGCTCCGCCGGTTACCGAGGTGCCGCCGGAGTATGTATTGGCCCCGGCGAGAGTCAAAATCGAGGATCCCGTTTTGGCCAAGGCCAGCGTGCCTCCGGAGCCATTGTTGTCGGCAATGATGCCTGCAAAAGTGGAGCCTCCCGTGCTATTGACGGTAAGGATATTGGCGCTGCCACTCGCGCTGTTGATGATTCGGCCGTTGACGCTGCCCGCAGTGCCGGTGAGATTGCTGACGGTGACGTCGAGGCCATTGACGTCGAGCGTGCCAGCGGTAGGCGTGCCGCCGTTTAAGGTCAGGGTGGTCAAGGGCAGCGCATTCACCTGGCCGAGCTTGACGGTGCCCGCCGTGATGGCAGTGACGCCGGTGTAAGTATTGGCCACATTGAGCGTCAGCGTGCCGGCACCGGATTTGGTGAACGAGCCGGTGCCGGTGATGGCGCTGGTGGCAAAGGTCACGTTGTTGCCATTGGTATCAATGGTGGCACCGGTGGCAGAGCTGCTGACATAGGTGGTGGTAACCGTGCGGGCGGTGATGTCCGTGGTGTTGTTGGCGGCGTATTGGAGCGTGCCCCCATTGAAGGCGATCGCGTTGCCAATTCCCAAATTGTCCAGTTTGGTGAAATTGAGGACTCCGCCGCTGAGCCCGGTGGTTCCGGAATAGGTGTTGTCACCGGTTAGGGTCAAAGTGCCGGAGCCGGTTTTGGTCAGGCCTCCGGTGCCGCCGCCGTTGTTGGCGACGATGCCGCTGTAGGTGACGCTGTTGCCATTGGTATCCAGCGTGCCGGTTCCCGATCCGCTGGTCGGGCCGACGGCGATGCCACGCTTGCCTTCCAATGTGAAGGATGTGCGTGCCTGCAGTGTGCCGTTGTCGAGAACGAGTTTGCCGGGCGTCAAAGATCCCGGCGCGGTACCGAGCGAGGTATCCAGTCCGATGGAGAGAGTGGCGGCACCCGTCACGGTGGTTTTGCCGCTGTAGGTTTGGGCGGCGTTGACAATGACCGCGCCATTGCCGTTGAGGGAACTGGAGCCGACCAGGACATCGCTGGTTCCTATCAGCACGCCGCCGTAGCCGCCTGTGTTGTCGGTGAAAAATGCCGTGGCTGGAGACACGGGGAACAGGTCGGCCTGCGTGAGACCAATGTTGGAAAACCCGATGCCGCCCAGCGCGCTGTTGGAGCTGGTGACCGTGATGGTTTGGTTGGTGCCCTTGTTGCTGGTGTTGCTGAGTGATAGATTGCCGCCGGCGTTGACCGCGATGTTATTGGTGTTGATGTTCGCGCCTAGCGGCGTGCCACTGACCACCGTGATATTGATCAAGCCGCTGCTGACCGTGGTGCCGCCGGAATAGCCGTTGGCCGTGCCGGTTAGAGCCAAGGTGCCAAGGCCGGTCTTGACCAGGCCGCCGGTGCCGCCGTTGTTGGCGAGGATGCCGCCGTAGGTCAGCGTCTTGGTGGCCGTCACGTCGAGGGTGCCCAAGCCGCTGCTGCTGGTCGTGCCGAGCGCGATGCCGCGGTTGCTGTTGATTGTGCTGTTGCCGTTGATGGATAGAATCGCCGGGTTGGCGAGCGTGCCGTTGAGTACAATGTTGCCAGCGGTGGGGCTGCCCGGCACCGCGCCGAACGCGCCGTCACCGCCGGCCAGAATCGTGCCCTGCAATATCGTGGTCGTCCCGGTGTAAGTATTGAAAGCGGCAAGGGATAACACTCCGCTGTTGGTTTTAATGATCGAGAGTGAGCCGCCGCCGCTGCCGTCCTGGATCACGCCGCCGTAGGTGTTTGCCGCGCCGTTGCTGATGGTTAGAGACACCGCCGTCGCACTGGCGTTTTCCACCACCGGCGAGCCGACGCTGGTGCTGGTGGTGAGTCCGCCGAGCGTGATGCTGTGGCCGTTGAGTTGCAACTTGGTGCCGGCCGCGACATTCGAGC
>CAIKDP010000426.1 GCA_903826205.1 Akkermansiaceae bacterium
ATGATCGGTTGGGATGAAATCATGGAAGGCGGATTGCAGGCCGACAGCCGCGCGCTGGCCATGGCATGGCGGGGCGCGCAGGCGGTCCTCGGCGCCGCCGGACAGCAGCACGACGTGATCGTCGCCCTGCATCCGGATCTCTATCTGGACAACGCCACCCGCCTCGAGCAAACCTATGCCTTCGAACCGGTGCCTGCCGACATGCCGCCCGGGCAGGAGGCGCATGTGCTCGGCCTCCAAGGCAACATGTGGGGGGAGAACACGCCGTCGATCCAGCGTGTGGTGCAACAATCGTTCCCGCGCCTCTGCGCCATCGCGGAGACCGCCTGGACCGCCCGCTCCAACCGCAATTTCCAGAATTTTGTGGGTCGTCTCGTGCCGTTCAAGGCACGCCTTAAAGTGCTGGGCGTTACTGGCGCCACGGCGGACGCATCCTGGCCCGCCGCCGCGGTGCAGGCGCCGCCGCAAAAGCTCTCGCTCTGGGCGGGCCAGGCACCCATGGGTGACGGCACGTTTGAGGTGGCTGACGCTCCCATCACGGTCCATCTGCCGGATCCTGCCAAGGCCAATGGGGCAGCCATCGTGCTTTGCGCCGGCGGCGGCTACGGCGGCTTGGTCATTGATGCGGAAGGCCACAACATCGCCAAGTGGCTCAACCAACATGGCATCGCCGGCATCGTGCTGGAGTACAGGTTGCCTAAAGGACGACCTCTCATTCCATTGTTAGATGCGCAACGCGCCATTCGCATGGTGCGCGCCAACGCCAACAAGTGGAACCTCAACCCCGACCGAGTCGGCATCATGGGCTTTTCCGCGGGTGGCCATTTGGCGGCCATGGCAGGCACCCGCTTTGACGCCGGCCATCCCGAAGCGACCGATCCCATGGAACGACTCAGTTGCCGGCCGGATTTTGTGATGCTGGTCTATCCGGTCATCACCATGGGTGAAAAGACCTCGCTTGGCACCAGGGACAACCTGCTGGGACCCAACCCGACACCCGATATGATAGAGCGGTTCTCCGCAGAAAAGCAGGTAAGCGCCCGGACCCCACCAATGTTCATCACCCACAGCAAGCTCGACTCCGGCGTGTCGGTGGAAAACAGCCGGATGCTGAGCGAGGCACTCAAGGCCCACCAGATACCGGTCGAATATATGGAACTGGCCACCGGCAACCACACCCTCAACGCCCTCTGGGGCGCGCTGTGGGATTCCATCCGCACCCGGATGCTCGCATGGCTCGGCACACAAAACATGATCCCCGCCACAGACGCAGCCGGCCCGGTGCAGCCTAGCAAGTGAAACTCAGAAATAAATGCGGGATTGTCGCGATGATCCCAGCTGACAGAAAAACAGGAACGGATTGTAGCGGCGCTCTATGAGCGTCGATGCCAAAGAGATGCGCGATGCCATTCGCCATCGGCGGTCACAGACCGCCGCTACAATTTGGAAAGCCAGCGATGCTTGACGCCGCGGACGGGTTTGAAGTATATATCGCGCGACATGACACTTCACCAACGCATCCTTGTCGCCATTGGACATCGCCAGCCCGGCCGCCTGTCCGTTCTAACGGGACTGCTGTGTTGCTTGCTGGTTGCGACCCACGCGCCCTGCGCGGAGACTCCCGAAGCTTCGGCAACAAACGGCACCGTGAGCATCCACTTCGGGACGCCGGCGGGCAGGATCAAGCCATTGCATGGCGTCAACGGCGGCCCGCTCAGCCGCAGTTCCGAGTCCGACAACCTGGTCGTCTATCACGCCGAAGCCGGGTTCCCGCACACGCGCCTGCACGATTGCCAGTGGCCCAGTCCGAATGTGGTGGATGTCCACTGCGTGTTTCCGCTGTTTCATGCCGATGCTGACGATCCCCGCAATTACGTGTTCGCGCCGACGGACGATTACTTGGCGGCCATCGTAAAGAATGGTTCGCAAATCGTCTATCGGCTGGGCACCTGCATCGAGCACAAGACCCAATACAACGTGAATCCACCCGCGGACCCTCGCAAGTGGGCCGACATTTGCGTGCATATGATCCGCCACTTCAACGATGGCTGGGCCGACGGGCACCAGTTCAATATTCGGTATTGGGAAATTTGGAATGAACCTGATCTCAAAGGCCAGATGTGGACCGGCACGATGGAGCAGTATTTCGCGCTCTACGAGGCCGCGGCCACGGCCATCAAGGCCCACGATCCTAAAAACAAAGTGGGCGGACCGGGAGTCACCGACGTGCGCAGCGAGTGGGTGCGGCCGTTTCTCAAGTATTGCCAGGAACGCAAGCTCCCCTTGGACTTCTTCTCGTTTCACTGGTATGGCAAAGACCCGGCAGGTCCAGCCGCCAGTGCGGTGGCCGCGCGCAAGATTCTCGATGAATTCGGTTTCCAGAAGACCGAAACACATCTCAACGAGTGGCATTACATCAACGTTGGCTGGAACGAATTGCGACCTAACAAACGCGAGAGTTTCCGCGGACTGCGCACGAAATTCCAAGCCACCCTCGGCGGCGAAGCGGCGGCGTTCGCGGCGGCGGTGCTCATCCGGTTCCAGGACACTCCCTTGGATGTGGCCAATTTCTTTACCGCCGCCGCCGACACGCTGCACTGGAGCATGTTCGACGAATACGGGGTGCCCAGCACCACCTATCACGCATTTCGCGCGTTCAACGAGTTGACCCAAACCCCCGCCCGGGTGCGCGTGGACGCTCCGCCGTCGCTCGATGTCTGCGCCGGTCTGAGCGAGGACAAGCGGCGCGCCGGAGTGTTGCTCGCCAATTTCAAATCCCCGCAGAGCCGTTGGGATTTGTCAGTCCAGGATCTGCCCCTGACAGGAAAGGTTCGCCTGCAGAAATATTTGGTGGATGATCACCACGAATTCAGTTTGTCGAGCGAGGAACTTTTGAGCGGTTCGCCGCCGGTCATTCACCTCGACCTGCCGCCGGGAACCGTCTGCTTCCTGCGCTTCGTCACCGACAAAAACTAAGCCTGAAAACCGATATTTGAACCACAGATTACTCAGATCTCTCAGATTATGAAGATGTTGTGGAATCATGATGGCCTTCAAAAGATGCAGCCTGAATTTCTCAATCAATCCGTGTAATCCGTGTAATCCGTGTAGTCTGTGGTTAATCTAACTAACTACCTGGATCAGAGCCCCCCGTTCCATGCCCGGCGCTTATCATCCTCTTCACTTGATCATTGGATGTTGAATGTTGAATGTTGGATGTTGAAATCTCACCTCTGTACCGCGGGCCTACGAAGTCCCGCGCAGTCACCAACGCGGTCCCTCCAATGGCCCGCACTTAGGCAGGGACGCACCTCCGGGCATGCGCGTCAAGTTAGCGAAGTTTTTGTGATTTGGCGTAACGATTTTTACCACTGAGAGCACTGAGGACCACTGATTCCACTGAAATCATAATAAAAATCTTCTCAGTGATATCAGTGGCAATCAGTGTTTCAGTGGTTTTTCTGGCACGATTTACCAGAACTCGGTGGTTTCTCATAACTATCCCCTTAACTTGACGCGCATGACCTCCGGGGCGTCCGGTGGGGGCAAGGTCGCCGCGGTTTGCACTGCCATCACCCGCCATTCAAGCGGCATTTTGAGAATTGTTAGAACCGGTAATGATATCGCCACCCTGCCCCAGCCGGACCTTTCGGAGAAAGGTCCCTGCCAAGTCCCGTTCCCTGCCTGTGGGGGTGCTGCCTCTTACTTGCGAATATTCGCGTCTGCCGCAGGCGTGAAGACAATGAGACAGCTCTCTTCCGCCGGCAGATTCAATTTGATTTCGACTTGGTTTGGTGTAATTCTAACAAACACAAGCGGAATGATGGCCAGTGTGGTTGGATCCCACAGTTCCAGTTCCCCGGCGACCTGCGGCGGGACGCCGCAGCCACGGCTTCCAGGGCCAGATCCGGCCGCTGTCCCGGATCCCAGACTGATAAGAACTTTTCAGGACGTCAATTGTCCGGCTTCATGTTTGTTAGGAACAAACCCTTTCCCGACGGGATTCATTCTTCAATCAATTTCACCTTGACCATCCCTACGGCCCGGAAGTCGGCGAAGTGGTTTTCATGGGTGCCCCCGGTGAAGAATACGGTGTAGGTGCCGTCGCCTTCGTCGATCATTTGGTGCGGTGTCCGGATGGCCCACGCGCCGCGCCACCAGCCTCGCTCGCCTTGTGCGAGCCCGTCGTCCACATTGACCACCTGGCCATGTTCCGCAGGCCAATGCACACCGTCATCGGACCATGAGAAGCCGAACACGTTCTTGGGAGTGAACGCGGTGACCTCGGGCGCGAGGAAATCGAATACCGCCACCCAGTATTCCCGCCCGCTCTTCGGCCCGCGCACCTTGATCGGCATCGGGTTCTCGTTGTAACCGGTGGGATCGATCAGCGGCGCGTGTTCGCATGGCTCAGGGCACTTGAACGGGCCGCGGGGTGTCGGTCCGAAACTGAGGGCGACCCACCACTTGCCACTCTCCGGGTTGAGCGGTCCATCGGGATTAAAGAACATCGCCCATCGCCCGTCCTTCACCCGGAAGGGTGCGCTGTTGGAATTTGGACGAACATTTTGCGGGTGACTCTGGCCTGGCACGAAAATCTCACGACCTGGAAAGTCGTATGGGCCATTGACCCCCTTCGGTCCCGGCACCTTGGACTGCGCACACCGCATGGTTCCACCGGACGACCATTGTTGTTCCTGTTTGCCAAAGTCCCCGTAGAACAGATACCAGCGGCCATCTTGTTCATCGTAGAAAGGAATCGGCGCACAAAAGATGTGATAGAGCCCGGTCTGCTCGTCCTTGTATGGCGCTTGCAGCACACCCTGATGCCGCCAGTTCAGTCCGTCGTTCGAAACCCAGTGGTCGAGCTGGCTTTGGCTCCAGTCGAGCTTCGGGTAGCTGTGGGCAAAAAAGTGGTATTCGGGTTTGTCGTCGATTGTGACCTTAACCGAGTTGCCCCCCTCGAACCCGCCGGGAATCTTCTCAGCACCCGGCGTGTTCCGGCCAATCACGGGCTGCGCGAGGGTTTTCACCACCTTGAGCTGCAGACGCCTTGTTTCCGGCTGTTTTGAACTCTCGTCCGCATGAACCCATGTGCTCCCGAGCAGCAGGCCAGCCATTGCAACTGAGGCCATTGCCAGAACTGCTGGTGAATTGCCAAGTTTGGCACGCATGGAAAAGCCAAGGCGGGAAGCGGAGGGCAGAAAAAAGGGCACGAGTTTCATAAGATCTGCTAGAAAATTGGTCTTGGGGTGAAGGCCGTTGAACCTTGAAGGAAGGCATGCCATTGCTACAATGCCATGATCGCCGAGACAAGTGCGGGGCCGCCGGTCCGCACCGGCGGCCCCACTGGATCCCGGAGAAAACCCATTAACTCCGGAAAGGGGGGGGAAGAGGTTATTAGTTATCAGTTTTAGGTTATTGGTGGAGCTTGCACGCTGCGTAGTAGCTGCGGCTTCCAGCCGCTGTCTTCTGTCTTCTGTCTTCTGTCTTCCAATAACCAATAACTTCTCTTTGACTTCTCTTTACTGCGCGGGCACGACGGCCTTTACCTGCACAAACAACTTCGTAGCGCCCAACGGCTTGGTCCCGCTGAGGGTCACCTCCACGGTCTCGACATTGTTGGCATTGCTGATGACGCTTTGAGCGGCTGTCACATCCTCCGCCCATCCGCCGGGTTGGCCACTTGCCGCCAGGGACGTGGACGTCCACACCGAGTAGGTGATGCCGGTGGTGGCGGGAGTCGCGGTCCGGGTATAACTGAACTTGCCGGTGGTCTTGTTGAGTTGGACCGTGATCGGGTCGCATGAGGCGGCGTTGTTAGGAAGCAACCCGAAGGCATATTCCTTCTCGTTAGTCAGCCCGTCATGGTCCGGGTCACCGGTCGCCGACTTGTCAGGATTGCTGAAGCCAGTCCAGTTGAACCCGTCGATCCACGAGGCGAACTTGGGCGTGACCGTCACACTCACCGAGCCGCTGGCCTGATTGTAGTTGTCGGTATCCGCCGGCGTGTAGGTCGCGGCGTGGGTTGCCGTGCCGACGGGAGGTTTCGTCGTGGGCGAGCTGAACGCATAGGTGCCGCCGGCCGGCGTGGCCGAGCCGCCAGAGAAGGTGGATGATCCCAAGGTCTGACCGTAGGCAATGGTCGCCGTCGGCCAGGTCGACACGACCGGGTCGGCCATGCCGATCATGAAGGGCGTCTCGGTGGATGAGGCAGCGTTGTGGTTGTCATCCGCCGCCACCGTCGCGATGACCGTGTAATAGCCAGCCGCCGTGGGCCGGGTCCCGCTCGGCCCGTAGGTCCCGCCTGCGCTTGAGGTACCCCTATAGCTGTAGCTGATCGGCCCGGTCGAGCCGGTCGCCGTCGATCCGCTGTCAGGTCCCTGCGGGGTGGTGTTGTAGGTGTAGGTGCCCACCATCGGGTCGGTCACGCTCGAGTCGGCCTTGCTCACCCCGTTGCCGCTGTCCTTCGTGAGGACGTTGACAAAGATAGCATCCAAACTGGACAACACGATGTTTTGGGCATTGTAAGTGCCGGTGACCGGAGCGTTAGCGGCGAGACGGACATAAACCAGCGTGTCTCCAATCGTGCCGGTGGAGCCGACAGTGATGGGGTTTCCGCTGCCCGCATAGCCGCTGGCGCCACCCGCAGTTTGCGAAACCTCAATACCCGCTGGTGGCGTGACCGTGATGCCGGCAGCCATGTTGACACCGGAAACCGTGAAACTGGTGGCGGGTGAAGCCGTGCCATAGATGGTCGTTAGAGCAACCGTTAGCGGCGATCCCTTCGCGGTGATGGTCGGCCCTGCCAGGTTGACGACGACTTGGGCGGGGCTCGCTACGGCTGAAGTGCTGGTGGCATAGGTGAAATCGCCGCTATAGACGGCCACAATGTTGTTGTGAGTGCCGCCGCTCAGCGTGGTGGTGGTGATGGTGCAGGCTCCGTCTGTTAGGGTTACGCTGCCGAGGGGCGTGCCGGTGGGCCCGCCGTCTTTCAAGGTGACGGTGCCCGTCGGGGTGCCGGCATCACCGCTCACAGTCACACCGAAGCTCAACAAATCGCCGTAGTTCGAAGGATTGGTGTTGGTGTTGGCGGCGAGGGTGGTCGTGGAAACTTTTGTCTCGATGACACTAATATTGTCCAGGAAGACGCCGTCTCTGTCGCCGTGATCACCGTCGACCCAATCGTTGCCGAAGGCTAGGGTCGCCGTCGTCGAGGTGTTCGGGGTGAACTTGAAGCTGTGCAGCGTCCAGGCCGCGTTTGCACCGGTGGTCTGAACGATGCTGGTGGCCGGGCCTGCGCCAACCGCCACCGGCGCTCCGCCGGCACCGGTAACCGTCCCTTCTGCGACACTGAGGGTCGTGGTCATGTAGCCACCGCCGCCCCGCTTCATCTCGTAATAACTCACAGTGTAGGTCGTCCCGGCGGCTACCGCAAAACTCTGTGAGAGGACGTTTGCACCCGCCGCGTTGATAAGGTTAAAGAGACGCTCACCGGCACCGTCCGGGGCGGTCATACCCCATGCCGCATACTTGAAATACCACCCCATCTCCGCAGAAGCGGTCCACCCTGGAAGGTTGGCCGTGTCGCCAGCCACCACTTTAATCTGGCCCGCATCAGCCGGCGGGGCGGGGTCGCCAATCTCAAAGCTGCCATTTGAGAGCAACTCCGAGACCAAATTGGCTTCAACCGTGAACGCGGTGCTATCCGCTGATGTCAGCGAACCACTGGTCGCGGTCAACTGATAGGCAGCGCCAGCCGTGTCGATCGACAGGTCGGAGAAGGTGGCCACGCCGTTCTCCGCTGCCACGGTTTTCGTCCCGCCCAACGTTCCCGGACCACCGCTTGTGGGCGTGCCTTCGGTGATCGCGAGGGTGATGGATGCGGTACTGTTAGTCACGGTGTTGCCGAACGCATCCTGCACCGTCACCACCGGCTGCGTCCCCCAAACCACTCCGGGCTGCCCGCCACCGGGCTGGGTCGTGAACGCCAGTTGCGCCGGTGCGCCCGGATTGACGACTTGGGCGGGGTCCAAGGCGCTGGAATTGCTGCCAGCGAAGGTCGAGTCGCCAGAATAGACGGCCACGATGTTGGCATGGGTGCCGACCGTCAGCGTGGTGGTGGTGATGGTGCAGGCGCCGCCTGTTAGGGGTGCGCTGCCGAGGGTCGTGCCGGTGGACCCGCCGTCTTTCAAGGTGACGGTGCCGGTCGGGATGCCGGGACCTCCGTCCTCGGCCACGGTCACATCAAAGCTCAGCGTGGCGCCGTAGGCCGAGGGAGTGCTCATGCCCGAGTGGCGGGTCAGCGTGGTTGTGGTGGCAGTCGTGCCGCCGGGGCTCGTCGGCGTGCCTATCACATCGATCTCGCGATAGACCGTCCCGTCAGTGTTAGGCCTGAAGCTGAACTGGATTTTGGCCACACCGGTGAGTATGGCTGCTCCGGTGGCGTCATAGGTGCGCGTCATGATCGCACCGCTTTCGCCAGCCGCGGTAAGGACAGTGCCCAAGGGGAGAAATGTATCGGGCGCCCCAACGAGCGAATAAGACATATCGTACGACTGGGGCGACCGAGTTGAATCCCACCCGCTGAAAACGCGGACCTCGCGGATGTCATACCCTCCGGGATTGTTGATAAGATTCAAGGCATAGGTCGTGACAAACGGATTGTCGTTGAACGGGGTGCTGGAAATAAATGAGCCGTCACGCATATTCTCGAGCTCGTCGCCGGTGACACTGGACAAGCTCGTTTGCAGCAAGTCGTCGCTGCTAACATCGATCGGCGAGGGTAGCGTGTCGCCACCCCCCGGATTGTACTGTTCAGCGCCGATGCGCACCGTTGTACAGCTGAACGCCTCGCTATCCGCTGGTGTCAGTCCCGCGCTGGTCGCTGTCAACTGATAGGCAGCGCCAGCCAAGTCGATCGACAGGCCGGTGAAGGTGGCCACACCGTTCACCGCTTCCACGATATTTGTCCCGCTCAAGGTGCCCGGTCCCGTTCCTGTCTTGATCGCGAGGGTGATGGATGCGGAACAGTCCAAGGTGTTGTCTAACGCATCCTGCACCGTCACCACCGGCTGCGGCACAAGATCCGTGCCGGGCTGGGTCGTGAACGCCAGTTTCGCCCCCGCGGGCAGGTTGACGGCTTGGGCCGGGCTCAAGGCGCTGGAAGTGCTGCCAGCGAAGGTCGGGTCGCCAGAATAGACGGCCACGATGTTGGCATGGGTGCCGACCGCCAGCGCGGTGGTGGTGATGGTGCAGGTGCCATCGACAAGCTCTCCTGTGCCGATCGTCGTTCCGCCGTCTTTCAGGGTGACTGTGCCGGTCGGGATGCCGGGGCCTCCGTCCTCGGCCACGGTCACATCGAAGCTCAGCGTGGCGCCGTAGGCCGAGGGAGTGCTCGTGTCCGAGTGGCGGGCGAGCGTGGTCGTCGTCGTGACTTTCACGTACGCGCCAAAGTCGCCCGCATAGATGTTCGCCACTTCGGCGCTGGTGAGCGTGCCACTAAAAAAGGCCACATAGTCAATTTCGCCGTTGAATTTGACTTGGGTGTTGTTGTAATCCCCACCGGATATTCCGAGCGTAACGGCCGCGGCACCCGTATTCGAGCCCCAACCGGGAGCACCCCAGTCGCCACTAGGATCAGCCACGGCGGTGGTGCCATCCACGTATAACAACTGCGCATAAGGATCGAGGGGATAGAATCTTTTCAAGGCGTCATAGGTGAAAACGGCCGTATGCCAGTTTCCATCGTCAAGGTCCGTGCCGGCGGAAAACATCCGGTTTCCAAACGTCTCCAAACCAAACTCGCCGCCGTGGACCGTCAACCACAACTGGCCGGAGGCCAACAGACCGCCCAGTGGCGCACTGGTTTTGAACCTGATCGCGATCGAGGCGTTATGGGTGGCGTCGAGCGGATTGGTGGCAACGACGCTGCCCAAGTTCAAATTTACGGTTGATGAACCGTCCAGCACCAGCGCACCACCGCTGACCGCGGGAGTGCCGACGCCGGTACCGTCGAAGGTAATACCGTTATATGCCCCGAGCTTCGAGGCGCCGTCGATGTCAGCAGTGGCAGAAGCATCGAAACGATAGAGTGCAATCAGGGCGGCTTTGACGACTTGGGCCGGGCTCAAGGCGCTGGAAAAGCTGCCAGCGAAGGTCGAATTGCCAGAATAGACGGCCACGATGTTGGCATGGGTGCCGCCCGCCAGCGTGGTGGTGGTGATGGTGCAGGCGCCGCCTGTTAGGGGTGCGCTGCCGAGGGTCGTGCCGGTGGGCCCGCCGTCTTTGAGGGTGACGGTGCCGGTCGGGATGCGGGTGCCTCCGTCCTCGGCCACGGTCACATCAAAGCTCAGCGAATCGCCGTAAATCGAAGGATTGGTGTTGGTGTTGGCGGCCAGCGTGGTCGTGGTGGGAGTCGTGCCGACGGGCGTGGGGGGGGTGTAGGCGGCGATATCCGCGAGTTGCACTCCCTGGTTTCCGTAAATCGTGGGGAAAAGCACGCGATAGCTTGTGTAAGCGGTTGTGTTTCCAAAGTTCACTGTAGCTCCAGCCGAGTTCTCGCCTATCCCCCCCAAGCCTGCTTGGCCTGAATACAGCAGTGTCCAACTGGTGCCTAACATCAGATCGGCGCCAACGGCATTGGAACCCTCGATCGTCATCGTCGCGGGGCTACGGAGCGGAGCAGAATCCTGGGTGAAAAACTGGATGCTCTGCATCGCGGTCGCGGTCGGCAATGTAAAATAGAAGCCAGCCCCATGCCCATCTGGTCCGGGATATGAAACACCGAAAGCCTCCGTGCCGCATCCGATCCACTTAGTATCCGAGGTGCCATCCGTGAGTACCGAAAACCCGAGACCCCCGCCGTCATAATACGAGTTCGCATTTTCCCAACCGGTGTTCGCCAAAGTGCCATCGCCGCCGGCCGCCGTGTCCGCCAGGAATACCCCGGTCGCGCTTGCAAGGTTGATCAACTCCGGTGGCAAAGTGTCGGCGCGGGCGATTGATGTTGCGCCCAGCGCGAAGGCGGCGAACGCCGTGGCGAGGCCGGTGAGGATGCGGCGGAGGGGCTTTTGCGAGGTCATGAGGCGGTCATGAGCCGGGGTGGCTGGCTGCGCCTCGTCGCGGAGGTCGGCGCGATTGCGGGTGGGAATGCTTGTGGGGTTTGCTTTCATGGGGGGCTTGCTTTCTTGTGGGTTGCCGTGCGGTGTGGGAATTTTTGGCAGGTTGGCTCCTGGCGCGTCCCCAGACGCGCAGTCGCCTGATGAATATATGTCATTTCCGCGGGGATTTGTCCCCCCCCCAAATGGGTGGTTTTTTGGCCCGCCTCACGCTTGACGCGCCCGCCCGGGTGCCAGGCCGGTCGGTCACTTCCTCCATCACCCCCCGCATCCCGGTCACCGGCTCCGGCGGGGTTGCCTCACCGCGCGGGTGGCGGCGTTCCGGTGCTGCGGAACTTGTGGGCGGCCTCGGTGCGGGAGCGGACGTGGAGTTTTTCGTAGATCTGCTTGAGGTGCCAGCGCACGGTATCGACGCTCAAGCTCAGGCGGGTGGCGATCTCCTTGTTGGCAAAGCCTTGCACGAGCCATTCGAGAATCTCGTGCTCGCGGCGGGTCAGGTTGAGGTCGGCGGGGCCCGGCGGCGGGGCCGGTTGGAAGGCCTCGACGACCTTGCGGGCGATCTCGCTGGTCATGGGCGCGCCGCCCTCGCGGACTTCGCGGATGGCACCGAGAATCCGCTCCGGGGCGGAACGCTTCAGGAGGTAGCCACAGGCGCCGGCGCGCAGGGCCTTGAAGACCGTCTCGGTGTCATCATAAACGGTGACAATGATGACCTGCATGTCCGGCAAGAGCTCCTTGAGGCGTGCGGTGCATTCGATGCCGGAGAGATTGGGCAGGTGCAGGTCCATGAGCACCACGTCGGGCCGGACGCGGGGAATCTGGCGCAGGGCATCCTCGCCACAATCGCAGGCACAGACGCAGCGGAACCCCGGCGCCTCGTCAATCAGACGCTGGAAATTCTGCCGGACTCCGGCGTTGTCCTCGACGACGGCGATGCTGATCATGTTAGATTAAGGTGTTGCCAGTGATAGGAACCGTAGGCGACCCGGATGTCACGACCAAAACAGTTGAGCTCGCGCCCAAGAAAGCCACCGGGCACTGCGAACCCTTGAGGCATCACTGCGAAAAAACATATAATGATGGCGGTGGTTCCATTACATCAGTGGCAAAAATCGTCACGCCCAATCAAAAGAAACTCGCTCACTTCGCGGACGTCCCCGCCAGCGGCAGGGCAAACTCGACGCTGGTCCCCTGCCCTGGCGCGCTGCGCACATCGCAAGTGCCGCCCATGCCGGCGAGACGCCCGCACATGTTGGCCAGGCCGTCGGCCCCTGCGGCGGGGTCCGTGCCGGGGATGCCTTGGCCGTTGTCTTCGACCACCACGTGGAGCATGCCATGGCGGACGAAAATCCGCAACCAGACCACGGTGGCGGCAGAGTGCCGCACCACGTTGCTGAGGGCCTCCTTGAGCGCCAGCAGCAATCCGTGCCGCTGCTCCGAGTTGAAGGACAAGTCCGCCAGCCCGGTGGCCACGTCCAAGCGGCAGTGTATGGGCGTGGTCTCGAAAAACCGCTGCGCATAATGGCACAAGTAACTGATGACCGACGGCATCAGGTCGTTCTCCGGTTTGACCGCCCAGACGATTTCGTCGAGCGCGGCGACCATTTCCCGGGACTTGGTGGCAACCTCGCCCAAGTAGTCCTGCGCTTGTGCCAGCGGGATGGCCGGCCGGACGCCGAGCGACCCGAGCAGGCTGAGTTCGGTCAGGCGCGCGCCAAGGTCGTCATGGAGGTCGGCGGCAATGCGGGCACGCTCGCGGGCGGTGGCCTGCTGCAGCTCCAGACGCTCGATCTGGCGCCGGTGGCGGCGCCGCACGCCCGCGAGGATCCCCCACCCTAACAGCCCTGCGGTGGCCAGCGGTCCGAGCACGCGGAACCAAGCGGTTTCCCACCAGTAGGGCTCGGCTGTTAGGTCGAGCGCCGCGCCGGCGGGGTTCCACACGCCCTCGTTGCTGCAGGCGCTCACCTCGAACTGATAGTGTCCGGGCGGGATTTGGGCGTAGGTGGCGGTGCGCAAGGTGCCGGCATCGACCCAGTCCTCGTCCACGGGGTGCAGCCGGTACCGAAAGCCGATGGCTTCCGGCTTGGTGAAGGTCAGGGCGGTAAAGGCAAACTCGACGCGGTGCTGGCCCGGCGGGAGGTGCAGGTGGGTGCCGGCCCGGCCCAATTCGAGCGGCACGCCGGCACGGGGGGGCTCCGGACGGCGGCCTGCTTGGTAAGCAGCCACCGTTTGGCCATTGGCGGTGACGCACTCGATGACCACCGGCGGCGGCGGATGCTGCTGGAGATTGTCCGCAGACACCGCGGCGATGCCCGACTGCATCGCGAACAACAAGCGGCCATCCGTGCCGCGCTGCGCGCCTGGCCAGAGATTGAAATTCGCCTGCAAGCGCAGCAGCCCGTCATTGCGCCCGTACGCCACCGCGCACACCCGCGTGATCCGCCCGGCTTCGAAGTCGTCGAAATCCGTTTTGCGCACGCTGAAAATGCCCCGGTTGCCCGCAAACCACAAGCGGCCACGCCCGTCGGGAAGGATGTTGCAGATGTAGTCGTCGGGCAGTCCCTGACCGCTGCGCCATTGGCTGAAACGGCCGGCTTTGAGCCGCCCCAACCCCTGGCCGGCGTAGCCGATCCACAAGCTGCCGTCTGCCGTGCCTAACAAGCCCCGGATCTCGCACGGTTCCGCCAGGGTGGCCGCGGTTTCGTCGGTCACGACCTCACCGTGAACCCGCAGCAAGCGGCGGCCGAAGGTCGCCACCCAGCAATCGCCGGCGGCATCCAGCGCCAAAGCCATGACCGACCCGCCGCCGGCGGGCATTTGGAAGGTCCGGAGTTGCCCGTTCTTGCGGCACTGCACGACCTCGACGAATCTGGGGCCAATCCAAACCTCGCCGGAGGCGCTCACCAGCAGGGCGCCAACGTCATTGCCGGCCAAGCCGTTGGTTAGGTCGAGGGTTTCCGTCACCGCCCCGCCCTGCCAGTGCAGCACCCCTGCCTCACTGGTGCCGATCCAGACCCCGCCCAAGGGATCGGCGGCCACGCACTCGCTGCGGGAGATGGACCGACCGTCCTCAAGCGCCAAGGGGGACCAGGTCTGGCCCGCGCTGCGCACGAGGCGCCCGTCGGGCCAGACGATGGCCCACAACATGCCGTCGGTGTCCTGGCAGAGCGACTGCACCGGCTCAAACGGGGTGGCGGAACCGGTGGTCAGCAACTCGACGACTCTTGGCTTCAATTGATTCAAGCCGCCGCCGCGCGTGCCCACCCACAAATTCCCCTCCCGGTCCTCCTGCAGGGCCCAGATGGTTTGTTGCGGCAGAGGTGCCGTCACCCCGCCGGCAGGATCGAAGCGGAACAAGCCGGCCTTGGTGGTGCCCAGCCACAGGCAGCCGGCCCGGTCTTGACGCATGGCCGTAGGGCCCACCTCGGGCACATCGTCCGGCAACGCGCCGAGCTTCACCGGCGCGCTACCCTCGGCAAGTTTCCAGACTTGCCGGTCCCGATAGCCCCAGATGCCGCCGGCCCCATGGGCTCCGGTGATGCGCTGGAACGACTGTTGTGCCAGCGGGCAAAACCGGCCGTCGCGGAAGACCCCCACCCAATCCCCTTGGGCAAACCAAAGTTGCCCCGTCCCATCCATCGTCAATCGACAGGCGCTGCCGCCGGGCAACCCATCCGTCTCAGTGAACGACCGCACCTGCCCGTCCCGAAGGCGCAAGACCAGGCCGCCGGAGTAGCACACCCACACCGCGTCTTCCGCATCGATCGCCATGATCCGTTCCCCGCTATCCGCGTACCCCCCCGAGAATTCCGGGCCGACCACCATCGTCGCCACCCCCTGATCGACACAGACCACCACGCCATCATCCTTCGCCACCCACAAGCGACCGCGCCGGTCGGCGACCAACGCCTTGATGCCGCCCGCCGGTGCCCCGGCCGCCGTCATCTGGAATGGCTGGAAGCGCATGCCGTCGAAGCGCACCAAACCGGTCCTGGTGGCCACCCATAGGAAGCCGTCGGGCGTTTGCTCCATGCCCACCACCGTGTTGTCCGGCAAACCCTCGTCGGACTGCCAGGTGCGCACGACCCATGGCGGAGTCGCCGCGGCGAGCGGCAAACCCATGGCCAGCAAACCGACAAGCCAAAGCACCGGGAGGCGACCATGAATAGGACAGCTCACGGCGGCAACCTACGCCAAAAATTCCGCAGACCGCAACATTATTGCCACGCCATACCCCAGGCCGCAGCCTTGAAATGCCAGCCCATACCCGCAGAAGCGGTCCATCCTGGCAAGTTGGATTCCCTCTTTGATGCATAATCCCGGAGGGACTTCAGAGGGTAGCCCGGTGTCGAGGCCGCAACGCGCGCGGCAGCATCAAGGAGCGGCGATTTGCCTGAAGAATTCCCCAAAGTCAGTCAGGCTATCTGCGCTGCGCTCCGGTTCCGAATCGCCGAAAACCCATGAGCCTAAAACCTGAATTCCATGCTGGAATTCAGTACGTTAGCGGTGGTCTGTGACCGCCGTTGGCAATGGCGTGGGCGCACTGTGGCGGCGGATTGCATCCGCCATGCCGTATGTCATGAGACTGACCTTGAATGCGTTGAACTCATCGGGTTAGAGTGGCATGGC
>CAIKDP010000427.1 GCA_903826205.1 Akkermansiaceae bacterium
CCTGCCGATCGCCAATGTGAACCGCGTGGTGGGCACCATCACCGGCAGCGAGATCAGCCGCAAGCACGGCGGCAAGGGCCTGCCGGAAGACACCGTGAAACTCACCTTCCATGGCAGCGCGGGCCAATCCTTCGCCGCCTTCACGCCGGCAGGCATGACCTTTGAGCTTGAAGGGGACGCCAATGACTACGTTGGCAAGGGATTGTCCGGGGCGAAGGTCATTGTCTATCCACCACGCGGCGTGAAATACAAGGCCGCCGACAACATCATCATCGGTAATGTGGCGTTCTATGGCGCCACCCAGGGCCAGGCGTTCATCTGCGGCATCGCCGGCGAACGCTTCTGCGTCCGCAATTCCGGCGTCAAGGCCGTGGTCGAAGGCATCGGCGACCATGGCTGCGAATACATGACGGGCGGCGAGGTCATCGTGCTCGGTGAGACTGGACGCAACTTCGCCGCGGGCATGTCCGGCGGCGTGGCCTATGTCTATGACATCGACGGACTCTTTGAGAAACGCCTCAACAAGGACATGGTCAATCTCTATCGATTGATAGAATGCAGCGATGAGGACATCGCCAACGTCAAGGCCAGGATTGTACAACACAAGACCCTCACCGGTTCGGAGCGCGCCGCATGGTTGCTGGACAACTGGGACGCGCAGTTGCCGAAGTTCTTCAAGGTCATGCCGCGCGACTACGAACGGATGCTGGAGTGCTTCAAGAAAGTCGAGGAACAGGGCTTGTCCGGCGATGAGGCCGCGATGGCCGCATTCGAGGAAAATCTCAAGGACCTGTCACGCGTGGGGGGAAATTGAGTTATTAGTTATAGGTTATCAGGAATCAATAAAATCATGGGCAAGCCAACAGGATTCATGGAACTGGAACGGAAGACCGTTGCGGAAATCGCACCGCTCGAGCGGCTCAAAAACTGGCGGGAATTCAAGATCCATCCGGATGAGAAGCAACAACGTGAGCAAGGCGCGCGCTGCATGGATTGCGGCACGCCGTTCTGCCACACCGGCCAACTGGTGGCCGGCATGGCCAGCGGCTGCCCGGTGTACAACCTTATACCGGAATGGAATGACCTGATCTTCCGTGGCCGCTGGAAGGAGGCGCTGCAGCGCCTGCACAAGACCAACAATTTTCCGGAGTTCACCGGCCGGGTGTGCCCCGCCCCCTGCGAAGGGTCCTGCGTGCTGGGGGTCATCGCGCCCCCGGTGGCCATCAAGAACAACGAATGCGCCATCATCGACCGCGGTTGGGAGGAAGGTTGGGTCACTCCCAGAATCCCGGCCAAAAGAACCGGCAAAAAGGTGGCCATCGTCGGGTCCGGCCCCGCCGGGCTCGCCTGCGCCGCGCAACTCAACCAAGCAGGCCACAGCGTCACCGTGTTTGAGCGCGAAGACCGCATCGGCGGATTGCTCATGTATGGCATTCCTAACATGAAACTCGACAAGAACGAGGTGGTCACCCGCCGGGTCAACCTGCTGCGCGAAGAAGGCATCGAGTTCAAAACCGGTGTTTGCATCGGGTCAGATGCCGAATGGTCGCCCGAGCGCCTGCGCAAGGAATTTGACGCGGTGGTCCTCTGCTGTGGTGCCACCCAGGCCCGCGACCTGCCCATTGAGGGCCGCGACGCGGCGGGTGTCCATCTGGCCATGGATTTTCTAACCGGGAACACGCGCCACCAGTTGGACCGGCAATTCGACGGCTCGCTGCCCGCGCTCCATGCGGCCGGCAAGGAAGTGGTCGTCATTGGTGGCGGCGACACCGGCACCGACTGTGTGGCAACCAGCCTGCGCCACGGCTGCAAGAACGTCGTGCAATTGGAGATTCTGCCCAAGCCGCCGCTGGAGCGTGCGGCTAACAACCCGTGGCCGGAGTGGCCCAAGGTTTACCTGATGGATTACGGCCAGGTGGAAGCCGCCGCCGTTCAGGGCAGCGATCCGCGGCAATATCTGGTGCAGACCAAGCGCTTCCTCAAGGATACCGCCGGCCAGTTGACGGGCCTCGAGATGGTGGAAATCGAGTGGGGCAAAGACGAACAAGGTCGTTTTGTGCCGCAGGAAATCCCCGGCTCCCTGCGCGTCATCCCGGCCCAACTCGTCCTGCTCGCCATGGGCTTCACCGGCCCCGAATCTAACATAATCGACAAATTCGGTGTTGCCACCGACCCCCGATCCAACGTCAAGGCCGAACACGGCAAATTCACCACCAACCTGCCCGGTGTGTTTGCCGCAGGCGACATGCGCCGCGGCCAGTCGCTGGTCGTGTGGGCCATCAACGAAGGCCGTGGCGCCGCCCGCGAATGTGACCGCTTCCTGATGGGCGCGAGCCAACTGCCGTAGGCGTGGACCAGTGGACTACTGCAGCCTGCTGCCGCCGTAACCCGTGCCAGGCTGCAGGCACGGTATTCCATGCGCAGGCATCCGCAGCAGAGCCGCACAGGTACTGTGCGGAGACTCCCGCAATCCGTGCTGTCCATGCGCGGTGATTTGGATTAC
>CAIKDP010000428.1 GCA_903826205.1 Akkermansiaceae bacterium
GCGTTGCAACGCGAGGTGAAACGTCGCCGTTCGTTTGCGATCATCTCCCACCCGGATGCGGGCAAGACGACGCTGACCGAGAAATTCCTGCTCTACGGCGGGGCGTTGACGCTGGCCGGCAGCGTCACGGCGCGCAAGAACCAACGGGCAACCACCTCGGATTGGATGGAGTTGGAAAAGCAACGCGGGATCTCGGTGAGCTCCACGGTGCTGCAATTTGAATACAATGATTGCGTGGTCAACATTCTCGACACCCCGGGCCACAAGGACTTTTCCGAGGACACCTACCGCGTGCTCACGGCAGTGGATGCCGCGGTCATGGTGGTGGATGCCGGCAAGGGGATTGAAAGCCAGACGCGCAAGTTGTTCGAGGTGTGCCGCCGCCGCGGCGTGCCGATCTTCACCTTCATGAACAAGCTCGACCGTCCGGCCCGGCCGTCGCTCGATTTGCTAGATGAACTGGAGTCGGTGCTGGGGATTCATGCGTTTCCGCTGAACTGGCCGCTGGGGGATGGCCCGCGCTTCCGCGGCGTCTATGACCGCGAGCACAAGCAGGTGCATTTGTTCGAGCGCACGGTGCACGGTGCGTACCGGGCGCCGGTGAGCGTGAAAGGGATCGAGGATCCGGCGGTGAAGGCGGCGATGGAAGAGGCCACCTACCGGCAGGTTTGCGATGAGCTTGAATTGTTGGAAGGGGCGGGCGCGGACTTTGACCTGGCGGCGGTGCTGGCCGGCAAGTTGACGCCGGTGTTTTTCGGCAGCGCGGCTAACAACTTTGGCGTGCAATTGTTGCTGGACCGGTTCCTGCAACTGGCGCCGCCACCGACACCACGGACCAGCGGCGGCCAGCGGATCGATCCGGCGAGCGGCAAGTTTTCCGCGTTTGTGTTCAAGATCCAGGCCAACATGAATCCGAAGCACCGCGACCGGGTGGCATTCATCCGGATTGTGTCCGGCAAATTCGAACGCGACATGAATGTGGTCAACACCCGCAGCGGCGAACGGGTGCGACTGGCCAACTCGCAGCGGTTGTTTGCCCGCGAGCGGGAAACCGTGGACGACGCCTATGCCGGCGACGTGGTCGGGTTGGTGGGCAATTACGATTTATTGATAGGCGACACGCTCGCCGGCACCGCGGACGTGACCTTCGACGAGATCCCGCGTTTCGCCCCCGAGTGTTTCGCCTATCTGCACAATAAGAGCACGGCCAAATACAAGCGCTTCCGCGACGGTCTCCAACAATTGCTCAAGGAGGGCGTGGCCAGTGAGTTTCAAATGTTGGACACCAGCGGCGCGCAGGTGCCATTGTTAGGTGCGGTGGGCCCGCTGCAGTTTGAAGTGCTGCAATACCGGCTGGAAGGCGAGTATGCCGCGGAGACCCGGCTGGAGTCGGCCACCTGGTCGATTGCCCGCTGGCTCAAGCCGCAATCCGGTGATCCCTTGGCGCCCGAGGCGCGGCCGGCGTTGTCGCTGGGCATGGCGCTGGCGCGCGACTCCAACGGTTGGCTGGTGGCTTTGCTGCCCAGTGAATGGGCGCTGAAAACCTTCACCGACAAGAACGAGGATTGGGTGGTATCCGATCAGCCGTTTGCGCCGCCGGCGGTGGCGAAGTGATGAACCCTGCGGCGTGGCGTCACTTCTTGGGAATCTTGAGCTTTTGGCCAATGGTGAGACTGTCGTGGCTCAGGTTGTTAGCCGCCTTGATCGCCTCGACCGTGGTGTGCTGGCGGCGGGCGATTTTTTCCATGATGTCGCCTTTGACCACTGTGTAGGTGGTGAATTTTTGCGGCGTGGCCGGCTCCGCGTCGGGGCCCGCTTGCGGCTCGGAGGTGGGCACGACGACCGCTGCGGGCGGTTTTTCCTCCACTGGCACAAAGCCGGCCGCGGCACCGGGCTTGGCATGTGGGGCAGTGGGGGCACTCGCCGACTCGGACGAAGTGGCCGATGGCACAGGAGACTGGTAGGGCGGGTTGATGTCAGCGGAAGCCGTAGGAGCCGCTGCCGACGAGCCGACGGGCCTGAGCCACACGAGTTGATACAAGGCGGTGCCCGAGGCATCGACAAACGCCTGCATGCTCTTGCGGACGAAGCCACTGCGGAGCAAGCGCAGTTCACAGTCATAGAGTTCCTTGTCAGTCAGGCCCCAGAACGCGGCGCATTTGACGTATTGCTCGGCGGGCAGGGGTTTTCTAACAGCCCTGTATTCGTTCAGCCCACCGTTGTTGCGGCCTTCGACATGTGCAAAGTGTTGGTCTGCAGGAGTCTGGTCGTGAAAATACTGCAACTCCGCGCGGGTCATCCATTGGGTGTATTCATCCTCAGCCCACATGCTGGAGGCAGGCAGGCAATAGCCCGGAGGCGGTTTGGCTGCGGCAGCAGGCGCCACGGCCTTGTGGGATTGCCGCTCGTTGCAAGAGGCGGCAAGGCAGGCGAGGGCGAAGAGGACGAGCGGAGCGAGTGGCTTCATGGGTGTGATAGGAGGTCAAAGATCCCAGACCGTCCACTGCCGGACGATCCCGTGAGCCACGAGTTTAGCACGGAGAGGGAGAAGCGCCAGACAGATCTTCAGACCTGCGCCTGCCCGTGCGCTCGAGACGGATACCCATTCAAGTCCGCGAAGGGGGCCTTCCGGCTCCCCTCAAAGGCAAGCCCGGGGCCGCCGGACGGGGTCGCCGTCGCCTATTGAAGCAGCGGATGCCGGGCGCTGGCGTGACGGATGGAGGGTCCGCCTCCGGGTCGCCGAAAAGCCGGATAAATTCGGCCATGACGAGCAACGCGAGTTCCACCCGATCCTGCGTGCCAAGTTTCCGGTGAATGTGGGAGAGCTCCAAGCGGATTTTATCGATGGAAACCCCCAGGTTGGCCGCCATCGCATATTCCGTGGACTCATCAAACACCGCGCGGATGATCTGGAGCTGAGTTTCTGTTAGTCCCAAGGTATCACCCAGGACCACCCATACGCGGTCGCTGAAGATGGCCGACCCATCAGAACCAAGAGCCGTTCTCTCGAATAATGTGAGGAGAATCATGGTTGGATGCATGGTTAGGGGTTGGGAAGCCTGTGGACTGGAAGGACGCTGCCGCCCTTGTTCGGGAATCAATCCGAATTGCCCTGCGTCCGTAAGTTATCTTTTGGTATAATCAGCGGAGCGCCTGGCGGCGGCTTGGACTCAGCGCGTCTGTTCCGCCGCGCGGGCGATGCGCAGCAACATGGCCTCGCCGAGGTGGGGGCCGAGGATTTGCAAACCGACGGGGAGGGCGGCGGCTCCATCAAAACCGGTGCAGCCACAAGGCACTGAAATGGCACAGATGCCGGCGAGGTTGGGCGCGAGCGTGAAAATATCCGAGAGATATTCGTGGAGCGGATCGATGGCGGTGCCACCGAATTGGCGGGCCGGGGTGGGAGCCACGGGGGCGAGGATGGCATCCACGCGGGTGAAGGCATTTTCGAAATCGCGGCGGATGAGGGTGCGGACTTTCTGGGCCCGGCTATAATAGGCGTCATAGTAGCCGGAGGACAGCACATAGGTGCCAAGGATGATGCGGCGTTTCACTTCCGGGCCGAAACCTTCTTCGCGCGACCGTTGGTAAAGGTCGAGCACATCGGCGGGGTTGGCGGCGCGGTGGCCGTAGCGGATGCCATCAAAACGTGAGAGATTCGAGGACGCCTCGGCCGGGGCGACGACATAGTAAGTGGCCACCGCATAGGTCGTATGTGGCAGTGAGATTTCCACCACTTCGGCACCTTGGGCGGCCAGCCCCGCAACGGCAGCCTCCACTTGGCGGCGCACGCCGGGGTCGATGCCCTCGCCGAAATATTCTTTGGGCAAGCCGAGTTTGAGCCCCTTGACGCCCGCATCGAGGGAGGCGAGGTAATCGGGGACCGGCACCTCGAGACAGGTGGAATCCATGGGGTCCGCCCCGGCGATGACTTGCAGGATGCGTGCGGCGTCTTCCACGCTGTGGGTGAGCGGGCCGATCTGATCGAGCGACGAGGCAAAGGCGACCAAGCCATAGCGGGAAACGCGGCCGTAGGATGGTTTCAAGCCGACCACTCCGCAATGGGATGCGGGCTGGCGGATGGAGCCACCGGTATCCGATCCGAGAGCGGCGATGGCGGTGCGATCCGCGACGGCGGCGGCGGAACCGCCCGAGGAACCGCCGGGAATCCGCGCGGGATCATGGGGGTTGCGGGTGGTCTGCAAGGCGGAGTTTTCCGTCGCCGAGCCCATGGCGAATTCATCGAGGTTCATGCGGCCAAAAGGGATGGCCCCGGCGGCACGCAGCTTGCGGATGACGGTGGCATCGTAAGGAGAACGGTAGTTTTCCGCCAAAAACTTCGAGCCGCAAGTGCAGGGCTGGCCTAACACATTGATGTTGTCCTTGATGGCGATCGGAATGCCGCCGAGAGGCAATGTCAGATCAGCCCTGGCTGCCTCGGCCATGGCGGCCTCGAGATCGTGGGACAGATAGGCACCGGTCTGGCCGTCGCGGGCGGCAATGCCTCCGGCCAACCGGGCGAGGATGGCCGCCGGCGTGATTTCCCCGGCGAGAAGTTGCTGACGAAGTGAGGTAAGGGTCATGGTAGGAAAAAGTTGGAAGAGCTCAGGCGTCGGTTACCACCTTGGGCACGCGGATCTGGCCTTGTGCCTGATCCGGGGCATTTTGCAGCACGGCTTGCAGCGGCAGGCTCAGGTGCGGCTCATCCGTCCGCATGCGCCCGAACACCGGCGCCGGGTGGGCGGTCGGCTCGATGCCGCTGACGTCAAGTTGTGAGAGGGTTTCAACGTAGCCGAGGATGGCTTCCAGCTGCACTTGAAAGGTGGCGATTTCCTCGGCGCAAAGCTCCAGGCGGGCGAGGTGGGCCACGTAGCGGACGTCGATGTGGGGTTGCGGCATGCCCGGAGCATCGGCAATGGCGGACGCCTTTCCAAGTCCGAAGTTTGGGGGTCGGACAGGTCGGACAGGTCGGACAGGTCGGACAGGTCGGACAGGTCGGACAGGTCGGACAGTGAAGCGCGGGGCTCTCAGCGGCCGAGTTTTCTAACCATCTCGATGAAGCTGGCGCGTTGTTCCTGGGGATCTTCGGCGAGGGCGGGCTTGGCGATGTCCACGATCCTTGACCATGGCAGGTCGGCCATTTCGGGCATCTGGCGGAGTTTCATGCCGAAGAGGGCCACCGCGGACGCGAAGCGGAAGTCGTTGCCGGCCTGCTCCCACGGCTGAGGCTCGCCCTTGATAGCCGTTTCAATCAACGAGCTGACGTCGCCCTCGGGATGTTTGTGGCGGAGCTTGAGGGTGAACCAATCGTCGCTGGGGACCGCCTCGCGGCCGGCGGGCCGTTGATAGCGCAGGCTATCAATTTCACCGGTCTCAGGCGTTTCCGTCCCTTGCGGCACGATTTCATAAAACGCGGTGACGGTGTGGCCGGCACCGATGTCTCCGGCATCCACCTTGTCATTGGAAAAATCCTGATGGCGCAGGATGCGGTTGGCATAGCCGATGAGTCGATAGGCCTTGACCTTGCCCGGATTGAATTCCACCTGGATCTTCACATCCTTGGCAATGGTGACCAAGGTGCCGGTCAGCTTTTGCAGGAACACGCGTTTGGCCTCAGCAACGCCATCGATGTAGAAATAGTTGCCGTTGCCGTCCTTGGTAATCGCATCCAACATTCCATCGTTAAGGTTGCCGGTGCCGAAGCCCAACACGGTGAGGCTCACGCCCTTGGCCGCCTCGGCTTTGACCAGCGAGACCAACTCACCCTGACCGGTGGTGCCGACATTGAAATCGCCGTCGGTGGCGAGGATGACGCGGTTGACGCCGCCCTCCACGAGGTGTTTTGAAGCCATGGCATAGGCGCGTCTCAGGCCGGCACCCCCATTGGTCGAGCCGCCGGCCTCGAGTTTTTCCACGGCGGCAATGGCTTTTGAGAGCCCGCGCTCATCGAGCGTGGTGGGTGGCAGCGCCACCCCCTCGTTGCCGGCATAGACGACGATACCCAAGCGGTCGCGCTCATCGAGTTGGTCTAACAAAACACGCAACGAGCGTTTCAGCAGGGGGAGTTTTTTGGGTTCCTGCATGGAACCGGAAACATCGATGAGAAAAACCAGGTTGGAAACCGGACGGGCCTTGGCATCGATTTCGCGGCCCTTGATGGCGACGCGGGCGAGCAGATGGGCGGGCTGCCACGGGCAGGTGGCGAGGGTGCCATGGACGGCGAACGGGCCCTCGCCCTTGGGGCCTTGGTAGCGGTAATCGAAGTAGTTGATGCATTCCTCGATGCGCACGGCATCCGCCGGCACCGGACGGCCGGTGGCTAACAAATTCCGCAGATTGGTGTAGGAGGCGGTGTCCACATCAATGGAAAACGTGGACAGCGCGTCGTTCCACGGGGATTTCCACGGTTGGTCGGTGAGGGGGCCGTATTGGTCGCGGGACAATGGTATGTTAGATGCGCGGCCGTGCCCGCTGAGGCCCAAGCCATTGCGGGAATCCGTGGCATAGTCGCCTTCCATGCGCCCGGCCTTGTCGAAGGCCGGCGTGGAGCTGGCGAGCGAGGCATCCAACTTACCCGCCTCGCGATCCGCGGATTTTCCATAGCCATCGACGGAGCCAAGGCCGAAACCCGAGCCACTGCCCTTGCCAAAGCCACTCCCCCTGCCGGTGCCACTGGTGGACGCGGCCAGATCCACATTCAAGCCACCGCGCACGGGTGCCGGGGTCGCCGCCGCGGGCATGGCCTCGAGCGCGGTGGGTTCCCCCGCAAACCCTTCGGGAGCCGCTGAATCATTGGCAAACGGCTTTTCCTCCCGCATGGCGAGCGGCGGCATGGCCGGGTACGCATGAGGCATGGCCTGTGGTTGGCCCGCCGCAGGAGCGGCATCCAGCGAGGTCTCCGCGGGATTCGGGGCGCGACCTGGACTGGCGTGCTGGACCTTTCGGTGACTACTGGCCAGGGCGGGAGCGGCCTCCACCTGGGCGGCTTCGCGGGTCCTTTCGGACAAGGCTGCAAGTGGCCTTTGTTCGCGTGCCTGCCAATAGGCGACCGCTCCCACGCTGAGGGCAAGGACGGCGGCGGCGGCCAGCGGTTGGAGCCACGGGCGCGGGCGCTTGGCTGCAGGCGCAGAGGTGGTGAGGGCGGTTTCGATGGAATCTAACAACGGCTCATCGGCAGCGTTGCGGTGCTGCTCGCGGAGCAGGGAGTCGAGCAAGCGGTCGGCGGGATCTTCGGATGGATTCATGAGGGTGGACGGGTTAATTGTTAGTTGCCAGGCAATGGCGGAGGGCTTCGCGGGCGCGTTCGAGGCGTTTGCGCAGGGCGGCGGGGTTCATGGCCAGGGCGGCGGCGGCGTCATCGCTGCTGCGTTCCTCGTCGTAGAAGACGCGGACCGCCTCGGCCAGTGGCGGCGGCAGTTTGGCCCGGCACTCGGCGAGTCGGGCAAACAACTCGGCGTCGCCGGCATCGTAAGGGGCGAGGGTTTCCTCCAAGCGCGAGAGCGCGGCCTCATCGAGGATCACCTCGCGGGCATGCAAGCGGCAATGCTCGCGCCATTTGTTGCGGACAATGCCGCGCAGCCACACGCCAAAATCGCGGGTGACATCGAATTTCCCGAGGCTTTGCCAGGCGGCGACAAACGCGTCCTGCACGAGGTCACGGGCGGTCACTTCGGTGCCGGCCAAAGCCCGGGCATAGGAGAGCAGCATCAGGTGATGGCGGCGGATCAACTCGGAAAAGCAGTTTCTATCCATGGCTTGGGGTGGGAGGATGGCGGCGGCTTGCATGGCAGTTCAACCATGATTGCGTCGAACCGGAGGATTTGTGACAAAAAAGATTGCGGGAGTCGCGGCGGATTGCGGATGGCTATCGTCAGAAAGCACCAACCGGGCATGTCAACCGGGCCTCACAGCCTCTACCAAGGTCCAGCCCTGTTTTTCTGTCAGATTTTATTTGGCAAATTCTGCCGGTGGGTTATCTTCCGCATCCTAGTAGTTTGCCGCTGAATCCGAAACCCAACCCGTTTCCTAACCGTCATGAAACCACGAATCCCACAATCCAGATTCTCCAGTCACTCGTTTCGCAGCGCGATCGCCATGTTATGGGTGGCTGCACTCGCCCCCGGCGCGTCCACAGCGCTCGGCCAGGACCCCCAGGCACCGGCGACCACGGTGGCGGAGGAGGTTCCCAAAATCCCTAACGATCAATTGGATTCCCTGGTTGCGCCGATCGCGCTGTATCCCGATCCGCTGCTGAGCCAAACACTGGTGGCTGCCACCTACCCGCTGGAGGTCATTCAGCTCCAGCAGTGGCTGGATCGGAACAAGACGCTGAAGGGCAAAGCCCTGGCGGACGCCGTGAAGCAACAGAACTGGGATCCAAGTATTCAGGCGATGATCGCGGTGCCGGACGCGGTGCAGCGTCTGGCGGGCAATATCCAATGGACGACGGAACTGGGCAACGCCTTTCTGGCGCAACAAGCCGATGTGATGGACGCAGTCCAGCGCATGCGCGCCAAGGCTGCGGGCACGGGCAGTTTGAAGACCGGCGAGCAACAAAAAGTGGAAACCCAGACCGTCGAAGGCGGCAAGCAGGTGATTGTCATTGAACAAGCCAGCCCGGAGGTAATTTACGTTCCCTCATACGATCCGGTGGTCGTCTATGGCGCTCCCGCGTATCCTTATCCGTCCTATATCTATCCGGGGTATGTGCCGGGAGCAGGGCTTGCGTTCGGTGCCGGTCTCGTCCTGGGAGCCGCCTGGGGCGGAGGCTGGGGTTATCATTACGGATGGGGCAATCATTGCGTGAATGTCAACTATAACAACTACTACATCAATCACTATAACAACTTCAATCACATCAAGGGCCAAGGCAACTGGCAGCACCAACCGGTACACCGCGGGGGGGCCCCGTATGGACCGGGTGGCATCGGCGGGGTTGGCGGCGCAGGACGCCCCGGTGGTGTGGGTGGAATCGGTGGAATCGGCGGCGCAGGACGCCCCGGTGGCGTCGGTGGCGTCGGTGGCGTCGGTGGCGTCGGTGGCGTCGGTGGCGTCGGTGGCGTCGGTGGTGCGGGCAAACCCGGTGGCGTGGGTGGCGTCGGCGGAATCGGCGGTGCGGGCAAACCCGGTGGCGTGGGTGGCGTCGGCGGAATCGGCGGTGCGGGCAAACCCGGTGGCGTGGGTGGCGTCGGCGGAATCGGTGGTGCGGGCAAACCCGGCGGCGTGGGTAACGTCGGCGGAATCGGTGGCGCGGGCAAACCCGGCGGCGGCGCGATCAGTGGCGGAGCGGGCAACCGGCCTGGTGGAGGTGGCGCGGTAGGTGGAAGCGCGATCAGCCGGCCCAGCACGCTGCCAGCCAGTCGTCCAAGCGGTGGTAATACCATCGGAGGCCGCGGCGTGTCGCCGGGCTCGGGTTATGGTTCCAGCGGAAGTGCCTTCGGTGGCGGCGGCGGTTACAGCGGGGGTGCCGCACGCGCCAGCAGCTCCAGAGGGGCCAGCAGCATGGGCGGCGGCATGAGCCGAGGTGGCGGCGGCATGAACCGAGGTGGCGGCGGCATGAGCCGTGGTGGTGGCGGACGCCGCTAAGCACAAGCAAGCGACCGATCAGGACCTATCTAACAACAACTCAATCTAACATTATGAAAGCATCGAAGCATTTGATACCAGCGATCCTCGTTTCCGGCTGTTTCTGCCTCAACTTGCAGGCGGCCACCCCTGGCGAAAAAGGCGCGACGGCCGCCGGAAAAGAGGCGGCGGCACCGGCCGCGCCCAGACAAAAAGCGTTCGATACGCCGGAGCAAGCGGTCGAATCCCTGGTTCAGGCCGCAGCGGCCTTTGAAGTGGCGGCCCTCAAGGAGATTCTTGGGCCGGACAGCGACACCATCGTCGGTTCGGCAGACCCTGTGATGGACAAGGAACGGGCGCTCGCGTTTGCTGCCAAGGCCAAGGAAAAGCAGGCGCTTGAAATCGATCCGAAGAATCCCAGCCGGGCCATTCTTGCGGTTGGGGAAGATGCCTTTCCCATGCCCATACCGCTCGTCAAGCTAAAGGACAAATGGACGTTCGACACCAAGGCGGGCATCAAGGAGATTCTACAGCGGCGCATCGGCGCCAACGAGTTGGATGCGATTGCCATCTGTCAGGGGTACTGCGAGGCGCAACATGAATATGCCCGGAAAAAACACGACGGGGCCATGGTCAACCAGTACGCCCAACGCATCGTCAGCACAGCGGGCAAACAAGACGGCTTGGCGTGGCAGAACGCGGAAGGCGCTTGGGAAGGTCCCGTGGGTGAGACTATTGCCAAGGCTTTGGAACAAGGTTATGCGCAAAAGGACAAGCCCCAACCGTATCACGGCTACTCCTTCAAGGTGCTGAAAGGCCAAGGCCCGGCGGCACCCATGGGGGAAATGGACTTTGTGGTCGGTGGCGCCATGCTTGGCGGCTTCGCCTTGGCGGCCGCACCCGCGGAGTATCAGGTCACAGGCGTCAAGTCCTTCATCGTCAGCCACACCGGAATCGTTTACGAAAAGGATCTGGGCAAGAACACCCTCGACCTTTTCCAAAAAATGGATCGCTTCAACCCTGACAAATCCTGGAAGCCCACGGAAGATCAGTGGTAGAAGACCGGCCCGGGACGGTGGCGCCGCAGCTATTTGCCGCTCCAGCCACCGCCGAGGGCTTTGGCGAGGGCTGCCAGGGTGATGCGTTGCTGGGCATCGACCAGGCTGATGGACAGGCGGGTCTGCAACACAGTGCGGTCGGCATCGACGACATCGAGGTAGCTGGTGAGACCCTCGGTGTAGCGTTCCTGCGAGAGTTGGCGGGTGTCCTTGGAACTTGCCAGAGCGGCCTCCAACGCGCTGCGGGAACGGGCGAAGCCTTTGAGGTCCACCAGTGCGTCTTCCACTTCGCGCAAGGCGACAAGCAAGGTCTGGCGGTAGGTGGCAAGAGCCTCGTCATAGGTGCTGCGGGCCGCGGCGAGTTTGGATTTGTTCGCCCCGGCGTCGAAGACAGGCATCACGGCATTGGCGCCGAGGGAGAGGACGCGGCTTTCCCAAGCGAGAAAGTCGGAGGTGTGCAGCGAAGCGATGCCAGCGGCGCCCAAAAGGTTGAAACTTGGATAGAAAGCGGCCTCGGCAACGCCGATGTTAGCATTGGCGGCACGCAGTTGTTGCTCGGCGGCACGCACGTCAGGACGCCGGAACAGGACGGCCGCGGGCAACTCGGCGCGGATGTTAGGGAGGGCTTGTCCGGGGACCTTGGCCGGCACGGCAAAATCGGACGGACGGGAGCCGCACAGCACGGCGAGGGCATGTTCCGCCGACCCGCGCTGCCGCTGGACAATGGCCAGATCGTTGTTGGCAAGTTCCAGCTCGGTACGGGCGCGACTGGTGGCCAGGCCGTCGGTTAGACCGGCATCGGTTTTGGTTTTTTGAAGGTCGAGGGCTTCCTTGCGGCTAACCAGTGTGTCTTGCACAATGGCTTCCTGGGCATCGAGGCCGCGCAACACAAAATATTGGCGGGCGACTTCGGTGGCGAGGCCGAGGCGTTGTGCGTCGAACAACGCGGCACTGGCGACGGCTTGTGCGGTGGCCCCTTCCAGGAGGCGCTTGTTGCGACCCCAGAGGTCGGGATCATAGGCGAGTCTGAAGCTGCTGCGGTAGTCCTGGTTTTTGAGTTGGGCGGCCGGGTTGGTGACCACATTGCCGGAAGCGCGGTCGATGCCGGCGGAGGTGGACAGGTCCAGGGTGGGAAACAGGCGGGCGCGGTCCAGACCCACCAGCGCACGGGCGGTTTCCACACGTGCCTTGGCGGCCGCGAGGTCGTTGTTGGCTGCGAGCGAGCGCTCGACGAGTTGGTTGAGTTTGGAATCCCCGAAAAGCTTCCACCAGGCATCCGGCAACCGGCTGGACGAGACGTTGCGGGATTCCTTCCAATGGGTGCCGCCGCTGGCATCGGGCAGCTTGAAATCCGGGCCCAGCATGCAGGAGCCCAGCAGCAAGGACGCAGGTAACAGCAGCAGACGGGGTGTCATGGGGATGAAGTAGGACCCCACGCGGACAAACTCAAGCTCAAACGCAAGGATGAACTTTTCCCAGATACCTTGCGATGGGTCTGGAGGCACGGCGGGGTTTGGATTTGTCACGGGCTGGAACGGCACTACAATGGCCCAGTCATGCGTAAGCCAAGCTTGTGGGTTCCGGTGCTGGGGGTGGCGGCGGTGCTAACCGTCGGCCTGTGGTGGATGTTGGAAAAGCGGCTGCAGGCAGCAGCCATGAAACCCGGCAATGGGAGGGCGACACCGGCCGTGGCCGCGGCGGGACCTGTGCCAAATGACGCCGGTATGACGGCGGGGCTACCGGCTGGCGAAGTCAAACCCGCAGCGCCGGGCAAGCAAACGGCGTTGCGCCTGGTGCTGGCTGGCGACAAGGTGGAATTGCTGGCGAGGCAGGAACTGCAAGGGGATTTTCACCAGCGGCGGGGGCGGCTGGCGTGGCTGCCGGGGATGCTGCTTTGCCGCGCGTTGGATGCGCAGCAGCGGGTGCTGGCTGAGGAGACGCTCGCCGCGCCGGATCATGCCTGTGTGGTGATGGAGCCACAGGCGGCCGCGGCGGACGGCATGCCGGCGGCCACGGCGTTTTCATCCCCGGCTCCCGTGGTGTTTCAAGTGCGGTTGCCTAACGTGCAAACCGCCACCCAATTGCAGGTGTACCGTCTGACCGGACCGCGGCCGGACGACCCGGAAGCGGCACCGGCGGGAAAATTGTTAGGATGTATCGCGCTTAAGCCATGAGAACGCGTCCGGTTGTTTGCCTGATATTGGTGCTGGGCGCATGGCTCCGGGCCACTCCCGCGCCGGCCGCGGCGTTGGTGGCCGTGGAGCAGCACGGCAGCCGTGCCCAGCACATCAACCTGGTGTTTCTCTCCGAGGGCTACACCACGGGGGAGTTGCCGAAGTTCGCCGACGATGTGGCTGCCGCGGTCAGCTTTCTATTCACCCGGGAGCCGTGGCAGCAGTATCGTTCCTATTGCAATGTCTATCGGATCGAGGTGGCTTCCAACCAGAGCGGGTGTGACAATGGCGCCACCGGCGGGGCCAACGTCCAACGGGACACCTATTTCAACACCGGTTTCCGCTATGCCAACATTCCGCAGTTCCTCGGGACCGATGCCACCGGCATGGAGCGTGCCTATGCCTTGCTCAATACCCATGTGCCGGAATACGACATCCCCATCCTGCTGGTCAACGATGCCAAGTATGGCGGCGCGGGCGGCACCATGACGATTGTCACAACCCATCCGCAGGGCAGTGCCGTCGTCGAGCACGAACTCGGCCACTCGTTCGCACTGCTGGAAGATGAGTATGATGAGGATTATCCGGAATACACGCCGCGGGAGGCACCCAACATCACGGCGAATAGTGACCGTGGCGCGGTTAAGTGGAATTACTGGATTGAGGATGCGACACCGGTGGTAACGCCGGAAACCGCGGAGTATGATGCGGCAGTGGGCTTGTTTGAAGGCGCGATGTATCGCACCAAAGGCTGGTATCGGCCGCACAACAATTCCGTGATGCGATCCCTCAACCGCCCGTGCGGGGCGGTGAACCGCGAGCAATTCGTGTTAGGCTACTATGCGCGAGTCAGCCCGTTGGACGGTTGCTCTCCTGCGCCCGCCAACCGCAACGTGACCGCCATGGAACGGCTCGTTTTCACCGTCACGCCAAAGGTGCCTGACGGCAGCGAGCCATTGGTCACGAGTTGGAAAATTGACGGAGTGGAGCAGTATGATGCCGGCGGCAATGTGTTCACCACCGTTTCAGAGAACCTGGGCAATGGCCGTCATACGGTGACCGCGACGGTGAGGGATCCCACCGCCTTTGTGCGTCTCGACCCCGCCGGGTTGCTGGATGATTCCGTGACCTGGATGCTGACCTTGAGCAACCAACCTCCTAACAATATAGTCGACTGGCGGGATGCCTATGGCGAGGACCTGGCCAATCCCGCGGGCGATGGCCTGCAAAACCTGGTGAAGTACGCGCTCGGGTTGCTGCCAGGCGTGCGCGCACAACCGGCAGACTTCCCTGCCGGCAGCGTGACCCGCGACGAAGCCGACAACTACCTAACTTTGACCGTGCCGCGTCGCGCCAGGCGCTGGGATGTGGACAGCATCGTGGAGGTAAGCGGCGACATGATGACGTGGCACAGCGACTGGGGGGACACGGTGCTGCTCCGGGATGACGAGTCCACGTTGGTGGTGCGCGATGCCACGCCTCTGACTGGAGAGGCGCGGCGTTTCATCCGTTTGAAGGTTGTCACCTATTGGTAGACTCAATCCTCTTCGGGGATGCGCATGCCGTAGAACGAGCGATAGACGAAGAGCAGGGCGACGATGAAGAAGAAGCCGCCGATCATGTTCTTGGTCGTTTGGTTGGTCATGGTCACGGCGATTTCCACGGCGAGCAGGCCGAAGAGGGTGGTGAACTTGATGACCGGATTCATCGCCACCGAGGAAGTGTCCTTGAAGGGATCTCCCACCGTGTCGCCGACCACGGTGGCGGCGTGCAGTTCGGTGCCTTTTTCACGCATGTCCACTTCGACGATCTTTTTGGCATTGTCCCAGGCGCCGCCGGCATTGGCCATGAAGATGGCTTGGAAGAGCCCGAAGAAGGCGATGGCGATCAGATAGCCGATGAAGTAATACGGGTTGAAGAACGGCAGTGCCAGCGCGAAGCAGAACACCACGATGAAGATGTTCCACATGCCCTTCTGCGCGTACTTGGTGCAGATGGCCACCACTTCCTTGCTGTCCTTGTCCGACGCGGTGGTGGCATCAAGGTGCATGTTGTCCTTGATGTAAACCACGGCGCGATAGGCCCCGGTCACCACCGCCTGACAGGAGGCGCCGGTGAACCAGTAAATGACCGAGCCACCCATGATCAGGCCGAGGATGATTTCAGGTTGGACGATGCTCAAGGCGCCGACGACCTCCTTGAACGGCCCGGCGATGCCCGAGGCGACCTGGGCGTCATAGAGATTTTGCAACAACATGATGATGCCGAAGACCATGGTGGTGGCTCCGACCACGGCGGTGCCGATGAGCACCGGCTTGGCGGTGGCCTTGAAGGTGTTGCCCGCGCCGTCGCCCTTTTCGAGTTGATACTTGGCGTTTTCAAAGTCCGCATCGAAGCCGAAGTTCTGTTTGATTTCCCCGGCGATGTTAGGCCGCCCTTCGATCTGGCTCAATTCGTAGACCGACTGCGCGTTGTCGGTCACCGGGCCGTAGGAGTCCACGGCAATGGTGACCGGACCCATGCCGAGGAAGCCGAAGGCCACCAGACCGAAGGCAAAGATCGGCGCGGCGAAAGCGAACTTCGCCGGCATGATGGCCATCAGGTCGGGGTTGATCGAGAACTGCCAGGCCGCGAACATCAGCACCATGATGACCAAGCCCATCCAAAAGGCGGAGAAATTGCCCGCTACAAAACCGGATAGGATGTTGAGCGAGGCGCCGCCGTGCTTGGAGCAATTGGTCACTTCCTTGACGTGGCGGGAGTTGGTGCTCACAAAGATCTTGGTGAACTCCGGAATCAGCGCGCCGGCAACCGTGCCACAACTGATGATGAGCGAGAGTGCCCACCACAGATTGGGCAAGGGCGTGCCGTTGAACGTGAAGTCGCCTAACAAAACCTTGCTGGCCAGGAAAGTGACGCCGATGGACACCGCCGAGGTCAGCCACACCAGATGGGTGAGTGGGGCCTCGAAATCGAAGTCCTTCTTGCCGGCGAACATCGCCTTGCTGATGACCTCGTTGAGGAGATAGGAGCCGAGCGAAGTCGCAATCATGAGAATGCGCATCACGAAGATCCACACAATGAGGGTGGCGCACACTTCCTGCTGGGCCGCCAGCGCGAGCGAGAGGAACGCGATGAGCGCCACCCCGGTCACGCCGTAGGTTTCAAAGCCGTCAGCCGTCGGACCCACCGAGTCGCCGGCATTGTCGCCGGTGCAGTCGGCGATGACGCCCGGGTTTTTCGGGTCATCTTCAGGCAGCTTGAAGACGATTTTCATCAGGTCCGAGCCGATGTCGGCGATCTTGGTGAAAATGCCGCCGCAGATACGCAGCACCGAGGCGCCGAGGGATTCGCCGATGGCGAAGCCGATGAAGCAGGGGCCGACGAGTGCGTTAGGCAGGAAAATCAGGATGCAGATCATGAAGAACAACTCCACGCAGACGAGCAGCAGGCCCACGCTCATGCCGGAGCGCAGCGGAATGCCGAGGGTGGCCAGCGGATTGCCCTTCAACGCGGAGAAGGCGGTGCGGGAATTGGCCACCGTGTTGATGCGGATGCCAAACCAGGCGACGCCGTAGGAGCCGAGGATGCCGAGCACGGAGGCCGCCAGGATGACCATCACGTGGGTCACCGTGTTGGCTTGCAAGACGCCGAAGTAATAGATCATGCAAGCCGCGATGAGCAGCCACAGGATGGCCAGAAACTTGCCTTGGTTGAACAGATAGGTCTTGCAGGTTTCCCAAATGGTGTTGGAAACCGCGGACATGCTCTCGTGCACAGGCAGGTTCTTGGTTTGCTGGTATTGAAGAAGCCCGAACAAGCCGCCCAGCACGCAAACGGCAAGGCCCGCGAGCATCAGCGTATGTCCGCTCACACCGCCGAGCGCCGCAAACTTCACGGAGTCGAGGTTTGGAATCTTCAAGTCTGCCTCGCTCGCAAACGCGCCGCCCGCACCCGCGAACGAAAAGGCTGTGGTTAGTAGGAGTCCCTTCAGGTGTTTCATAAAATCGCCGGACTGTTGCTAACCAGCCCGCAACACGCTAGTCAAATATCGCAAATTCTTCCTCACATCCGCCGCTTTCTTGCGCGTTTCCTGTCATCTGCGGCCGGTTTCGGAATATATGCGGCGCACACCACAGGAATTGCGCAGTGGGAAAACACCCGGGTTGCTTGTCGGGGGGATTACTCCCGATCTGATACCCCGCGCGGGAGTCGTCCGCACAGCAAGGGCAATGATGCCCGTAATATAGGATTCCATGCCACTGCACAGGACGACGTGGAGTATCGCTCCCGCCGTCTGTGACGGTGCTTGAAGCCTGGCGTGATGGCAGAATCAATCTGGATATGCCCGCGACACTTTCGTGGCTCCATGAGCATCCCAGCGTACTCATGCCCGCTCCCGCCCTGCGTATCCAGCTATGGCTGGTGGAGAATGCCTAGGCCAGTCCGAATCATCTGCCGACCGACTGGAGGCTACTTCAACCAATTCCTTTTTTCAAATCCCTGACACTCCAAAGGGTTTCGCCCGCAACGGCCGCGCTGCCCCGCAATTTCC
>CAIKDP010000429.1 GCA_903826205.1 Akkermansiaceae bacterium
CTTCTGCCGCTGTCAGGGGCCGTGGAGGTTCGGCAGGCGAACCCCGCCAGGACTTGATCGTAGCAACGGTAGTTTGTCCGGATTTGCCGCGGATTCCCTGGCAGCACTTTTTCCCCCCAAGGCAGCGCATTCGGAGATTGTCTCCGTGGTTGGGTTAGCTTGACGCACATGCCAGCCCGGGTTTCGCTCCTAACAATAAGAACGGAGCCGGCCGCCGAGTCGCCAGCACACCGTATTTCGCCAACCGCCAGCCCTCAGCCACTTGCGCGGCGAACCATTCCTCCGCCGCCACCGCCTCCGTGTCGCCGCCGGCGTGACCGGGATAGCAAACCACCGCCAGCACACCGCCGGGTTTCAGCACCCTCGCCGCGCCAGCCAAGCCCTTGAGTGTGGTGGCGGTCTCGGTCATCACTCCATGGCTGTCTCCCGGCAGATAGCCGAGATTGAACATCACCACTGCCACGGAGCCCGCTGCCGCGTGATCTTCCAGCAGCGCATGGGACTTTTGTTGGAAGGCCACCCGGTCCTGCCAGCCCTGCGCCGCCACCCGCTCCCGCGCCGCGGCGATGGCGGCCGCTTGCACATCAAATGCCAACACCCGCCCGGCGGGACCCACTCGTTCTGCTAGAAACAGCGTGTCGTGCCCATTGCCCGCCGTGGCATCGATCACCAACTCGCCGTCCCGGATCACCTCCCGCAACAACAGGTGGGCCAAGGCGGTGGGGCGCGGCGGCAGGCTGGCTGGCATGGCGGATGCATTTCCTGATTCAGAGTTCGAGCGCTGCGGGCGGCATCGGCGGTGGCGGTGGTCCGGCAGGCGCGCTTGGCGGCAGGGCGGGCGGCAGGTCGTTCAGCTTGGAACTGAGCGGCACCGGGGTGCCACCCCGCTGCCGGTAGATTTGATAGAGTTGTTTCAGCAAATGCTGCCACATGAACGCCATCACGGGAATCGACGGAAACAAGCCGATATAACAGGTGATCACGGTGAGGACCATCATCGCCAGACTCATGGCAAACATGAAACAGCCGCACAGCAACAGTTCCTTCCACATCAGCCCGACGAACTCCCGCGCAAATCCGACGTTGAAAGCCGGGCCGAACGCCTGAGTGAGCGTGGCCCGAAGTGTCAACGGCACCAGGATCAGCGAAAAGGCCAGCATGACCCCCACATAAACCACCGCCATGGAACCGAACAACGGCACGAGGGTCAGGGCTTCGGCATGTTGCATCCGGTGATGCCCGTTGGTCAACATTCCCGACGCCAGCAGCGGGACCAACCATAGCGGTACCATGACGGCCGACATCACCATGCCTGCCACCAGATTGACCAAAAACGGCCACAGCCCGCGCTCCATGTATTTGGTGAAATACTGGAAGTCGAAGGCCGGCAGGCGCGACGGCTCATCGTCGTCGCCACGTGCCCAGAAGATCGTGATGAGCCATCCGGACAGCACCATCGGGCCGAGCACCGGAATGAGGCTGGTCACGGCGCCGAGCAGCAGGTTGGTCCCCCACTTCGGGCTCTTGAAAAAATCGGTGATCGAGGCTTGGTAACGCATTAATCCGGCAGGTTGGGGATGAGGGGTTCATTGGGATCCGCAGCGGCGGGTTCGTGGCCTTTCGCGTAGTCGAACAACTGCCGATGCGGATAGGCCACGAACGCCGACTTGTCGGCCGGGTCCAGTCGTGCCACGGCGGCGGCGTTGAACGCCCGCATCACCTTCTGCATCAGGTGAAGCGACAGATGCCGCCCCTTGCGGGCTTTTTGGACCTGCTTGTGGTTCAACTGTTCGCTGGAGGCGGTAACCAAGTCGTGGTTGGTCAGGTTCCAGCGCTCCAACAACCCATCCAGCGGTTGCGGCCCATGCTCGCGTGTCGGTTCGTCCATGCCCGTCCATAGCGCAGCAGCCCTCGGAAACTAAGCACAAAATCCGCGGGCGCGGTGGTTTTTCTTGAAATCCGCCGGATCCCGGTGCAAATTCCGCGCCGTCACCGCTTTTGGAGGGGTGGTAGAGTGGTCGATTGCGCCAGTCTTGAAAACTGGAGATGCCGCAAGGTATCCGTGGGTTCGAATCCCACCCCCTCCGCCAAAAACCCTTGATTCTACAAGGGTTACAGCGCGAAATGGCGATTTTTCAGCGGTTAGGGATTTCCAGTCAAAGTGCGCTAAAGTGCGCCGAAAAGCACAAATAGCGGCTTTCCAAGTGTGAGCAAAGTGTGAGCAGGGGGAACTGACCCTCTGCC
>CAIKDP010000430.1 GCA_903826205.1 Akkermansiaceae bacterium
CAAGATGGTGCAGGGCCTGGGTGACGAACTCTGGAACACCACCACGGGCTGGCGCTGGATGTTAGGTGCGGGCGCGGTGCCGGCGATCATCTTCTTCGGCCTGCTGTTTGCGGTGCCGGAAAGCCCGCGCTGGCTGGCCCAACGCGGGCGCCGTAACGAGGCGCTCGCCATTCTGACAAGCGCGGGCGGCGCGGAGCACGCGGCGCGTGAGATGGAGGCGATCCAGGATGCGATGCACCATGAGGAAGCGGGCTTTGCCGAGTTGTTCCGGCACGGGATGTTCCGCCCCATGGTGATTGCAGTGATGCTGATGGCGTTTTCGCAATTCTGCGGCATCAATGCCATCATGTATTATTCCTCAAAGATCTTCGAAGCCGCCGGCGGCGGCAAGGACGCCGCCTTCATGTCGTCGGTGTGGGTGGGGCTCATCAACGTGGTCTTCACCGGGGTGGCCATTGCGCTGGTGGACAAAGCCGGGCGGCGGCCGTTGTTGCTCATCGGCACCGCCGTGCAAACCCTCTCGCTCGGGTGCGTGGGCTGGATGTTCCATACCCAGCAAGGCGGCCTGCCCCTGCTGCTGTGCATCGTCGGCTTCATCGGCGCGTTCGCCATGGCCATGGGGCCCATCGGCTGGCTGTTCTGCGCCGAGGTTTTTCCTAACAAAGTCCGCGGGCGTGCGATGTCGGTGGCGGCGCTCACCGTCTGGGTGTCCTGTTACATCGTGGCCCAGACCTTCCCGATGCTTAACGACAGCCCGGCAGTGGGACCGGCCATCACGTTTTGGATCTATGCGGTGGTGAGTCTGCTGTCGTTCCTCTTCGTCCTGGCGATGGTGCCCGAAACCAAGGGCCGCACGCTCGAGGAAATCGGCGCGTCATGGTCCAAACCCTGAGTGCGCGACCATGGGACGGGACTGGCCAAGCGGCGCGTTTCCAGAACAGACTTGCAGCAACTCCCAAAAGAGCTAGTGTCCCTCCATGCACGACTATCGCGGCATTATCACCCTTGACTCTGGAAAACGGGGCGGCAAACCGTGCATCCGCCACATGCGCATCACGGTCTATGACATCCTTGGCTGGCTGGCTGCGGGAATGACATTCGAGCAAATTCTGGCGGACTATCCCGAATTGACCCAACAGGACATTCAAGCGAGCCTGGCATTTGCGGCCGATCGCGAACACCACTTGGTGACCGGCGTCACATGAAACTGCTTTTCGACCAGAACCTGAGCCACCGACTCATCGCAGCACTGCAGGATTTGTTTGCAGACTCCCAGCATGTCAGGTTGCTTGGACTCGATGAAGCTGATGACAGGGAGATTTGGGAGTACGCCAAAGCCCACGGATTTGTCATTATCACCCAGGATTCCGATTACCCTGATTGGAACAAATTTCTTGGGGCTCCTCCGAAAATCGTCTGGTTGCGGTGTGGCAATGCCACGGTTGACCAAGTGGGAAAAAAATTGCGGCAGGCCGCCGCGCGGATCATCGCATTGGAAACCGATCCGGAAGTGGAAATCGTTGAAGTTTGGTGATGCATCCTGCCCCCCACCCCACTGTCCCGAGGATCGTGTTAGCCTGTGATCTCGGCGGCACGCGCCTCAAGATCGGTCTGGTGCGCGACGGACATGTGCTGGCCCAAACCGTCGAGCCAGCCCACTCGAAGCTAGGGCTGGCATGCCACTTGCCGGTGCTCAAGGCCGCTTGGTTGCGCATGCTCGGCGAGGCCGGCCTGGGTCTATCCGATTGCGCGGGCGTGGGTGTCTCCTTTCCGAGCCTGATGGATTATGCCAACGGCCGCATCCTCGACGCTTATGGCAAGTATGACGACGCGATGGATCTCGACCTGCGCGAGTGGTCGCGCGCGGAATTAGGCCTCCCGTTGGCGCTGGAAAACGACGCCCGCATGGCCTGCATCGGCGAGTGGCAGTTCGGCGCGGGCCGCGGCTGTGACAACCTGGTGATGATGACCCTTGGCACCGGCCTTGGCACATCCGTCATTCTCGATGGGCGCGTGTTGCGCGGCGTCCACGGCCAGGCCGGGGTGTTAGGCGGACACCTCACGCTGCGTTACGGCGGGCACGCCTGCAATTGCGGCAACCACGGCTGCGCCGAGGCCGAGGCGTCGAGCTTGTTTCTTGCCGATCTGGCACGCCAGCGGCCTGACTTCACGACCAGCGCACTGGCCCGTGAAGCGCACTTGAACTACATCACCGTTCTCCACCATGCAACTGCCGGTGACGCCTGCGCCCAAGCTCTGCGCGACCACAGCCTGCTCGTCTGGTCGGCGCTCGCTGTTAGCCTCATCCACGCCTACGACCCGGAGTTGTTGGTTCTGGGCGGCGGCATGATGGCGGCGGCTGATGTGATTCTGCCCGCCGTGCGCGAGCATGTCCGCCGGCATGCCCACACCCCATGGGGACAAGTCCGCATCGAGGCCTCCCAACTCGGCGATCAGGCCGCATTGGTCGCCGCGGAGTGGTTGTTAGAAGATCAAGCCAGTTACCTTTGAAAATGAGAATGCCCAACTACGACAAACACCCCTGCATCACGGTACCGGATGCCGATAACGCCTGCGTGGCGGGATGGGCGGCAATCGGCCGACGCTTGCGCGATGCCGTGGCGGCGCGCGGCCTGCGCGCGACCGTCGTCGCCGTGGAATGTTATCCGGGGGTCAATGAGGCGGCTGTGACTGACGCGCTGGCGGCCGAATTGGCGGCTTCCCTCATCATCCGCGCGGCCGATGCACTGCGCCCGGAAGCCGAGATCAATGACCTCTGCGCGCCGTTCCTCGGCGGCGACGATCCGGTGTTCGGCTTTCTTTGCGGACTTGAGTTGCCAGAGTTCTTCGATGCGGCAAAACTCGCCCATTTACGGACAATCCCAATACAGACACATACAAGCGCTGCACGGTGCCTTAATAAGGAGGGTGGACATTCTTGTCCACCGTTTCATGATCCGCGAGGGACAGGAATGTCCCTCCTCCTCATCCCATCACACGAAGCTGCGTCGGACTTGCTAGAATCAGACACAGACAGTCAGGCAGTAGATGGCGTCGTGCTTATTGTTGGCGTGGGCGCCACGCTGGTGTGCGAGCCGGACATCCTCGTCTATGCCGATCTGGCGCGCTGGGAAATCCAACAACGCCAGCGGCGCAGGGAAATCTCCAACCTCGGGGTTGATAATGCGGAGCTCCCGCCCGGCCTCAAATACAAACGCGCGTTCTTCATCGATTGGCGGGTGGCGGACCGCTGGAAACAACCGCTGCTGCGGCGGGCCGACTTCTTTCTCGACACCCATCATGCCGCCACGCCCAAGCTCGCGGATGGCGCCGCCGTGCGCCGTGGATTCACCACCGCGGTCAGCCGGCCGTTCCGGGTCGTGCCGTTTTTCGACCCCGGCGTGTGGGGCGGCCAATGGATGAAGGAAGTCTGCGATCTAGACCGCACCGCGCCTAACTACGCATGGTGCTTCGATTGCGTGCCGGAGGAGAATTCCATATTGCTGAATATAGGCGGGCACCACTTCGAATTGCCGGCCATCGATCTCGTGTTCGACCAGCCGCAAGAATTGTTAGGCGAACACGTCCACGCGCGCTTCGGCGCCGAGTTTCCCATCCGCTTTGATTTTCTCGACACGATGGGCGGCGGCAACCTTTCGTTCCAGGTCCATCCACTGACCGCATACATCAGGGAGAATTTCGGGATGCCCTACACGCAGGACGAGAGTTACTACATGCTGGACGCGGGCCCGGACGCGACGGTCTATCTTGGACTCAAGGAAGGTGTGGACCCGGATGCCATGCTGCGCGACCTGGAAATCGCGCAAGCGGGCGGCGCTCCATTCCCTGACGCAACCTACGTCAACCGCTGGCCGGCCAAAAAGCACGACCACTTCCTGATTCCTGCCGGCACCGTGCATTGCTCCGGCTCTGACGCGATGGTACTCGAAATCAGCGCCACCCCCTATATCTTCACCTTCAAAATGTGGGACTGGGGCCGCCTCGGGCTCGACGGCAAACCGCGCCCGATCCATCTCCAACATGGCGCGGCCAACATCCAGTGGGAGCGCACCACCCCATGGACACACGACCACTTGGTCAACCGCATCGAGGGACTCGGCGGCGGTGACGGCTGGCGCGAGGAACGCACCGGCCTGCATGAGAGCGAGTTCATCGAGACCCGCCGCCATTGGTTCACCAAAACCGTGCCGCATGACACCTGCGGCACCGTCCATGTCCTGAATCTGGTGGAGGGCGAGCAAGCCATCATCGAAAGCCCTGGCGGCGCGTTCGAACCGTTCGTCGTCCACTATGCCGAGACCTTCATCGTACCGGCCGCCGTCGGCCCCTACACGATCCGCCCGCACGGCCCGGCCTGCGGCAGCGAGTGCGCAACCTTGCTGGCCTATGTGCGCGCGTGACAACTCTCTTCGTAGGCGCGTTGGTGACAACGCGTGAGGGACAATGCGGAGCTTGCTTGGCAGCGGAATCATCCCCTCGCATTCTAACGAATGCGCCTACGGGAAGAATGTGCCCGCCAGCTCCCCGTAGGCGCGTTGGTGACAACGCGTGTGGGACAATGCGGAGCTTGCTTGACAGCGGAATCCCCCCGCATTCTAACAAATTTCCTACGCCGGATGACTCTTGTTAGCCACTGCGGCGCGGCGGAGACGGTCCATGATGGCGACCCCGAGGCCGGTTTCGCTCACCGGCTCGGCGATGATGGCATCAAGTCCGGCCTCATCGAGGGTGCGCATGACAAAGAACAAGCGGATCGCCGCCTCGGCGAGTTTGCCACTGCCGGGGCTGAGCGCCTCGATGCATTCCCAGTCGTGAAGGGTTACATAAGGTCCGTCGTCGTCACCGGTGTAACTAAGCAACCCGTAGCGTTTGCCATCCTCGGGGTGGAAATCCTGCGGGTTTTCTAACAATATCAACGGGGTCCGTGGCGCGTAATGGCTGGCGAGCTGACCGGGGGCTAACACCACCTGACCGACGGCTTCGCGGGCTTTCTCAACCTTGCCAAACTCCTGCAGCTGCTCCTTGGTGATGGGACCGGCGCGGTGCAGGCGGAACACCGGCTTTTTCCCTGCGCGCGGTTCGATGGAGATGATGGTGCTTTCGACGCCTTGACTGCAAGCGCCGGCATCGACGATAAGCGGGATGCGGTCGCCGAGTTCCTTGGTGACCGCAGACGCGGAGGTGGGGGAAATGCTGCCGAAACGATTGGCGCTGGGAGCGGCTATCGGGTGTCCCAGCGCCTTGTTGACGGCGCGAAAAACCGGGTGGGCACTCTGGCGGACCGCCACGGTGGGCAAACCGCTGGTGACGATGTCCGGCACATCGGGATGGCGCGGCAGGATCAAAGTGAGCGGGCCGGGCCAGAACGCGTGGGTGAGTTTATCAACGATTTCGGCGATCTCGTCGGGCACTTTGGCCACGGTTTTCAGGTCGCCGCGTGCTGCGATGTGAACGATGAGCGGGTCAAAGGACGGCCGTTCCTTGGCGGCAAACACCTTGGCCACAGCCGTCGGATTGAACGCATCCGCCGCCAGGCCATAGACGGTCTCGGTGGGCAGGGCGACGATGTCCCCCTGCTGCAACAAGGCACAGGCCTCGCGCAGCGCGTCTTGCATGTCGTCATCGGCAGCGTGAATGATTCGGGTCCCGGTCACGCGCGCATCCTAGACTCCGCCGCCCGATCTGGCGATTGTTGATTTTCCGGTTTCGCGAATCGCCCCAATCAGGCTATGCTCAAGCCATGCAGCAAACCGGCAGCGTTCCCAACAACATCATCCTCATCGGCTTCATGGGCTGTGGTAAATCCACGGTAGGCCGTGAACTGCACCGACTCCTGGGCTATCCGCTGGTGGATATGGACGCGCTCATAGAAGAGCGCGCCGGCATGCCCATCACCCGGATCTTTGCCGATGACGGAGAAACAAAATTCCGTGACATGGAAAGCAGCTTGCTCGAGGAACTGGCGCAGGCCCGCCAATCCGGGCACATCATTGCCACGGGTGGCGGCGTGGTGGGCCGCCCACAAAACCGCGAGCTGCTGCAGCGTCTGGGCTATGTCGTTTGGTTGTGTGCCCCGGCCAGCGTGATTCTCAACCGCACCCGCAACAGCGGCGAGCGGCCGCTCTTGCTCACCGAAGATCCGGCGACCCGCATCCACAAGCTGCTCGCCGAACGCGAACCCTGGTACGCCGAAACCGCCCATCTCAAGGTGGATACCGCCGGCCTCAGCAGCCGCGAAATCGCCGCCGGCATCCTCGAAAGCGCCCGCTACTTCTTCGCCGACCCCACCCAATGCAAGCAACGGTGAAATCCCTGGCCGCCAAGGCCGGCTTCGACGCATGCCGCATCGCCCGCGCCAATGAGGCCCGCCACGCCACGACCTTCCGCCAATGGCTCGACGCTGGCTGCCATGGCGACATGGCCTGGCTGGCTCGCGACCCGCAACGCCGCTGCGATCCGCGCGAGGTCCTGCCAGGCTGCCGTTCGGTGATCTGCCTGGCCACCAACTACTATACCGGTCGTAATCCATTTCCTCAGACCGCAGCGGGCGACTTCCGCCTCGCCCGCTACGCGTGGAATGCCGATTATCACGATCGGATCGCGCAACGCCTCGCAACCTTGGATGCCGGACTGCTTGAGCTGGGCGGCGCCCAGCGGTGTTACGTGGATACCGGACCGGTGCTCGAACGGGACTTTGCCAGCGCAGCCGGTCTCGGCTGGAATGGCAAATCCACCATGCAAATCCACCGCCAACTCGGTACCTGGTCTTTGCTGGCGGTCGTCCTAACAACACTGGAGCTGCCGGCAGATCCGCCACTCGGCAACCACTGCGGGAGTTGCACCCGGTGTCTGAGCGCCTGCCCGACCCAAGCCATCACCGCGCCCCACCGGCTGGATGCCCGCCGCTGCATTGCCTATCTGACCATCGAGCACAAGGGGCCGATTCCCATGGAATTCCGAGCCGCGCTGGGTGACCGGATTTTCGGTTGTGACGACTGTCTTGACGCGTGCCCGTGGAACCGGTTTGCGGCGGAGTCCGGCGATCTAACATTTCACGCGCGGCCGGCGATCTTCGCACGCCGCTTGCGGGATTTTCTCGACCTTGATGACGCGGACTTCCGGTTGCTCTTCGCGGATTCACCGGTCCAGCGACTCAAGCGGCCGCGGTTCTTGCGCAACGTCTGCGTGGCCCTCGGCAACACCGGCAGCCCTGCTGACCTGACAAACCTGCGGCGGGCGGCCAATGATCCGGACCCATTGATCGCGGAACACGCCGCGTGGGCGGTGGCACAGGTCGAAGCAAGGGAAGGTTTGCCAAATCCCGAGACAGGTCAAACCGGCTGAGAAGCTGATGTGCAAAGCTCTACCGATGTCACTGGCAACCCCAGCCATCGCCCCAACGCGTCGTCACCAACGCGCCCGCAAAGAGACTGATCGGCTACCGCAAAGCTTGCACGTTCGCCAGACAGACATCCACTCCCTACAGCGACCAACCGTCGCGGAATTGCGGCGACAGGAATTTGTTAGCCTCATCGTTGTTAGTGAAGCGCATGGCCGCTTCGTCGTAGAGAAGTTTCTGACCGCTCATGCGGATGGCGATAATGCCGAGCAGGCCGACTTCGGAGAGGCGCGCGCCGTAGTCAAAGGGTGAACTTGCCTGGCGGCCTTCACGGATCGCATCAAGCCAGTCGCGATAGTGGCCGGCCTTGACGCGTGGCAGGGATTTTTCGGGGCGTTTGTACGCTTGCATCGCCGCTTCGGGAATCAAGCGCACCTCGCCCGCACCATGCGAGCCGTGCATGATTTTACCCTTGTCGCCGATGACGACGGCGCCGATGCCAACCACGTTCTTGCCGGCTGGAAGTTCGTCGGGGCGCGGGATGCTGCGATTGCCGTCGAACCAGGTAAGCTTCACCGGCCCACGTTTGCCCTTGGCGGCGAATTCGTAAGTGATCTTGGTGCCGGCCGGATAGCTGTCGAAATCCTTTTGCGGATCATAACCATCGGTCTCGGCGTGGATCGACACGGGCATATCGAGATCGAGTGCCCAGAACGACGGGTCGATCACATGGCAGACCCAGTCACCGATGCAACCGCCGCCGAACTGCGACCATCCGCGCCAGTTGAAGGGCAAGTAGGCCGGGTTATACGGGCGTTCCTTGGTCGGGCCAAGCCACAGGTCCCAGGCAAGCTCCTTCGGCACCTCGGGCTGTTCGCCGCGGACTCTTTCGAGGTTCTTTGTCTGACAATAAATGTCCTTGAACGCATCGCAGCCGCAATGAATCTCGGAGACATTGCCAATCGCGCCGTCCTCAATCCATTCGCGGAAAATGCGGATGGATTCCGTCGAATGCCCCTGGTTGCCCATCTGCGTGATGAGCTTGCGCTCGTTGGCCTCCTTGCGCATCGCGCGCGCCTCGGCCACCGTGTGGGCCAGCGGTTTCTCACAGAAGACGTGCTTACCATGCTTCATTGCGGCCATCGCCGCAACGGCATGCGTGTGATCAGGCGTGCCAACGAGCACCGCGTCGATTTTATCACCCATTTCCTCAAGCATGACGCGATAGTCCTTGTAGCGTTTGGCCTGCGGGTATTGGTTGAACATCTTCGCGGCACGGCGCTCATCCACATCGCAGAGGGCGACGATGTTTTCGCCCTCCATGTTTTTGAGGTCGGAGCCCGCCTGGCCACCACAGCCGATTGCCGCGAGATTGATCTTGCGGCTCGGAGGAGTGGTCACACCATCGCCGAGAACGCGGCGCGGAATGAATTGAAAGCCAAAGGTGGCGGCGGCGGTGGTCTTGATGAATTCCTGTCTTTTCATGGCGATGAGTGGGCCCGGGTCGTGGCGCCGGCACTTACTGTGATGATTTCAGCGCAGGTGTCAAAGCATTGTTAGAAGCTGGCGTAATTCGCCATCGCTCGCCTGAACAGGCAGTCATTTCGAAACCGTCGATTTCACGCCGGAAGAATTTCCGCACCGCCCGGACACCCGAAACACACACCCTGCCAAAGACAATAAATTGGGACGGTCGTCCAAATATATTGCAAGGTTGCGCGCGGTTGAGCGAGTCGGCCACGGTGAATGAGCAGGAGGGAGTTGGGTGGCCATGCGGCCAAATGCAGCCAACACAGGAGTGGCGGTCGTGCCAACATCCGCCCGGTGGATTCACGAGCGGAAACCCGGGCCGGGAGAGCCCTGATGCTCACCCGGCAGATCCGTGCCAGCGCCCTTGGGGAGGCCGTCGCGGAACGTGCCGAACCAGCGGTCGAGTGGCAGGGTGGATTCACCATAATTGCACTCGAAATACCGGTGATGGAGATAGTGGAAATAGGAACCTGTGGGCAATTTGCCGTCAAGGATCGGACCTTCAAACCCATGATGGCCGCAGGCGGGTGCGAGTGCGGCATGCTGCAAGTTAAAGAGGAAGTGGAATGGATGCGAGGGGATGACCCAGTGGATCAGCACCACGCTCAGATAGGCGATGGTTTCCACCGGGTGCATGGCCATGCCGGACCAAGGATTTGGGTTGATGTTTTTGTGATGGAGGTAGTGGACGTGCTTGTACAACGGCTTCCAATGAATCAAGCGATGGATCCAGTAGAAGTGAAACTCCCGCCAAAACGGGATGGCAAAAAACCAACCGACAAAAAGCACCGGGTGCGTGTGCCAATCCAGATAGGGAATGCGATGGTTGGCGTAGAGCCAGAGGGTCACGGCTTCGTACGCGGTCCAGATGAGACCAGCCACCCCGCAGGTCCAGAAAATATTGTCATACACCTGATTTCCAAACAGGAACACGCGACTGTTCGTTGCCGGCCAGCGGGCGTCGTACTTGCCTTTGGTGCCCTCCGTCTTGAGAATATACAGGATGAAATAGTAGCCGCCGTATACCAACCAGATGAGCGCGAGGTTGCGCAGATAAATCTGGCCGAGCCAGTCCCAGGTGAAGCGGGTGCATCGTGTTAGATCCGGCTGGGTATAGAACCAGCAAAAAGCCGATATCGCCAACAGCGTCAGGTTGCGTGGCCACATGAAGCCCGGATAGGTAACCAGCCATTTGAGGACCGCCAGCGGCCGCGGTGGCCAGACCAACAGCGGCGCATAGGTGACCGGATACGGCGGTCGCCATTCACCCTTGGCATTGCGGGTCTCGGTGGGCGCGCTCTCGGGCGGGGGCTGGGATGTGGGCGGGGGCATGGCGGGTTGTTACGGAGTGTCTGCCAATTGACTCCAGAAAACCGCCAGCGCAAGCGGCGAGCGCAAACCCCAGAGGCTGCGCGCATCAAAAGTTGACATCTGCATCAGATGCGCTAGCCTAGCCCTGATGAGAACCACCCTCGATATTGACCTCGATGTCCTCCAAGCGGCCAAGGAAATGGGCAGTCGCACCAAGCGTTCCGCAGGGCAAATTCTATCAGAACTTGCGCGTCAGGCACTGGTATCCAGCGGCCCGGGCCAATCCCCTGCTCCAACGGTGGTCAATGACTTCGAGATTATTCCTGCGGCAGAACGGATCGTCACCCCGGAACTCGTGCAAAAACTCATGGAGCAATCCGAGCAACCATGATCGCTCTGCTGGATGCCAACACGCTGATCGCGCTGTTTGATGCTGCCCATGTGCATCATCAGCCAGCGCATCAATGGCTCGCCCATCATCGCGCCCAAGGCTGGGCGACTTGCCCGCTCACCCAGAATGCCTGTATCCGCATCATCTCCCAACCTGCCTATCCGGGCCGGCTCACCGTCGCCGACATCGCCCGCCGCCTCCGCCTCGCCACCGCCGCCAAGGATCATCATTTCTGGCCCGATTCGATCCGCCTGCACGATCCAGCGCTTTTCGCTCACGGTGTGATTCTCACCCCGCGGCATCTCACCGACCTCTATCTGCTCGCCCTTGCCGTTAAGCATCACGGCCGCCTGGTCACATTTGACCGTCGCATCCCCTCTGCCGCAGTGACCGGTGCGGGGGCGGGTCATCTGGTGGTGTTGTAGGCACCAGGGCCGATGCCCGACGCGTTCTCACGAACGCGCCTACGAGCCATGCCTGCGGCTGGAAGCCGCAGCTACTCGCTGGGCGGGACGACTTCGCGGGTGGTGGCACCGTGGGTTTCGCTGAGGATGAGAATGGCGAATTTCTCGATCTCGGGCAACTCGGCGGGTTTGAGCATCTGATAGTCCAGCCCGTTCTGCGGCGCGGCGGTCTGGCCGGGCAGGGTGCGACGCGGTTGCGGCAGTGGCACCGGTAGGACCTGACCACTGCTGTTGAGGCTGGCGTAATCGAAGCGGCCGCGCAGGTCGGTGTAGCCGTCCTTGAAGAAGCGCACGGTGCCGTTCTTGAGCCGGGCATAAACCTTGACGTAGGCCTGGCTCACCGCGCGGTTGTTGGCCAGATCGCGGGTTTCGAGGCGGCCGTAGTTCTCGGTTAGGGCGAGCTTGAGCGTGTTGGCGTGATAGGCCTGCGCCTTGCGCTGGCCGGCGGCGACAATCTCCACCAGCACGTTGGCCTTGGCAAACTCGGCGGGCAACGGCACCTCCAACGTGTCCTTGTCCTTGGGCAGGGCCTGGGTGGCTGATTTGTTAGGCTTGATGATGCTGAAGCGGCTGGCGTCCTCGCTGACAAACGGGTTGCTGCTGAATGAGAACTCCGGGTCCATCAGATAGTAGTTGACCGCGACCTCGGCGAGGTTCCGGTAGTTCAGCGCAATGGTTTTGTTCTCCACCTTGAACTCGAAGCCCGGCTCGCTGGCGGCCAGTCCGGTCTGCTGTTTTTCGCGGTCCGGCTTGTCGCCCGTCTCCTCCTTGACCCCCTTGCCTTCGATTTCATCGAGCTGGCGGGTCACATCGCCAAACAGGAGCCGCCAACGCGCCACCGGATAGTCACCGTATTGAGCGGCGATGCCACGGGCCTCGGCCAGCGTGTTTTGATAGAACGCGGCATAGCATTGGAAGTAGTCATGCTGCAGGTGGGTTGGCAGGGCCTTGGCATCCGCCAGGTGGAAACGTGCGAGCGCCTCATCGACCCGGTCCTGCAGGAACAAATAATAAGTGGCGCTCATGTGGTCAGCGGCGTCGAGCGTTGGCTTGTGGGCAAGGATATCCAACAACGCCCGGTATTGGGCGAGCACGGCCGGGTTGGCGATACGCGCCTCATTGCCGAGCCGGTGGGCGCGCTGGTTGACCAGCGGGCTGTATTCGAGGTGTTCGTAGGCGCGGCGCTCGACCGGATCGAGCACCACCAACGTGGTGGCGAGATACGGCCCGCACTGGGCCACAAAGTCGTTCTTGTGTTGGAGCCACTCGCGCAAAGTGGCGGGGTCGTTGTGCAGCAAGGCATAACTGTAGATGGTTTCATCCCACACATGGTGCGCGCCGAGGAAAGCGGTCAGTTTCTTGAAGAACGCGGCCTCATGGCAGCGCCATGCGATGCGCGGCACGGCGAGGGCGGCGAGGTTGTTTTGTTCGAGGAAGGCGAACACATCGGCCTCACTGCCGTATTGCGAAATGTAGTCCCACGACGCCTTGTCCACTTGGGTGAGTTTGGAGACCACATTGAACTCAAACGGTTTCGCCGCGCCGGCGACAGTACCATTGACCGCGACGTTAACCGGAAAATGCGGGAACTTTTTGGCACCAGCGGTGGCGGGGAAATAGAAGTGATACTCAAAAGTTTTGGTGGTGTAGGGCTCCAACCGCACCGAGCGCGAGTCGGTCGCCTTGCTGCCAAGCACCGGCAGCGCGCCCTGCGGGATTTGCAGCAGCACCTCGGCCTTGGCCGGGGCGCTGGTCGGGTTGGTCACCACGACGTTGGCGCCATACACGGTGCCGGTTAGGAATTCAAAGGTGACATATTTCTCGAATTTCTCGTTGCCCTCCATCCGGTAGCGGTCACCGGCGCGGAAGAAACTCTGCGAGACGAGGAGTTGCACCTGTTGGGCGTTGGCGGCCAGCGGCGCGGACGGCTTGATTTCCTTGTGGTAGGCGATGACCGGCCCGCCTGCCGTTAGAGTGAACTGGCCAGCCGCGGTCTTGCCGTCGTGCTTGGGCGCGTCAAACGGCAGGTCGAGCACGGCAAGGGCCAGCAGCATCTCGGCGAAGTTGTGGCTGGCCTCCGCGACGTTGGGCGAAACAAACGCGCCCTGCGCGCCATCGGCTGTCCATTTGGCATAATCGCGCCAGAAGCCGCTCACCGGAATGAGTGCGCCGTTCTGTTGGATGATGCGCAGATGATAGTAGTTGTTTTCCGCCCACTCCTTGGTCGGCCCGAGCTGGCGGTAGTAAGCGCGGTTTTGGGCGCGGCTGGCCAGTGCGGCATCGCGGCCGAAGTATCCATCCGCGATACCGTTTCCCTCGCCGCCGGCTTTCCTGAGCGATTCCTGGCGCTCGCGCGCGCTCTGCACCACTGCCTTGAGTTCCGCCATCTCGGCGGGGGGCTCGGCGGCCAAGTCATCGGCTGTCATCTCCGCGAGCGCCTCCATATCGACCGCATCCTTGGCCATGCCGTTTTTCGCCTTGCTTGCGACGCGGCGGGCCATCGCCGCAGGCGCCTTGTCCATCATGGCTGAAGCGCGTGGCACCATCGCCGGTGCCGGAGCCGGTCCGGCTCCGGGTGCGTCGGTCTTCTTGGCCATGTTCCGCAATTCCTCATTGGCTGCGGCCGATTCCTTGGCTTTCTCGCGTTTCAGCTCGTCCGACCACCCTTGTTGGCCAGCGGCGGCCTCAAGTGCCCGCCCGCGCAAGGCGGTTTCAAACAGGCGGTCCTGCAATTCGGGATTGGGCGGCACCAATTCCCATGCCTCACGCAGGCTGCGCGCGGTGTTGGCCGCCTCGCCCTTCGTGCGCTGACCCAGCAACGCACGCTCGACCACGTTCAACCTCTCGTAGGCCGTCGGCACCAGATAGCGGGCGAGATCGTTATCTAGCAGATAGTCATCCATGAAGGTCTTGTCTTTTTTGTTAGCCAGAGCCGGCTTAACGACCTTGGCGAAAAACGCGGCGTCCTTGCGATAGAGGAAGAAATTCAGCTCGTGGCAGGCGTACTCGGAATACTTGGCGAGTTTCTCGTCGTCCTTGAGCTGAGGCCATTGCAGGATCCAGGCGAACTTGGCGAGGGTGGCATCGCCGCTGAGCGTGGTGAACAAGGCGTGGACGCTGCCGAGCGTGTCGTAGGTCTCAATCTCGCTTGTTAGAATATCAGCGAGCGTGAGGGTCTTGCCGTTGGCCAGCACGGTGACCTCCTTGCGTTGCGTGAACGGTTTGGCAGGGTCGAGGTTGCGGGCAAGCCGCTGGTCGGCGAATTTCGTCGGCACCTCGGGCAACGCAAACGACTGCCACGCCGCATTGGTTAGGTCCTCTGCATACACCTGCACGTGCTGGCGGTCGCCGAGCGCCTTGCGGTCGATGCGCACGATGCCGTCCTTGTCGGGCAGCAGGTTGTAGATGGCCGGTTCGCTGGTGGCCAGAAAGTCGAGGTTGGTTTCCGCAGCCGCACCGCCGGGGCCGGCGATGACGGGGCTGGCTGGCGCTTCCTGCTTGGCACTGCCCAGGCCTCCGCCTTTGCCACCGCGGGTGGCACCCGCCTGTTGCATGGCTTTGAGCGAGAGTTCATCGAGGCCGGTGTCGCGCACTTCCCACGGATTGAGGAGCAGGCCGGGCCGTGTAAGCATGTTGCCCGGATAGAGTTTGCCGTAGCGGCGTTCGAGGATGTAGCGGTATTCGTCGCCGATCTGGCGGCCGGCGGAGAACAAATTCGGGTTCTTCGCGGGGGTGCCGGACGCCACGCCGAAGCGGGTGAAGCCACCGAGACCGGCAAAGAGTCCCCTGCCCGGCTCAAAGCGCGAGGCGGCGATGTGGACGCGGGTGAACACCGTGGCGTTGGCCAGTTTGATTGTTAGAACATCCTTTTCCGCGCTGACGCCGGTGATTTGCAGCGGCGCGGTGTTCTTGAGTTCGAGGTTGCGGTGCTTGCCTAACAACCATCCTCCAACCTGCCTGCCCTCGCTCACCTGGATCGCGAAATCCCGCTCCTCGCCGCGCAGCCGCAGCGAGTAGTCGCCGGGGGGCAGCCCGGTGATTTCGATGAAGCCATCCTTGGCTGCTAGCCGCGGGGCATGATCGGCGGTGAAGGTGCCGGCCTTGACTTCCAACAGGGAGACCTCGGTTTGTCTCACATTCTCCCAGATGGGTGCGCTGGGCGTCTTGTTGACGATCCACGGCACCCGCACCACGTCACCGGCGGCAGCGTGCAACTCGGACGACCATGTGCGTTCGTTGTCATCGAGTTCCCAACTCGACCCGCGGCCGTTGGATGATTTGGCATAAATGTTGGCGATGCCCGGCAGCGCGCCGAGCGCGATGCGGCCCAGTTCGTCGGATTTGAGAGCCACGGATTGCAGGTGGGAGAACCCGCGGTGACGGAAATTGAAAATCACCTGTTGGTCCGCGACCGCCTCGCCGTTTTTGCCTAACAACTCAAACACATAATTGCCCGCAAACTTCGACAAGTGCCCGTCATGGGTCGCATCCGTCTTGTCCATGCCGTTGAGCGACCAGGTGCGGGTGGCGCTCACATCGCGCTTTTCGCCGCCGCCGCTGAGGACCTCGATCTTGCCGGTGAGGGTGACGGTGAGTTGAGCCAACCGTTCGGGCACACTGAGCGTGTGGGTGAGCACGCTGCCGGCGCTGAGCTTGAGGTCCTTGACCTCGCGGGTGGTGGCGATGCCGTCGAGGGTGGTCGAGGTGATGGTCAGCTTCGGTTCGCTGACAAGCGCCGGGTCGAGCTGCGACTCGCCGAGCATCAACGAGGTGCGCACGGCGAGGGTGGCGTCGCGCCGGGCTAGCAACTGCTCGCGCTCGATGTGGAACTGCGCATCGAGCTGGTAGTTTTCGGCGTGGTGTTCGAATTGGGTGAGGGTGGCGAAAGTGCCTGCCGGGTCGCTGACGACGAGCGGGCGCATGCCAGGTTGCTTGGTGAAGGGCACCACGATGCGCCCGAGCTTGGCGTCCGGCGTGAACTTGCGCCCGTCGAGCCAGACCACCGCGTCCTTGACCGGTTCGCATTTCTCATCGAGAACTAACAACAGGTCGCCGGCCGGTCCGGTTTGTTGGATCACCTGCCACTGACCGACGCGCAACAAGGCGCGGCTGCTGCGACCGGTGCCGATGAACTCGATGATCCAGGCGCCGCGTTGGCCCTTGAGTTCGGGGAATTTGAAGGTCTGGCGGGTGCGCTTGAACGGGCCGGTGTCGAAGCTGTGCGTTTGTTCGCTGTTGGCCACCAAGCCGTCGAGGTTGAGGTCGGTGTTGAGCTGGCGCTTTTGCGTCAGGAAGAAATTGAGCGCGTTGAGTTCGTAGATTTTAACGATGAGCTTGGGGGTGTTCTTGACGACCACGTCAAATTGCGCGACATCGCCCGGCTGGAACAACGGCGGATTGGTTGCCGGAAACTCGATGTCCACGCGTTCCTTGAGCGCCTGGAATGCGGTGGGATTGAGCAACGATGCCCAGTGCTCGGCGGTGCCATGGCCGCCGACGATGAGCGCTTCCGCCAGCACCGGCTTGAGCCAGGAATCCAGCACATAATTGGTGTAAGGAGTCATCATTTTCTCACCGAGGTCCGCGGGATTGGCCTTGGCCGCCTGATCGAAGAGAGCGAGGAAATACTCACGCACCAGCGGTTCGTCGTTAGGGATTGGGCGGTGGACGAGCAATGCGGCGCTCAGGTCGGCATTCAGGTCGCACTGCGGGTCATTCGCCTCGGCGCGTTTTTCCAACCATTTCGGGTTCACATAACCAAACCCGCGCGGCAGCTTGAGGTAATCAAGGAAGCGCGCCTGATCGTAAACGCCCATGCTGCGGTCGTGGTCCAACCGTTGATAGAGGATTTGCGCCTTGAGCGTGTTGAAGGCCGGCGGCAACGATTTGACATAGCCCCACACCCGGTCCAACCATGCCTCGCGTTCGGCAGGGTCGAAGGCGACATCGACGTCGGGCGACGGGGCGAGCTTGCGCAAGCGGGTGTGGACGAAGTTGGAGTTGGCGGCGAGGGCCGGGATGGCCTGGACCAAGGCGTCGAGCTGTGCGGGCAGCAGTGCGCGATGGATGCCGAACTCGCCAAAGCCTTGGGATTCCTGCGCCTTGAGGTCGGCGATGACCAACTCCGTTAGGTTTGGCACGTCCGGGCGCTGGAGTTTGGATAGCAGCGCCCGGCGTTGTTGCGGGTTGAGCGCCACCTTGTTGCGGACCAATGACTCCAGGGCTCCTTGGGACATTTCGCTCAGCGATAGGTCGTTGGTGAGAGCCTGCCGCTCGAACACATCCCGGCTCACCCGCTTCGGGTCGAGCGCGCTCGGCAGGTCCGGCTTTTGGTCGCGGACCTCCCTTTGATGGTTGTGGGTCACGTTGAGCTGGCGCTTCAGATAGTCCAACGTCTGTTGGGGGGTGGCATCGTAGTCGAGCAACGCCTGGCGGTTCTCGATGATGCGGCGGCGGGCGACCTCGTCAGGGAAGCGCTTGCGCCACTGGCCCATGAATTCGCTGAACTTGGCCACGTTGCGCGAACTTTGATAGTGGAGGCAGTGGAAAAAATAATAATCCTCGCTGCCGGGCACGAGTTCGCCCAAGGCTTTTTCGCGATCGGCTGCCAGGGCAAACCGCTCGATGAAGCCGATCTCATTCTCCGCGCGCAGGGTCGGCGGGACAACCAGGCAAGCAGCCATGCCGGCTGCGGCAAACAGGGTGGAAATCAACGGTCGTGGTTTCATGGCAGGGGGGATTGGTTAGGTGTGCCGGAATGGGTGGCCGCCGGGCAAAGCCGGCACGCGATGGGCGGCACATGAATGTGCCACCAGGCATGCAGACACGCGAGGGGCTGGTTTCTTGGAAAAATTTGGCAAATCCCTGACTTTGACGCGGCAACCGCCGTGTCGCCATCTCTCATTGCTTAGGTGCGATTTGAGCACTTTATGCCCACATGCCAAGGAGAAACCGGGGGAATTGCCGGATTCTTGGGCAATAGCGGGGACTATATTGCCGGTGTGGGGATTTTTAACCACTGATGGCACTGAGAACCACTGAATACACTGATTTGGATTTAGAAACACAAAAATATTGTCTGCAATCAGTGACTTCAGTGGTCATCAGTTCTTTCAGTGGTTTTCTTAACCCGCTTCACCTCACCCCCCGCGTTCTCACGAACGCGCCTACGAAGAGGAGTTCCTTCCCCAATAACTTCTAACAGATAACCTATAACCGGCGCGCAGCGCCTACGGCTTTGTAGCGCCGCCAAGCGGTGGCACCCACGGCGCAAATGCGGGTTCAAGGAAAAGCCCGAAGTCCGACAAGGCCGGGCTAACCGGCGACTTGGTCACGCGGATGCGGACTTTGTTGGTACGGGTTTCCGCCACCCGCCACAAATGGCAGGAACCGACCGACTCGGCCTTGGCCAGTTCTTTCCATTGTCCGTCGAGCCAGGCATCCACGGCCACGCCCTCGAGCCGCAATCCTAACCGGATATCCTCGCGCAGCAGGATGAGATTGAAGGATTTCTCCACGGCTAGCGCCAGTTCCACTTCCGGCGTGGTGACCGCGTCATCGCTTACCCAGGCACTCCAAACATCATTATCTAACATCTTATCCGGGCCGTAAGCAGGGTCGTTGCCTCGGGTGTTGCTGGCTTTGGCAGTGGCATTGGCGGCGAGGTTCACGGCGAAGGTCTGGCGCAGATGCGCGCCAAGTTGCTTGAGGCTTTCCACATCATTCTCATGGAGCAAGCCGCGCTTGTCCGGGGGCACATTCAGGTTGAGGGTGGCGCCGTGACCGACGGAATCCAGATAGATTTGCATCAGGTTTTCGGGCGAGCGCGGGTTCTCGTTTTCGTGGAAGAACCAACCGGGGCGGATGGAGACATCGACTTCAGCCGGAATCCAGAGTTTGCCCCCGAGCGTGCCGGCGTTGAGTCTGCCGGTGTTGACATTGCCGAAGCCTTCGCCCGGTGGGAAATCGATGGTGGCGCGGCATGGATCACCCGCATGGCCTTTTTCATTACCACACCAGCGCACGCCGGGACCCACGTCGGAAAAGATGATGGCCTCGGGCTGGTTCTTCAACACCATATCCCAGGCAACCTGCCAGTTGTAATAGGTTTTCGCGTCGATCCGGCGTTTGCCACCCTTACCGCCATAGTAGCCGCTGCCGCCATTGGCTCCATCAAACCAGACTTCGAAAAGTTTGCCGTATTGGGTGGTCAACTCGCGGATTTGTTCGTGATAGACATCGGTCACATACTTGGGGGTGCCGTAGTGCTCACTGTTGCGGTCCCACGGCGAGACATAGACACCCAACTCGAAATCGTGTTTTTTACAGGCGTCGGCGAATTCGCGGACGATGTCACCCTTGCCATCCTTGTAGGGACTGGCGGACACATTGTGAGGCGTGGTCTTGGTGGGCCACAGACAAAAGCCGTCGTGATGTTTGCAAGTGAGGATGACCCCCCTGGCACCTGCCGCCTTGAGACTGGTGACGATTTGATTGGCATCAAACGCACTGGGGTTGAAAATCGCGGGTTTCTCCGCGCCCGACCCCCATTCCGCTCCGGTGAAGGTGTCCACCGTGAAATGACAAAAGGTGTAAAACGGCCGCGCGGCGTGGGCCACCTGGGCGGATGTGGGTGTGACCCCATGCGGTGCGGGAGGTGCCACGGCACCGCCGGCGTGTTGAACTGCCAGCCCGCAAGCGAGGGCCATGGATGGACCGACAAAGGAATGAGGTTTCATGTAAATATTGTGTTAGGTTGGCCTTGGCAAAGGATCAATGTTTGATGCGGCAATCGCCGCCAATCCGCAAGCCGATACTCAGCAAGCGACGGCAACCTTTCAAGCGAGTGCCATGGACCCCTTGGGCCCTCAAGCACGATGCTTGGCCATGAGGGCCCACAGCCCGGCGGTGACCAGCAATGAGCCGCCCGAAAGGTTGAAGCAACGTTGTGCCCGGGGCGATGTCAACAGCCTGCTCGCGGAGGCCGCGAAGGCGGAGTAAAACGTGGCATTGACGATGGCCATGGCCACGAAGGTGCAGGCGAGGATCCAGAGTTGGCGGGAAATGTCCTCGTGCGGGTTGATGAACTGAGGCAGGAAGGCCACAAAGAACACGATACCCTTGGGATTGAGTGCGGTGACCAGATAGGTGTTGAGGCACAGGCTCCAACGCGACCCCGGCGCGCCCGGCGTGGCCAGCGCCATGGGCGAGATGCCCGCCCGCAACAGCTTCAAACCCAGATAGAGCAGATACAGACCGCCCGCCCACTTGACGCCGGTGAACCAGAACGCCGAAGTCGCCAGCAATGCCCCCAAGCCCAGCAACGACACCATCAGGGCTGTCGAATCACCCAGCGCCACGGCGGCCACCAACGGGATTTTTGCGCGGCGGCCGTGGGTTATCGAATAACCAATGACGGTGAGCACGGTCGGCCCCGGGATGACGAGCAAAACGGCGGACGAGGCAACAAACGCTAACCAGAGGTGGATGGACATGGGTGGCTTTCTCGTCTGAGACTAACCGCAAGTGGTGGCGACTCAATCGAAATTCGGGATCTTGAGCAAAGTGCCGCCTTGCAAGGCGGATTGGTGGGCGACGATGCCGGGCGCGGTGTAGGCGAGCGCCTCGTGGATGTTCACCGCCGGCTTGCGCTGGCTGAGGATGGCATCAATGAATTCGTGGGTGATGAAACAATGGGATCCTTCATGGCCGCTGTCGTGGCGCAACGGCGCGGGAAGCAGGTCCGTCGCCCACCATTTCACTTCCTGATAGGGTTCCAGCACCTGCGCCGCACGCTCGAATCCGCCGGCGTCGCGCTCGGTTTGGCCGTCGGACTTGGAACGCACGATGCACGGCCGCGCCCCGTTGGGACCGCCGAAGTAGAAGCTCATTTTATCGCCGTAGAAGCGGGCGCGTTCGCCGCCTTGCTGGGCGCCGCGCCACCACACGGCGACGCGCATGGAATTCCCCCGGTTGGTTTTGAAGAACGCGGTCTCATTCCAGAACGGGTTTTTGTAAACATTGTCTTTAAGGATGGGATGTCCGTCACCCCAACCGATGCAATTGACCTCGGTCAACCGCTCGCCGGTCACGCTGATCAAGTGCGAGGTGCAATGGGTGGGATACTGCATGGGCGCCATGCCATGCCGCCAGGTGCGCTTGCCATTCTCGAAATACAATTCCTCCAATCCCGGATGGTGATACTCGGATTCCGTGTGATAGAGTTGGCCGAACGCGCCTTCCTGATAGAATTTGCGCACCGAGAGGGTCAGTTGCTGCCAGTGGCTTGTTTCGGCCATCATGTAGGTCAGGCCGGTCTTTTTCACGGCGTCGGCGAGTTGCTGGCATTCCTCCAAGGTCATCGCCGCGGGCACCGCGCAGAGCACATGCTTGCCCGCCGCCAAACACAGCAGCACGTGGCGGGCGTGGTCGGGCATCGGCGTGAACAAGGCCACCGCCTCGACTTTCGGATCCTTCAGCAAGTCCTCCAGCGAGTCATACGCCTTGTCGCAGCGGTAGGTCTTTTTCAGGCGCTCCCGGCGCTCGGGCCGCAGATCGCTGACGGCTTCGACGATGCAGTTGGGGTGCTCGTGAAATTGGAAGCTCAGTCCGAAACTACCGCCGACGATGCCCACGCGCAAGCGCCGCTCCGGACTCTGCGCAAACACAGGTGTTGCCAGCAGGCCCGTCGCCGCGGCGGCGCTGAGGGTCGCAAGGAACTCGCGGCGGCCGCGGTTGGCTGATGCGTGAAGGTGAGGGAAGTGGGCATTGTTCTGCATGACGGCGGGACTTTACCCGGGATGTCACGGCCTTGGCAAGGACAACTGCCCCCGTAGGCGCATTCGTTAGAATGCGGTGGGGGCAAGTCCGCCTTGCCAGTGTCGCCCGCCCATCGTCCCAACGCGTTGTCATCAACGCGCCTACCAAGAACGCTCGCAGACCTCACCGCCCCACAAAATCATAGTTACCACTTCCCAGCGCAAAAACCGCCGCGCCACGCTCCATGCGCAGGAACGTCACCCCCTCGGCCTGGGCGGCCGGCTTGCCGCCTTCGGTCACGCCCGCCGCATCCGTGGCCGGCACCGCCACCGTGGCCGACGCACCGACGGGCACCGCGACATGCAACTCGAATTGTTTGGCGTCCTTCTTCCAATTGCACGTCACCGGGCCGCGCGCCGATTGATAGGTGGCCTTAGCCCATTGCAAATCGCCGACCGCTTGCGGGGCGATGCGGATTTTGTCGAAGCCCACGGCATCGGCAGCCGGCTGGATGCCGCCGGGGGAATTGAAGAACCACTGGCTGACCGAGCCGAACATCGGATGATTGTTAGAAAAAGTGTTGTCACTGCCGGCCCAATGTTCCCACAGGGTGGTGGCGCCGTTCTCCAACATCCAGCACCAACCGGGAAAGTCGGGTTGGTTCACGATGTCGGACGCGACGCCCGCCATCCCATTGTTGGATAACTCCTCGAGCATGAACTTGGTGCCGAAGATGCCCGTGGAGAGATGGCCCTTGTGCTTGCCGCGGATATCTTCCAACAAGCGATCGAAGGCCAGTGGTCGCACGGCTTCCGGCACCAACCCCGAGTAGAGTGCGAACGCCTGGCTGGTCTGGGTGCCGGGCCCGGCCACACCCGTTTTCGCATCCAGGAATTCGCGTTGATAGGCCTGCCGGATCCGTCCGGCCAGCTCGCTGAAGCGGGTGACATCCTCCGCGCGGCCCAGGGTGCGTGCCATTCCGGCGAGCAGCGTCGCGGATTGGAAATAGAGCGCCGTGACCAGCGGCGGCTGGACCTTTGGCACCAGGCTCTCGTGGTCACCAAGGCCGTCCTTCACAATGCCTCCCGGGTTGCGCTCGGCCACTAACAACAACCACCGCCGGGCGGTCTCATATTGCTCCTCCATCAGGCGGCGGTCGCCGTGGTAGCGGTAAAGTTGCGCGATCAACAACGGATGGGCCATCGCCCAGCCAACGCCGCAATAGTCGATGCCGACGAACGGCGCGGTGTCGGTGAGCATGCCGTCGGGCCGCGCGCTGTCCGCCCAATCACGCACCGTTTTCTGATAGAACGTGGCCATGTCATAGTTCATCAGCAGTGCCTCGCTGGTGGCGACGATGTCACCGCCGTAGCCGAGGCGTTCGCGGTGCGGGCAATCCGATTGCACGCCGATGAGGTTGGAGACAAAGGTGCGGCGGCACATTTGCTGGATGCGGTTGAAGCGCTCGTTGGAACAGGAGAAGGAACCGGCATCGGCCACATCGCTGTGCATGCGCAAACCGGTGAGTGCGGCCAGCGGCGGGGCGGCGGGCAGGCCGGTGAGTTCCACATATCGGAACCCGTGGAAGGTGAATCGCGGGGTGTAGGTTTCCTCGCCGCCGCCTTTGGCGATGTAGGTATCACATTGCCACGCAATTTCCGGCGCGCCGGGCCCGCCGACACTCTGCCCGCTTTGCGGGCCATCCTTGCGCAGGCCCTTGATCTGGCCGCAAACGCTGGTC
>CAIKDP010000431.1 GCA_903826205.1 Akkermansiaceae bacterium
CTTTCCCTGGCCGATTCATTCGAGGATTCCGGCATCGAGGTGTTGCCGACCATCCGGCGGGTGATTCCGTTCCGCGATCTGGCCGCATGGGCGGAAGCCGCCGCCGCCTTCCGTCAGCCGGACGCCGAGGATGAACTAGTGGAACCCGAGGAGGAAGAATCAGGAGCCGTGCCATCCGTCTAACTAAAATCCATGCGCTCAATTGGTATGGCTACCGCGACAGCCTGCCAGTGAAAGGCAACCTCGTGCTCGCCGGGGTCACCGGCTCCGGCAAGTCGATTCTGATGGACCTGCTGATGCTGGTGTTGGTCGGCCCGGAAAAGGCGCACCACTTTTTCAACCGCAGTGCCACCGGCTCGCGCAGCGACCGCACGATCAAAGGGTATTGTTTGTTAGATACCAAGCGCGAGGAAAACGGCCAGCCGCAATATTTCCATGACAAGGGGGTGACCACCTACATCGCCGCCGAGTTCACCTGGCCTAACAGTTCAAGGGTGGAAACCTGGGGTTTGCGCTTCGAGTTCCGCAACACGGCGGAAAATGACGGCGTCACCACCCCATTCTTCTGCCCCTGCGGCTTGGAGCGCGATGATTTTCTCGCCATCTCGCCCGAGGATGGCAAACCGCGCACCCGCACCTTGCCGGACTTCAAGGCCTTCCTCGACGCCCGCGGCGGCCGCACCTTCGCCTCGTCGCGCGAATACCTCCGCGACATGGCCAATGGCAGCCACCTCAATTTCAACAAGGACGTGCTCGAACGCCTGCTGCCCAGCGCCATGTCGTTCACCAACCTCAAAAGCTTCGACGACTTCTGCCGCCGCTTCGTTTTGCCGGGCGAGGCGGTGCCGGTCGAAGACGTTGTCGCCAGCTACCGCGACTTCGAGTCTTATGAGCGCGAGTTGCGCGAACTGCGCTCCCAACTCGACCGCCTGCTCCATATCCGCACGCTGTCTAACACCCGTGAGGCGGCCGAACGCGACCGCGACGTCGCCCGCTACCTCGCCGCGGAAATCGCCTGGCAACAGGCCGCGGCCGATGTCGCCAGCATGACGGCGCACTTGGAAAAACTCCGCGCCGCCTATGCCGAGGACGAGGCCCGGTCCCTCGAACTGACTGATCTGATAGGCGATGGCCAGCACCAGCGCGAGCACCTCTCCGCACTCCTCAACGAATCCACCGAAGGCCGCCTCTACAAGAAACTCGCCGATGAAATCCGCGAGTTGGAAACCGAAATCGAGCGCCTGTGTGCCATATCCAACAAAATCGACGGCGGTCTGGGCCAGCGCATCAAGACCGCACGCCGCTGGATGCAGGACGTCGCCAAAGCCCCGGTGCATCCGTTTGTCGATGCGTCCCGCATGCAGGATGCACTCGATTTTCTAGATTCCTGCGAGCGCGCCGAGACCTCCAACACGCTCTCCCACCTCGCCCATGCGGCCGACCAACTCTGCAAACAATTGCGGGAACGCTTCAAGTCCGATGCCGATGAACTTCGCCGGCTCCGCGCGGAAAAATCCGACCTCGACTCCCAGATCGACGCCCTGAAACGCGGCCTCTCCCCTGCCCCGCAGCCACTTCTCGCCGCGCTCCGCGACGCCCTGCCCATCCTGCCCGGCGAGACCCCGCCCCGCGCCCTGCGCGAACTCTGCGAAGTCGAGGACGAAACCTGGCGCGCCGCCGCCGAAACCGCCCTTGAGGAAAAATTCGCTGTCATCATCGCCTCATCGCATCACGCGCAAGCGCTCGAAATCCTCCGCCAACTTCCGGCACACGAACTCACGAAAGCCGGGCCCCAGCGTTTGATCGACTCCGGCAAGTTGCTCGCCATCAATCCCCGCGTATTGAAAAACTCGCTCGCCGGGGTTTTCCGCTGCGCGGATCCGGCGGCACGTGCCTGCATCGATCTCCTTTTCGGCGAGGTCATCCGCGTCGATTCGTTAGATGAGTTCGCCCGTCACCCTTCCGCCATCCTTCCCGACGGCCTGCTCAAGCGCGGCGGCACCGTCACCCGCCAACGCCCCTACGATGGCAATCCCTTCATCGGTGAAAACGGCCTCAAACGGCAGCTCGAAATCAAAATCGCCAGACTCGCCGATATCACCGCCGCGCTGCGCCGCTTGGAGCCGGTCGAGCGCGAAATCGAGCGCCTCATCGCCGCGCGCCAACAGGAAATCCCGGACCACACCGAAATTTCCCGCGAGTTGGTCCGCATCGAGGAGTTGCCGAAGTTGCAGGCTAGGCACGAGCAGCGCATGACGGAGCTCAACGCCATCGCCACCGATGAACTTGCCTCGCTCGAAGCCCGCATCGAAGACCTCAAGGTTCAACTCGTCTCTTGGGGACGTGAGAAGGAAGCCATCTTGCGCAGAGGCGGCCACAAGGAGATCGAGCAGGCAGAACGCATCCTGACAACCCGCAAGGAGGACGCCTCGCGCCGCGAGGATGAATTCTCGCGCACCAAGCTCGCCATCGACATCACCGCCCACCTCCCGCGCTATCAGGCGTGGCAAGCTGACATGGCCGGGCGCTTCCCCGCCGCCGACGTGCAGGCGCGCAAGTTCACCGAGGCCGCCAACGAGGCGGAAAAACTCACCATCGAAACCACCGGCGACCTGAAAGTGGCAATGCTGGATTTTAAGAAATCATTCGAGCCGAAATACGACGAACTGCCGGAAAACGGCCGCGACACCGCCGCCTACGAGCGGGTGCTCGCCCGCATTGAGGACGCCAACATTCCCGAGTATGAGCGCAAGTCGGCCGCCGAGCGCAAGCGCTGGAGCAGTTTGTTCCGCACCCAGGTGCTCAGCCGCATGCAACAGGCTATCAAGAACGTCGAGAACATCATCTCGCTCCTCAACCACCAACTCAAGCGCCCCATCGGTCAGGACCGCTACAAGATCGACCGCAAGCCCAATCCCGATTTCAAGTTCTATCGCGAACTGATCGACCTCAACGCGCTCCATCACGAGGACGAATTGTTCTTCGCTCACATCAGCGAGGATCTCCGTCTCGCCCTTGATGCCTTCCTCCAGACCCTGGTCAAAAATGCCAGCAGCCCGGAAGCCGTTAGATTGTTGGACTATCGCCAGTATTTCGATTACGACCTGTTGGTGAGCGACATCCGCGACCCCGATGCCAAACCGGTCAGCGTGGACAAGCAAAGCGGCAAGATGAGCGGTGGCGAGAACCAGAGCCCGTATTTCGTCGCCATCCTCGCCAGTTACCTGCATGCCTACAACCGGCATGAAACCCGCTGGAAAGAACCGTCGCTGGCGCTTGTGCCGATTGATGAGGCGTTCTCAAAACTCTCCGGCGAGCGCATCCAGGATTGCCTCAAGGCGATGGCCGAACTTGACCTGCAAGGGATGTTTTCGATGTCCAGTGGCAACATCCCCTATGCCTTCAGCCTCTGCGACGAGTTGATCGTCATCACCAAGAAGGAAGAACGCCGCGGCTCGCGGGTGGGCATCCGCAATGTCCCCAGCGTCCTGTTCCGCGACACCCCGGAAGGCCGCTCATGGATGCAGGAACACGAAGCATGATCCCAACCCAACCCACCGCACTGCTCGCCCTGGCATCCCTCTACCGCCGCGCCAAAGCCGGCCGCGAAGGCACTTCCGCCGATTTTATCGCAGACATGCGCGAACTCTTGTCCGCGGCGGCCAGCACCGATGGGGATGCCCGTGTTAGGGCCGATGAGGACCTGCGGCGCGCGGAACATGAGTCCGGTGGGTTGCTCACGCTCGACCGCCATCCGCGCGATCCTAACATCATCTACAAAGTTCGCCTCCGTCCCGCAGGTGAAGACTGGTTGTTTCAGCGCATCGGCCAGCCTACCCCCACTGCGCAGAGGACCGAACTGGCCGCTTGGTTCCGCGGACAGGCGGAGGAGGCGGCGCCGCACCCCGGCTGGCAGGCATGGCTGCTCGATCTATCCGGGCGCGCGCAGGCCGGCAAGAGCGTGCTGCCGTTTGAGCGCGACAACCCGGCGCTGAACACCGAACTGCTCCGCGTCACCGCCGCCGTCCTCACCTGGCCGGAGGAATCCCTGATCCGCTATGCCAGTGCCGTCATTTGTGGCGATTCAAAACGCCTCCAAGCCCTCGAACCCCGGCTGCTCCTCGCCCTGCGTGCCATCACCGGGGATCCCGCCACCACCCTGGAAACCTTCCAGATACTGCAAGCGCCGCGCTCGGTGATGCTGCATGGCCCGCTCGTGTTGGATCTTCCCGGCGGCACCCTCGACCTCGGATTGTTAGGCGGACCGGTGGCCATTTCCGGCACCGACCTCGAGTCGGCATCCGCCATTCGCTGTGCCGCTGCCGCCTGCCTAACCGTCGAAAACGAAAGCGTCTTTCGCGAACTCGCCAAGCGCAACCTCCCCATCCTGCTGGTTCACACCAGCTTCCCCGGGGCTGCCACCCGCCATCTCCTCAGCCACCTGCCGGCGACCCTGCCCTGCCACCACTTCGGCGATGCCGACCCTGCGGGCTTCGACATCCTGCGCGATTTGCGCGAGAAAACCCGGCGCCATTTCCAAGCGCTCGGCATGCATTTTCGTCCCAGCCCTGCCGCCTTGCCGCTCACCGAGGTCGAACGCAAATCCATCGCGCGGCTACTCGCATCCCCCGTGCTGGCGGACGTTCATGCGGACCTCCAAGCCATGCTCGATCACGGAACCAAGGGCAACTTCGAACAAGAATCCCTCGGCCAAGCCGGGCTGCGTCTCGTCGCTGCCTGCTTTTCCTAACCGGTCAATAAGAGACCCTTCGCATTGGAAAAGATTCCTTGGCATCGCGGAGTGGACGGGTATTGTTCGCGGCACGGATTGCGTTTCCGCCAAAGCCTTATGAATCCAAGCTACCGCAGATTTTTGCACACCGTTGTTGCGCTCGTGCTTGCTTGGGCCAACACGAGCGCCGCGGAGCCGAATCCATCCAACAACTATCCCTATTCCGGCCCGGCGGCGGCCACGCCGAAGCCGATGCAGGTGCTGCTGGTCACCGGCTGTGATTATCCCGGCCATGCATGGCCGTTGACGGCCCCGGTGCTGGCTCAGGGATTGCGGGCCGACCCGCGGGCCGAAGTGCGGGTCGTCGAGGACGCCGGCTTTCTCGACTCGGCAGCGCTTGACCGCTACCAAGTTGTGGTGCTGCACTACATGAACTGGATGACGCCGGGGCCGGGCGAGGCCGCGCGCGCCAACCTCAAGCGCTTCGTGGAAAAGGGTGGCGGCTTGGTGATGGTCCACTTTGCGTGCGGAGCCTTTTTGGAATGGCCGGAGTTTGTGAACCTCGCCGGACGTGTGTGGAACCCGCAACTGCGTGGCCACGACCCGCACGGCCTGTTCAAGGTGGCGATCACCCAACCGGAACATCCGATCATGCAGGGGATGCAGCCATTTGAGACGGAGGACGAGCTCTACACCTGCCTCGACGGCAAGGTGCCGATTGAGGTGCTGGCAACGGCAACCTCAAAGGTGGATCACAAGGATTACCCGATGGCTTTCGCGCTCAACGTCGGCAAGGGACACGTCTTCCACTCGCCGCTCGGCCATGATGTGAAGGCCTTCACACCGGCGGTGCTCGAATTATTCCGCCGCGGCACCGCGTGGGCCGCGGGCATGCCGCCCAAGCCGTGATAATATGTTAGATTCCATCATGAAAAATCAACCTTGCTTTTCCCGCCGTGAGTTTCTCGGTGGCGCGCTGGCAACCGGCGCGGCGGCGACCCTGCTAGACACGCTAGCGGCCACGGCTGCGGATGCACCCGCGGGCGATGCGAAGCCAAAGGAGTTTGCACGCAAGATCAAGCTCGGTCTCATCGGCTGTGGCGGGCGCGGCGCGTGGCTGGGCGAATTGTTCAAACAACACGGCGGCTACGAAATATCCGCGGTGGCGGACTACTTCCCCGAACGCATGGACCAGGCCGGCGACAAGTTCGGCGTGGCCAAGGCGCGTCGGTTCTCCGGTCTGGATGGACACAAGCGCTTGCTGGCCAGTGGCGTTGAGGCGGTGACGGTGGTCAATGTCCCCCATTTTCATCCCGACCACGGGCGTGCGGCGATCGAGGCCGGCTGCCACGTGTATGCGGCCAAGCCGGTGGCGGTGGATGTGCCCGGCGCGCTCAAGGTCCAGGCCGCCGGCAAACTCGCCACCCAGAAAAATCTCTGCTATCTCGTGGACTATCAGATGGGAACCGACCCGGTCAACATCGAGGTCGTCAAGCGCATCCACGAGGGCGGTCTCGGCAAACTCGGTCACATCGACAGCCTCGGCTTTTCGCCGCCGTGGAGCGAGCCGGAGATCCACACCGCCGAAGACCGGCTGCGGAATTGGCTCGCCACCATCCCGCTTTCGGGTGATGTGATCACCGAAAACACGGTGCACTCGATCAATGCCGTGCTGTGGGTCGTGGGACGCCGTCCGGTCAGCGCCAGCGGCCGCTCCCGCATCTGCCGGCCCAACCCGCGCTCGGAATACCGCGAAATCTATCTGGTAACCTATGAGTTTGACGACGGATTGCTGTGGACACACCGCTGCCAGTCGTTGCCAAACCAATTGGATTGGGCCTTGAAACTCGATGCCTACGGCGACCGCGCCACCGCGCTCGTCAGTTACCGCGGCAAGTCCTATCTGCGTGGCGGACCCAAACACTACGGCGGTGGCGAGGTCGTCAGCCTCTATGACCAAGGCGCCATCCGCAACATCGCCACGTTCTACGACAACATCGTCCACAGCCGCTTCGACAATCCAACCGTGCAACAGGCCGGCGACGATGCGCTCACCGCCGTGCTTGGGCGCGAGGCCTGCACGCGCCGCTGCTGTCTGACCATGGATGAGTTGATCAAGGAAAACAAGGCGTTGGAGTATGACCTGAGCGGCCTGCAAGTTTGAGAAAGGTCGCGACAATCCAATGGTCCGATCGGACCACCGAATTGTCGCGTGCTTCTCAAAGGTGTTCATCAAAGGATTGCCCGCGGCGTTGAATCGGGCCTGCCAGTGCCCACATGTCCGCTTGACTTGCCGGCGGGCGGACCACAAACTGTGCCGCAGGGCGATTCCCCCACCCCGCCCTGCGCGACATCTTCAACAGCAACTTTCTAACAATCAAATCAATGACCCACCGACTTTTTCAATTGACTGCACTCTGCGGTGCGCTGCTGGCATTTTCCTCAAGCGCCCGCGCATGGGAGCCGAACGCGAAAGACCTCGAAGGCGCCATCGGCAGTGGCGATTTTTCCAGCTATCAAACCAACCTCACACAATGGTTGAATCAAAAGACACCGACCGCTGTCACCGGGGAAGCGCTCAAGGCCTTGCTCAAGGACGCGGTGTTTGCGAAGGCGCTGGACCAGTATCAATTCATTGCCAAATGCGGGGCGGACAAACTCGGGACGTTCGCGAAGGCCGACAAGGGGAACCAGGAGTTCTTGCTGTGGCTCACGCAGGATACCGGCATCATGGACCTGTATCTGGAAGCGGGCGAAGTCCCATCCGGTGAAGCATGCATCCCGACCCTCACGTTTTGGAACAAGGTCTTTCACGCTGACCCGGACTCCAAAAGCGGCATTTATCTCAAGCTTGCCATCGCCACCGCGCTGATGCATCCGGTCCCGTTCATGGATGAGAGGAAAACCCCGCGGGTGACCGAGCCGTATGAGGGACGTTATCTGTACTATAAGAAACTCCATCAGAACCGTGAGTTGCAGCCAACGTTCGATCATCTAACAGTCTGGGAATATCAAAAGGTCGTCGAAGGCATGGGCGCGCCCACGGAAGACCTCACCTGGGTCAGGCAGTTGATCCACACGTGGCGCCCGGACTTGAAAAGGACCAACAACCTCGTGCGGATCGTGGGTGAGGTGCGCTACGGCACCAGCCCGATTCCGATCGTGGACATGGCCTCCGTGTTGGATGCGGGCGGCATCTGTGGCCGCAGATCCCATTTCGGACGCAAGACCCTGGCGGCTTTCGGCATCCCCTCGATCGGTATTTTCCAACCGGGACATGCGGCCCTCGCCTACAAACGCGGCGACGCCTGGCAGGTTGAATACGGTGCGGGCTGGGGCAAGTCAACCTGCGAGGGTGGCATGGACGGACCGGTGTTTGTCGCGGAAGCGGCGGCCCGTTCGCACCCACTGGAGTTCTCACAGTCGGAACACTTGAAATGGTTCGCCTCCGCCCTCACGGCGAAAGATACCGCCAAAGTGATTGCCGAGATTGCGGACAAGATCGTGCCACGCGCGACCGACGCCACCGCCATCGCCAAGGAACCCGAGACGAAGTCAGAAATGGAGGCCAACGGCGTGTCAAACACCACCGCCGCCGTGAATGCGGCGAGCGCCTCCCAAGAGGCCGTGCGCGTGGATGCCGGCACCCTCCGGATCGCTGCCGACAAATTCGACAAGATGGCCAACGTGATGGTTTATGAAAGCCTGCCTGATGGAACCGGCAAACAAGTCAACTTCCAGAAAAACCTGGACGAGAGTTGGATCGACTACACGATAGACGCGCCTAAAGCCGGAACGTATGCGCTGGTCTTGAAGTTGGCTGCCCCCAACCGCGATCAGGTGCTCAACGTCACCGTCGGCTCGAATCCCGCCGTGGCGCTCAATGTTCCTAACACGCGTGGACTGTGGGGCATGACTCCGGCTTTGGATCTCAAACTGGAAAGTGGCAAACAGACATTGCGCATTGCTACTCCCAAACAACGCGGCATCGCCGTCAAGTGGCTCGAGTTGAAGCAGCTACAAACGCCTTGAAGTCTCTGATGACGTAATAAGCCCCGGCGGGGACTACGATGAAGATGAGCGGATTCGAGTGGCAGGCCGCCAGCCAGTCTAGCTTCAGCAAATGCATATATATGCCACGATCATTCCTCCTGCCCTTCGCGCTTGCCTGCTTCATCCTGCATGGCGGCGTCTGTTTTGTCAGCGCGCAATCCGCGCCGGACCCGGTGTTTGAAAAACCGTTGCCGGCCACCCTAACCGAATGGGCCAAGACACCCATCCGCGGCGTCCGCGCGGCGGAGGTGAACGACTACGCTCCGGCGCTGTTCAAGGGCTCGCTCGAAGCGTGCCCTCCGCACGCCGACCACAACCCGCGCAAAGCCGTCATCGTGGGTTGGGAAAAGGCCGCCCAGCGTTTGGTCTTCAGCCATGAGGCGAGCTATGTGCCATGGCTCGAGTTGCCGAATGGTGCCGGCTTGTGCAACCAGTTCTTCGAGGCGAACAACGGTTGGGGCGAGTTGTTCAACGCCCCCGGCCGCAGGGAACGCAACAGCTTCGTCGATATCATCGAAAGCGGACCGGAACGCGCGTGGGTGCGCTGGAACTATTTCTGCGTGCAATCCAACGACGATTCCCGCCCGGCGCTGCGCGGCACCGAAGACTACATCGCCTACCCCAACGGGCTGGTCTGGCGACGGCTTACCTACACCTCCCTGATGCCGGACAAACCGGAAGGCTACAGTTGGCAACCCCTCGATTTCTTCGCCGTCGCACCTAACGGCACGCAGTGGAAGGATTTGTTCACGCGCGACGCGGAACACAGCGACTATTGCGTCGCCGTGGTGCTGGACGCCTACTCGGACCGCCAATACCGGGTCTTCTGGGACGACCAGGGCAAACCGCGCCGGGAAGGCGACAAAGATCTGTTAGCCGGCATTGCCAAATCCAAGGGCTTTGCCATGGTGATGCCATTCCAACAAGGCTGCGAGTTCCTGATCTTGGGTGAGGCCAGCGGCTTCCCGGCAACCAAGAGTCAAATCGTCGACCACAGCTTCAATGATACCGGCGGGTGGGGCTGGAAGGCGGTCCGCTGGGACCATTGGCCGGTCGGTTGGCTCAATTCCCAATCGCACGAAATCCAGGCCGATTCGCCCTATCCCTATCACTTCGGCCCGCTCTCCCACTACATCGTCGATCCGCCGCTGGTCGACGGCCCGCGCGACTATCCGCTGCGCGCCGCCGACATGGCACTCAACCGCTGGTCGGAGCGCCACGTCTACTATACCCTGACCGGCGTGGCCAAGGACCTCACCCCGATCCGCCGCTTGGCCAAGCAGTGGCTCGACAAGGGACCCGCCTGCGCGAAACCGGAAAGCATCGCGGATTTGTCAGAAAACAAGTAGCCTCCTTTTATCAAAAGAGTTGTTGGTGGTGGGGTAGACTTTTGTCCATCGTGAGAAAGGCATCAAACCAGCCATTTGGGACCCCACTTGGGCAATCGGCCTATCACGATTTTCTAGCAGTTTCCTTCGGACAAATGTGCGAGCCGCCAAACAAAATTAATGCTTGATAGGCCATATTTGATAATGGCAGTGTTGTAGGCATGGAACAGACAAGCAAGTATTGCAGAGCGTGTCGAAAAATCAGCATGCACGCACGCCCGCAGACAAACCACCTGCTTCACTGCTTGATAACCCTTTTCCTCTGCGGATTTTGGTTGCCGGTTTGGATTCTTTGCTCGCTCAAAATCGGCGGGTGGCGATGCCAAACGTGCGGGAGCAAGGGCGGCATTATCTCTCAGGTGATTGTGCCGGCCATCGCGGTCTTTGTAATCGGAATGCTGGCACTCACCGCGCTAAGCGTGATTAGGAACCGCTCCCCTCGCGCTTCTCAAGCAGCGCCCGCCCCGGCCCCGATGGTCCCACAGAAATTGAAAACAGACCCGCTTCCAGCGCCCCACGCCCGTGCTACAACGGACCCGCTTCCAGCACCGTCAACTCAGACGACCACAGAATCGGCCTTGGCCGTTCCAGCGTCCTTCGAGTCCGTGGTGCTGCCGGTCACTCTGGTTTCCACCGAGGCGTTCTCACTTCTGAACATTGAAGGGAAGGAAACCATTATTCCCGCCGGCACGGTCATCAAGGTATTGAAGCGCGGCAAAAAGGGTTCGCTAACCACCGAAATCAAAAAAGGGGTGTTTGTCGGGAATGAGTCACGGCTGGCAGGTAAGGTTGTTTTGCGTTAACCGATTGCCGGGATGGATGGACGCTTGAGGCTGGAATTTCCACAGCCCGAGCCGGGTGCGGTCCGGCGATAAGGGCGGGGTTGGAAAGCCGCTGGAAACAACCAGGCCACATTTTAGGACACATTTTGGCTTTTCGAGTATTCCTAAATCTATGGAATCCTTATGGCAGTATGCGATTTTGAGATGGTGCGCGCTGCAGGGTTCGAACCTGCGACCCCATCCGTGTGAAGGATGTGCTCTACCACTGAGCTAAGCGCGCGTGCTGGGAGAATCCTCGCCAGCAGGGAGTGCGGCAAGGGCCGGAGAATTACCGGTTGGGGCGGGGTTTGGCAAGCAATTCGCGTGGGGCGGGAGAAATTTTCATTTTCCGGCTTTGTCTTGGGAGGGGACGGATCATAATCGGCCCCTCCCCCGCGCCCGTGCCCCAGATATCCAAAGACAGCATTGAGAAAGTCCTCGCCGCGACCGACATCGTGGACTTGATCAGCAGCTACGTGCCGCTCAAACGCGCCGGCACGCAGTTCAAGGCGAATTGCCCGTTTCACCATGAGAAAACCCCGTCGTTTTCGGTTAGTCCGGCACGCCAGACGTTCAAATGTTTCGGCTGCGGCAAGGGCGGCAACGCGCTGGGCTTCGTCATGGAGTACGAAAACCTGCCGTTTGTCGACGCGGTGCGCAAGCTGGCCACCCGCGCCAGCATTCCGCTTGAGGCGGATGTGTCCGACCCGCAGGCGGATCAATCGCGCAGGCTGCGGGGCCGCCTGATCGAGTTGCACCGCGAGGCGGCGGCGTTTTTCCACGAGCGCCTGCTCAAGGACCCGGCGGCCCAGCATGCGCGGGATTACCTCAAGGGCCGCGGGTTCGGGCGCGACATGGCGGCCAATTGGAGCATCGGCTGGATGCCGGAGCAGCCGAAAGCCTTCCTCGATTGGGCGCGCGGCAAGAAGTACAGCGGCCGCGAGTTGGTGGCCGCCGGGCTGACGGCGCTGCGCAACGAGGATGACGCGAGCTCCGGCCTGTATGTTAGATTCCGCGACCGCCTGATGTTTCCGATCCGCAATGAGATGGGCGATGTGATCGCCTTCAGCGGGCGCCAGCTCCGCGCCGATACTAACAGCGGGAAATACATCAACTCGCCGGAGACCGTGATTTTCCGCAAGTCCAACGTCCTGTTTGCCCTGGACCGGGCGAAAAAGCCGATCCTGCGGGAAAAGGCCGCGCTGCTGTGCGAGGGCCAGATTGACGCAATCTCGTGCCATGAACTCGGCATCGATCACGCGATCGCGCCGCTGGGCACGGCATTCACCCAGCAGCATGCACATCTGCTGCGGCGCTACACCACCAGCGTGTTGCTGTGCTATGATGCCGACAACGCGGGCATCACGGCCTCCGAGCGGGCGTTCCGCGAACTGGTCGCCGAGGGCTTGTCTGTCAGAGTGGTGGAAATGCCCGAGGGAGATGATCCGGACACCTATCTCAAGGCCCATGGCGCCGAGGCGTTCCGTGGATTGTTAGAGAATGCCCGCGAGTTTTTTGATTTCAAACTCGGGCGGGCGAAGGTCAACGGCGCGTTCCAATCCGCGGCGGAGCGCCGGACGCTGGCCGGGGAATGCGTCGGCTTGCTGGCGGCGATGACCGACGCGGTGGCCCGCGATCATCAGATCAACGTGGTGGCCACCCACCTCCAGACGTCGGTCGCCGCGTTGCGCGGGGCGCTCGCCAAGGCCCTGCAAAAACCCCAGCGCGAGCCAAACGCCGCCCGGCAGGCGGAGCACGACGACGAGCCCGCCGTCGTGCCCACACCGTTGCACCGCATCGTCGCGTGCCTCTGCCATCTCGCCCTGACCTCGGCACCGGCGCAACATTTTCTGGCCGAACAATTCGAGACGCTGCACGAGGCGAACCCATGGCTGGAGGGCATTCCGTTGTTAGAGAGCATTCTCACGGCGGTGCCGGACCCGGCATCCCATGCGGCGGTCAATGTGTTTCTGGGAGGCCTGCCTGCGGCGGACCGGCTGGCCCTGGGGAACGACGCGGCGCTGTTGGAAGGCATGCCCGCGGAAGGCATGCAGGCGGCGGAACACACGCTGGCCATGCTCTCCGCCACCGTGCTGCAACGCCGCGATGCCCGGGTGAAGGCGGATTTGAAACAACCCGGGCTGAGCCGCGAGCGGCTCATCGGGTTGTTAGAAGAAGCCAAGGAAATCAGTGCGTTGCTGCGCGGCATCGGTCAGCGCTCGGAATTTGATGACGAACTGCCGGCCTCGACGTTCAAGCCGAAATTGCCGGCGGGCAGGAAGTGGCCGGAGCGGAAGAGTTGAGGTTGACTCCGGCCTGTATCCGCCGGAATATTGCGCCGCCCCTGATTTCCCAACCCCAATCATAGATTTATGGAAAACGTCATCATCATCGGTACCGGCTGTGCAGGTTGCACCGCGGCGATTTACACCGCCCGCGCCAGCCTTAATCCGCTCATGCTCACCGGCACCCAGCCCGGCGGCCAACTCACCACCACCACCGAGGTGGAGAATTTCCCCGGTCATCCGGAGGGGATCATGGGGCCCGAGTTGATGATGAAGTTGCAGGCGCAGGCGGAGAAATTCGGGGCGCGGATCGCCTGGGCGAGCGTGGAATCCATCACACGGCTTGCGGACGGCAGCTTTTGCATCAAGGCGGGAGAGGAGGAGTATGCCGCAAAAACGGTGATTGTGGCCACGGGGGCCGCACCGCGTCACCTCGGCCTGCCTAACGAGCAAACCCTCATCGGCCATGGCCTCACTTCCTGCGCCACCTGCGATGGCGCATTCTACCGCGATGTGCCGGTGTGCGTGATCGGCGGCGGTGACAGCGCCTGTGAGGAAGCGGGATTTCTCACCCGCTTTGCCAGCAAGGTGTATTTGATCCACCGCCGCGACACGTTGCGGGCGTCCAAGATCATGGCCGAGCGCACGCTGGCCAATCCCAAGATCGTGCCGGTGTGGAACTCCACGGTCAGCGCCTATCTAACCGACGGGAAAGGCGAGATGCGCGCCATCAAACTCACCAACCTGAAGGATGGCGGGGAAACCGAGGTGGACGTGGCTTGTGTGTTTGTGGCGATCGGCCATGTGCCTAACAGCAGCTTCGCGGGCGATCTGGTGGACAAGGATGAGAACGGCTATATTCTCCAACAACCCGGACGCACCGCGACCAAGACCCCCGGCTTGTTTGCCGCAGGCGATGTGGCGGACCATTTCTATCGGCAGGCCATCACCGCCGCCGGTCAGGGTTGCGCGGCGGCCCTGGAAGCCGAGCGCTATCTATCGGAACACGCGTAGCGCTTGCTTCTGCGACTTTTCGACTTATCCACGCTTCAGCGCCGCAGGGATTGCAGCAACGCGGCGGCCTCCCGATGCGACGGGTTGCGCTGGAGGGCCTCGCGGGCGGCGGTGGCGGCGGCGGACGTTTGGCCAAGGCGCAAGTAAATGGTGGCCAGGGCGTAGGGTGGCCCTGCGTCCTCGGGTCCGAGGGCCGCGGCGTTGCGCAGCGAGATGATAGCCGCCTCATCGTGACCCTGCCCCGACAACAGCAAACCGAGATTGTAATAGGCGCGGGCAAAGCGCGGATTGAGACGGATCGCCTCCCGCAGCTTCGCCTCGGTGCCCGTCTGGTCGCCGAGCTCCGCCAACGCCAGTGCGTGCAGATATGGCAGTTCCGGGTCCTTGGGCGCGAGTTTGGCCGCCTCTTCTAACAACGGGAGGGAGTCGCGGGTGCGCCCGGCCCCTGCCAGATAGACCGCCAGATCCCGCCGCGGCGCCATCGACCCTTGGTCCCACTCGGCCGCCTTGCGCATGTGAGCTTCCGCCGCCGCCGCTTCGCCACGCGCCGACGCCAAGCGCGACAGGCGCATCTGCCCGGTGGGTTGGTCCGCCTGGTGCCGCGCCACCTGCGCCATTTCTAACAACAACGGGTGATCCGCTGGCAGCCGTTCGACGGCACCCCAACCAGCCTCGAGGCGCACCGACCTAACCGGATCCTTGCTCAAGGCCTCCCACTGGGTGCCCTTGGCGGGCAACCTGGCGAGCAGGAAAGCGGCGGCGGCCCGCACCAACGGATCGGGATGCGCGGCGGATTTATCAGCACGCTGGGTCACGCGTACATCCCCGGACCAAGGTTCCATCAGGCGCAGCAGGGTCGCCTGCCATGCCGCGATCTCCTCGGCGTCGTATGCCTTCAACAACATTTCCATGGCCTCCGGCTTGCCGGCATTGGCCGCGGCCACCGCCCGCGTGCGCTCGCGCGCCAGCGGCTTTTTCGTCGGGCCATACCATTTTTGGGTCCACTCGATCTGCCAGTCCAGGCCCTTGTCGGCGTGGCAGTTGTTGCAGGTGTTAGGGACACCGAGCTCCTTGGTGAGGGTCGGGTCCGGGCTGGGAAACCGGTGATCGCTGCGCGGATCGCGGCCCATGTAGGTGGTTTTTGGCATGTGGCACTCGACGCAGCGGCTGCCCGCGGTGTTGGGCTTGTGGAACGAATGCGTCCATTGGTCGATGACGATGGCGCCGCGAAGACCGGTGGCGTGGCACTGCAGGCACAGCACGTTGGTGTCGACCGCCGGCTTGCCGCCCTTGGGGGTGGCGGCGTGGGAATCATGGCAGTCGATGCAGGAAATCCCCTTGTGGCCCATGCGCGAATGCAGCAGGGAGGTGAAATTGTAATCCTCGTCGATCTGCTGGCCATCCGGATGATAGAGCCCGGGCTGGCTCGGCAAAGCCAGGCTGTAGTGGTCGTAGAAATTGTCGCCTATCAGAAATTCCTCATCCAGTTCCTCGCGCCGGCTGTGGCAGGTGGCACACAAGTGCATCCATTGCTGCGGCGTGAATTTTTTCTTGGGATCGACGATGCAGGCATTGGCCGCGCGCGCGGGCCGCGACGGCCCGTGGCATTGGGCGCAACCGACGCCCTCCTCGAGCCAACTCGTCGCGTAGCCATCGGTGTCGGGCTGATAGTTTTTCCGGTACTGTGAAAAATGGCAGTAGGCGCACTGGCTGTTCCAGTTCATGCCGCGCTGGGTCCAGTGCCCCCATTCATGCGGTTGGCGCTGGTCGCTGCCAAACATGCTGAACCATTCCTGTTTGACCGGATCCCATGCGGCATCCGGCACCTGATAGCGGCCCTTGCCGAAATCCAACACATATTGAATCAACGGCCGGTGGCCGATCGCCATCGGCGGCGACAAGGCTAGCGGCGGCACCTTCGACCCGGCATCCCGCCACTCGATGCGCGGCGCGCTCTCCCCACCGGAAAATTGCCAGCGCACCTGGCCCAACTCCAGCGGCTTGGCATGGAACGCCCAGGCATCCTCGACCTTGCCCACCTTGCGATGGGCCAGGGCATGCATCGAGCCGCGCCAGATTTTATCCAGGTCCTGATGGCAGGCGGTGCATTCGGCCGACTTCGCCAGCGGCGGCAACGCCTTGCCGCCAGCCTGTGACTTCCCCGTCTTCCGCCCGCACGCAACAAGGCTCATGGCCAACGCCATCACCAACCACAAGCAACGGGAAATCCTCACGCGCCAGATGTGCGCCATTGCCCCCTGCCCATCAAGCAAAACCCACGTGCGGTTCATTTTCCTCTATGGCACCGGAACGCGCGGGCGGCTGTGGATCGCAGAGTAATGTGGAAGCGATAAGGGGCCACCCCATTGCCTCGCTACGCTCGCCCTCCGGGCAGCCTATGGCTGGCTATCTCCGCTGCGCTCCGGTTCCTATGGTGGTTGCGGGAAGCGTGGGCCATTAGTGCGTGCGCGCCGACGACTCTGTTCATGGACATTCCTTCCGCATGACGACAAGAATGTCGTCGCTCCTTAATGTGGCCCCATTGGGGCCAGGTGAGTCGGGAGGTTGAGCGATCTAACTGCCATTCCCCTTTGGGTTGATAGAGATGCCGGGCACCGGCAGCCATTGTGGAAGAGTTCTTTTCACAGGAGGAAACAGAGGTTTTTGAAAGGGAGGAGATGATGCGCCCTTTCGGTCCTACGTTCTCTCTGTTTTCTTCTGTTCCATTCATTTCGGTTCTCAGCCCCCCTCCCCTCACCTGCCCGCGGCTTTGACCAATCCCAGCAGGCGCTGGTTGAAGACATCGGCGGCGGCGAGTTGCGCCAAGTCCAGATGCATGCGGTAGCGCCAGTAATGGGGCATGATGGCGGGCACGTTGATGCGTTCGGCCACGGGATCCGGGTGGTGCAGCGATTCGTCGATCGCAAGCAAATCCTGCAAGGGGAAAACCGCCCACATGGCCGGCGAGTGGAGGTGGAGCACGAGGATGCGGCTGGCGGTCTCACCGGACAATTCCGGTGCCGCTTGCTCCATGCCTAACATGCTCGACGCAAAGTGCCCGGTCAGGTCGGGGTCCTCGCGCCACCACCCGCGCAGGGTGGGCATGTCATGGGTGGACGGACTGACCACGCTCATGTAGGGCGCGTCGGCGGTGTGGGCGAAATCGGTCTGCGGTTTTTTCGGCATGCGCTGGATTTCCAGCGACAGGATGCCGAGTTCGGCCAGCACGCCGGGCACGCAATCCGGAACCATGCCCAGATCCTCGCCGCACAACAACATCGGGCTGGCCGCGCGCAGCAGCGGGAGTTTTTCATAGCCACGTGCCTGCCAGAACGACTCCTGGCGCCGGTGAAAATAATCGTGATACAAATCATCCAGCCGCCATTTCACGTCCTCGTCCAGTTCCTGATAGGAGCGGGTTGTCCGCAGCAGGCAACGCGGATGGAACAGGCTGCCGTTGGAACCTGGCACCTCTAACAACAAAACCTCGCTCGCGCAATCCAACAAGGCCTCGCGGATGGCCGCGTCTCGCTCCCAAGGAGGGGCGATCTCCGAATCGCCCGTTGAAGACAATTCCTTGCGTATGTCAGTGTCACGCTCACAAGGAGGGGCGATTTGCCTGATGAATTCCAATGAGTCAGTCAGGCTATCTTTGCTTCGCTCCGGTTCCGAATCGCCCGTTGAAGACAAGTCCTCGCGAAGGCCCACGTCTCGGTCGCGTTGCGGCGCGCCGGCCGCGGTCAAGGGATGGAACACCTCGACGATCCGGCGCTGGGTGGACACTTCCTCCCGCAACTTCCAATAGTCATATCCGCAAGGCTCGAGGTAGGTGTCCTTGACCAAGCCGGCCTGCTCGCCGAAGCGCTCGACCAGCGAGTGCTCGCGAATGTAGGGCCGGCAGAAGCGATTGAAATCAAAGGGAATGCCGCGCGCGTGCAGTTCGTCAAGGGTGATTGGGATGGCTGGCTCAAACCAGCCCATGATGCCTTCCACCTGGTCGTGGGAAATCTGCCAGATGCGGAAAAACCCGAGAATGTGGTCGATGCGATAGGCATCGAAATACCGACTGAGCTGGGCGAAGCGCGCGCGCCACCACGCATAACCGTCGGCTTGCATGGCGTCCCAGTTGTAGGTGGGGAACCCCCAGTTCTGGCCCTTGAGTGCGAAGGCATCCGGCGGTGCCCCCGCCTGAGCGGTTAGATTGAACAAGTGCGGCTGCGACCATGCGTCCACGGAGTGGCGGTCCACGCCGATGGGCAAGTCCCCCTTGAGGGCTATCCCCCGGTCATGCAAGTGGCGCACCGCATCCAGTAACTGGCGGTCGAGTTCATATTGCAGCCACACATGATAGAAAATTTCCGGCCAGTGGGTGCCGGTCTTGTCGAGCAAGCCGTCCGCGCGCGTCCGCTCAAAGGTGGCCCACTCGCCCCAGCGGGAAAAATCCGCCGTGTGATGACGGTCGCGCATCAGGCAGAACACCGCGTATGGAACCAGCCAGTCGCGGTTGACCTTGAGGAATTTGTGGACACCCTCGTCGGATAGAACGGCCGCCTGATGGTGTTGATAGATCTCGCGCGTGAGGCGGCGCTTCACCCCGGTCACCGCCTCATAATCGACCTCGGGCAGCGGGTTGAGGCGCTGGCGTGCGGCGGCGAGTTGCGCGGCGACGTCCGGCGGCAACGGATAGGACAGGTCATCGAGGCGCAGATAGAGCGGATGCAGGGCAAACCCGCTGATGCCCGAATACGGATAGGAATCCGTCCAGTCGTGGGTTGCGGTGGTGTCGTTGATTGGCAAAATCTGGATCAGGCGCAAGCCGGTTTTGTTAGCCCAGTCGGCCAACGGCTTGAGATCGGCGAACTCGCCGACGCCCAGGCCCGCCGCGCTGCGCAAGGAAAAAACCGGCACCGCCACCCCGCAGCCGCGGAATTTTTCCATGGGGCTGCGGGCGTAACCTTCGTCGCTCACCCGGGTCCACTGGCGCGGGCCGCAGGCATGGGCCGCCAGCAACCGGTTGCCGCCCTGCTCGATGGCGGTCATCCGCGATTGTGTTAGATCATACAACCCGTACTTGTATTCGACATGGCATTGCGGCGGGAGGCGCAGTGCGAGGCGCCAGACATTGGCGGACACTTCCACCATTGGCAGGGCGAGTTGCCAATCCCAGGCGCCGAGTTCGCGCACGTTGCCGAGGAGGCAGGGGGCGTGGCCTGGCGGCACCGCGGCCATGTGCAGGATAAATTCATGATCCGCCTCCGGCGAGGCGACGGGTGGCATGAAGGGCCCGCGGGCGGGCAGGATCACGGTCAAGGCATGGGTTTCCAGCGCATAATCCGGCGTACCGGCGGAGCGCCATGTATCCAGCACCACCAGGGTGTCCCGCGCGGCCGGATCCACCTCCACCACCCGCGGAGCGAGCCACTCATCGAGCTTGACGCCGTTGCCGTCCTGACGGAGTTGATAGTGATAGGACAGGCGCAGCGGTCCCAACCCCTGCAACTCCACGACGGCTTCCCATTGCCGGTCGTTGAGCCAGCGCAACGCCACCCCTTGTTCGATGCGCGCGCCGCTGCCGGTGACAAAGGCCACGAGCTTCAGCCACAGCGACTGGCCGGGCACGGTGTGGTAATTGACGCGAAAGACGAGTTGCATGAGAACGTCACTTCGCGAACTTTTGCAGCAGGCGCAGGCGCTCCAGCGCGGCGCCGCTGATGAGCATTTCCCGGGCCACCTCAATCCCGTCGCCGATATCATCGGCCAAGCCGGCACAAGCCAGGGCGGCACCGGCATTGAAGAGCACCATGTCGCGCTTGGGACCGGTTTCGCGGCCCGCGAGAATGGCTTCCAGAATCGCCGCATTCGTCTTGGCATCGCCACCCTGCAAGTCCGCCACCACGGCATTCTGCAGCCCGAATTCACGCGGGTGCACCTCCTCATCCTCCAGATCCTGATAGGCGCCGGCTTTGCAAATCCGCGTGGGTCCCATCAGGCTCATCTCATCCACCGCGCCGCCATCACCGGTGGTGCCATGGACCACCCAGGCGCTGTCGCGGCCCAGGCGTTCGAGGATTTCGGCAAAGGCCGGGCACAAGTCGCGGGAAAACACCCCGACCAGTTGGCATTCCGGGCTGGCTGGATTGAGCAGGGGGCCGATGATGTTGAAAATCGTGCGCACGCCGCGGGCCGCCAGCGCCTTTCTAACTGAAACAACCGCCTTGAACGCCGGATGATACAGCGGCGCGAACATGAAACCGACCCCGGCCTTTTCGAGGCAACGGCGGAAACCATCGGCTGGCAGATCGATGCGAATGCCCAGGGCTTCGAGCACATCGGCGCCGCCGCTGGGCGAGGTAATGCCGCGGTTGCCATGCTTGACAACCACCGCGCCGGCCGCCGCCGCTATGAACATCGCGGTGGTCGAGACATTGAACAACCCGAGACGATCGCCGCCCGTGCCACACACATCCAAGGTGGGCCCCTCCAGATCCAACAATCCCAGATGCGGACTCACGGCATGCTCGAGAAACACCTCCACAAATCCGGCGATTTCGCCCAGCGTCTCACCTTTGTTAGAGAGGGCTTCAAGCAGGTGTTCTTTCTTGGCGTCCGCCACGGCGGGATCGAGCAACAAGTTGGCGGCCACCTCGACTTCGCGTGGTGAAAGTTCCCGTCCCTGTTCCATGTGATGAATCAACGCATCCACGGCCAGACCCTAGCATGGCTGGCGGATGATTGCCAGATCAATCCGCCAGGCGAGGCGGTCCTTTGCGCAACTCATCGGCACCCGACGCTCACAGAACACCGCGGTTTGAGGGCGATGATTTCATGATGATTTGTGTTGCGGTACCTCCCCCTGTGGCTAGTCTCAGGGCCTGACCGGCCCCTGTCTCAGGCGGGTCGCCCATTCCCACCCCCTTGATTCACCCATGAAATTCCCCCTCCTGTTTGGCGCTATCGGTCTTGGTCTTGTCGGTTCCCTGGCGGCCGCGGAAGCCGCTCCTGCTGCCCCCGCCACCCCCGCGGCCCCCGCCGCCGAGAAACCCGCCCCCCAGATGATTTTTTTCCTGGGTGACAGCATCACCAAGGCGGGGGGCTATGTGCGGATCATCAAGGACGAGTTGACCAAGCAAAACCCGACCAATCCGCCACAGATCCACAACTTCGGACACATGAGCGAAACACTCTCCGGGCTGAGTGAGGCCTATCATCCCGGCCGCCGGCCATGCGCGCACAACTGGGTTGGTGCCGTGCTTGCCGAGAAACCCAACTGGGTGGTCGCCTGCTATGGCATCAATGATGGCATCTATCATCCGTTCAATGAGAAGCGCTTTGCAGCCTATCAGAATGGCGTCGAATCCCTCATCAAGAAAGTCAACGCCGTCGGTGCCCGCCTGATTCTGCTCACGCCGCCGCCGTTTGCTTCCGCCGGCCCGCCCTTCCCGCCCGGCACGGATGCCGCCGGCCAGGAAGCCATCGTGGCCAAGGCCAATGCGGAGGCGGATGCCGAGGCGGAGAAAGATCCCAAGAAATTTGGTTATCGCTCGGCCTATCCCTATTATGACAAGGTGTTGGCGCGTTATTGCGAATGGCTGCTGACGCTGGATGGCAAAGACGGAGTGAGCGTGGTTGACATCCGCACCCCGATGCTGGCCAGGATCAAGGAAACCCATGGGGGCGATGCCATCCACCCCAACGGCACCGGCCACGCGATCATGGCCCAAACCTTCCTCAAGGCATGGCCGGCGATCCAAGCCAAAGCCACCAAATGAGGCCGGCCTAACAAAGCCGCACCATATCCTTGACGAATTGGCCCCACAGAAAGAGGAGGCCGCGCTTGGAGTATTTGAAATGCCCGTCGCCGGTGAGGTGGATGATACCGGAAGCCAGGTTGTATTCGACCTGTTGGCGCATTTCCCGCTCGAGGGAATCCTCCACATCGTCGGGATCAGGGATGCACAAAACCTCGGCGGTGATGTTGTTGCGGCCGAGGAATTCGCGGTGATTGCGCAGGATGTGGTGGAAACAATGCCGCTCGCAGGGGACGTAATTCCAACGAATGTGCGGCGTGCATTGCAAGGTGAGGGAGAAGGGAAAATTGGTGGTGCGCCAGGTACGGCCGTCTTCATCATGCGAGGTCACCGAGATGAAGGCGAAGGCCACATCACTCTGCTCGCAGAGGCAAATGGCGGAAATCGCACGTTCTTCCGGGTGCCAATAAAACCGGAAAAACTGTTGCATGCCGGCCCATTTCCAACCGCAATCCGAAACATGTTCGAAGCCGTCGGCTTCCATGGCGGCACCGGCTTCAATCGCATTGGGGAAGAATGCGGGGTTGGGAAGCCGGCGGTGCTGGAGGCGGTTGTTGAGTGGCAACCGCAGGCTCCGGATATGGGTCAGCAACTCGAACCAGGGAAGGAACAGCCAGCACGACACCGCCATGATGCCGCCGAGTTTGCTGCCGGAGAGAAAACATCCCAACCAGAACGTGCCGATCAAAAATGTCAGTGCCCCCAATTTCCGCCAAAACGCCCTGCGGGCACTTCGCAGTGCCACCGCAAGAACGAAGAGTCCGGCGACAATCAGGGTTTCTCGCATGGGTGGGATGACGGCTGACACAGCGCTCCCGGACCCTTGCCTGGCCATGGAATTGCGCTGACTCGCGAGACTGATTCCACAGTTTTTACGCGGGCGCAAGTTCTCGTTTGTTGAATGTTGAATGGCATCCGGTCGTCCGGGCATGGGGGACGCTGACGCGCCGCAGGGTGCAAGATGGGGTTGCGGGAACCCGCGGAATGGGTTACGCAGTGGGCGTGTGGGAAACAATGCTGGCGGGTGGTGCATGGCAAGCGGTGGGCACGGGTGCCGCCTGGTGCGTGACCCTGTGTCTGCTGCTGGCAGGGATGATCGGCTGCGTGTTGCCCGTGCTGCCCGGGCACTTGATCCTGTTCATCGCTGCGGTGGCGCACCGGTTGATGTTGGGAGCCGCTGGCTCGGGGCTTGAGTGGTGGTCGTTTCTGGTCCTCGGTTTGCTCATGGCCATCTCCCAAACCTTTGAAATGCTGAGCGGTGCCGCTGGCACGCGCTGGTTTGGCGGCAGCCGCTGGGGGGCGCTCGGCGCCCTGATCGGCAGTGTCGTGGGCCTGTTTTTCCTGCCGTTCGGGCTCTTGGTCGGGCCGCTGGCCGGAGCCTTTGTGTTTGAGATCGCCGTGGCCAAGCGAGCCACAACCCCGGCGGTGGTTTCCGGCGTGGGCTCGGTGGTGGGCACCCTCACCGGAATGCTTTTCAAAATCGTCATCGGCGCCCTGATGCTGCTGTGGTTTTTCCTCGATGTGTGGGTCATCGGCTGAGCCCGCTTCAAGACACCAGACAAGGAGCAGGGTGTTCCTTTTTCTTATCTTGCATCTTGTGTCTTCCGGTCCGGCCTCATTAGTCTTCCCCATGACCCGCCTCACTCCACTTCTGCTAGCAGCGGCCGTCCTAACAACTTCCGTGCGGGCCCAGTTTGGCGTCCCCGCTGGCGCGACCGCCGCCCCGTCCACCACGGCCAGCCTGGTGTCGGAGGCCCGGACGATAGCCCCCGGCAAGCCGTTCACGCTGGGACTGCAACTCCAGCATCCGGCAGGCTGGCACAGCTATTACCTCAACTCCGGTGGCATCGAAAACTCCCCCGCCATCGAATGGCAACTGCCCGCCGGTTTCAGTGCCGGCCCGGTCCAATGGCCGACCCCATCGCTCAAGGACGGCTACTCCGGGAAAAGTTTCATATACACCGGCAGTCCGGTCATGCTGGTGGACATTGTGGCACCCGCCAGCCTGGAGACCGGTACTAACGTCACTCTAACCGCCAAGGCGACCTGGCAGATTTGTTCGGACTTGTGCCTGAATGAAACGCAGGATTTCACCCTGCGCCTGCCGGTGGCCGCCACCGCTGCGGCAGACCCCGCGCAAGCCGGATTATTCGCCCAGGCCCGCCGCAAGATTCCCATGGCCAACACCGCGTGGTCAGTCACCGCGCAAGCGGCCGATGGAACTTTTCTCCTGCGGCTCAGGCCGCGCGCGGGCGGCACTCCAGCCCAGGTGCCGCCGCTTGATTTCATCCCTAACGAGAAATTCCTCAAACCTCTCAGCGATGCCGGCACCGTCGCCCGCGACGGCGCCGGCTGGGTCCTCACCCTGCAACGCAACCCCGTGGACATCTTTAACAAACCCATTCCTCCGGGAAAAACCCTCTCCGGCATCCTGCTCGGCGGCACGGCAGGGGATCCCGACGCCGCTGCCATCCTCATCCCGGAAACGCGGATCGCCGCAGCCCCGGTGCCCCCACTGGCGTTTTCCAGGTTGCTGCGCATTCTGGGCGGCATGTTGCTGGGCGGGCTCATCCTCAATCTGATGCCCTGCGTGTTTCCCGTGATCGGTTTGAAAATCATGGGCTTCGTCCAACAAGCGGGCGACGACCGCAGGAAAATCATCGGTCACGGGTTGCTCTTCACTCTGGGCGTGCTGGTTTCCTTTGGCGTGCTCAGCGGCATCTTGTTCGCCGGACGTCTGGCGGCCGACATCGGTTGGGGCTATCAACTCCAAAGCCCGTGGGTCGTGATGGCCCTGATGCTGTTGATGTTCGGGCTCGCACTCAACATGTTCGGGCTGTTTGAGCTCGGCACTTCCGCCACCGCCCTCGGCGGCCAACTGCAATCCAAGCACGGCCTCGCCGGTGCGTTTCTCTCCGGTGTGCTGGCCACCGTCGTCGCCACCCCATGCTCCGGTCCGTTTCTCGGGGCGGCCATTGGCGCGGCCATCGCGCTGCCCACGGTGGCGTTTTTCGCCGCCTTTGCCGCCATGGCCATCGGTCTGGCGCTGCCCTATCTGGTGCTGTCCGCCTTCCCCGGCCTGCTGCGCCTGCTGCCCCGCCCCGGCGCCTGGATGGAGAGTTTCAAACAAGCCATGTCGTTTCTGCTGTTTGCCACTGCCGGTTACCTCCTGTGGGTGTACGCTGGCCAAATCGGCTTGGAAAACATGTTGGGCCCGATCTTCGGCCTCAGCTTGGTCGCCATGGCAGGTTGGATTTACGGCCGCTGGTGCCTGCCCCACCGCACCCGCGCCACCCGCGCCACCGCGCTCACCCTCGCCCTGGCTCTCGCCGTGGGCGGGGTGCTTTTGGCCATGCCGCCCAAGCCCCATGCGCTGCAATGGGAACCCTGGTCGCAAGCGCGCGCGGACGAGTTGTTAGATGAGGACCGGCCGGTGTTCATCGACTTCACCGCCCAGTGGTGTCTGACCTGCCAGCTCAACAAGCAGCGCGCCTACACCCCGGCAGTGATCGCCCTGATGAAGGCGAAAAACATCGCCGCCCTCAAGGCCGACAAAACCCGTCCCGATCCGGCCATCGAAGCGAAGCTGCGCGAATACGGCCGCACCGCCATTCCGGTCAACGTGCTGCTGGTGCCCGGCAAGCCCCCGATCCTCACCCCCGAGATTCTTTCCGCCACCTATCTGACGGATTTGTTCACACGCGAAGTCCCCGCCGCTGCCGAAGTTAACCCTAACAAATGAATAAGACGAACCCAAAATGTTGCGGTCATAGGACTCATATTTGCACGCTACGTATGGCTACGGTAAAATGGGTTCTTGTCATATGGTTAATTCCGGCGCTGGCGCTTGCGGCTCGTGGTGAAAAACGGATTGCGGTGTTCGTGGGTTTGGCCGACAACGCAACCCAGGGCATCGCCAAAGTGGGGGCCAAAATCGGCGACGGCGACCAACCGGACGACAATCTCTATTGGGGCTGTACCGACGGCCTGAAGTCCCTTTTCAAGGCGAGCTCCAAATGGAAGCTCGAACAACGGGTGACCGATACCGGCGACCCGCGGATTCTCGAGCGCTTGGTTTTCCGTCATGCCAATCCGGACGCGCTGTTAGTCGCCGAAGCCTGGCGCGGCGCGAAGTTGCGCGACTGCTATGAAGCCTTCCAACAGGCTGGGGTTTCCGGCAACCACGACCTGGTCGCCTTCATCGGGCACAACGTGCTGATGGCTTGCAGGCAAGGACCGCGCGGTCTTGCGCACGGCCGCCGGTGCCGCATACGCCCGCAATCAACATATCTCGCAAGCCGCTGCCACCGGCGTCTTCGCCGATCTCGCCCTACCCAACCGACACCCGATCGATCGCACGCCCACCGCTCAGGATGACTCCTGGCGTGCCACCTTCGCGCCATGGCTTATGTTTGGCATGGTTGTGGGTTTCCTTTTATTCATGGGAGCGGTGGTGTGGTTATGCCATCTGCGCAAACAGCGGAGATTGCGGATAGATGCAACGGCACTAACCCCACATCGATAATGCTTGGCAGTGGCTGCCACCGCTCAAACGTTGCTATAGCGTCTCGTAATGGGTTGCGCTGTTGATCGGCATCGTGACCAGCCATGTACGGCACTTTGCTCCGTATGACATGACCCAGTGGGATATCCGCCGCCCAAAGCTGTGCCGAAGCATTTCGCGGGACTGATCAGACCCTCCCTCTCCACGGAACCTAATGGGGTCAGTCCTGAATGGCGCTAACTTAAGGATTTAGGGCGGTTTCTATGGCCTTGATACACCATCAAGTGTCGATGCTGGGTTAGAAGTTGGTAGTTCTTTGGGCGTCGCTTCTTCGCCCGTGGCTCCTCTCGGTCAGGTCGCGAAGGGACA
>CAIKDP010000432.1 GCA_903826205.1 Akkermansiaceae bacterium
ATGAATGGCAGCAACGTGACCACTGCCAATTTCGGCATCGACCAGTTGCCGACGGCCAGCACGGTGAGCGCACCCTCGCAACCCAATCCTGGCAACGCGACCCGGGTGACCGTGCCGACGCTTGGGGGAACCGACCCGGAAGATGGCACCACCAGCACCGTCGTTTTCAACACACAGACGGGCGGTGCGTTGTATTACAATGGGACGGCGGTGACGCTTGGCACAAACTACACCAGCTTCAACCCGGCGCTGCTGACAGTCGATCCGACTGGGACTGGCACAGGAAACACCACGGTGACGTTCACATATTCGGTGATAGACGCGGCGCTCAAAAGTTCGCCTGCGGCCACCGTAACCATGCCGTTCACCGGGATCAGCGTCAGCGGCAACGTCTATAATGATGCCAACGGTCTAACCGACAGCACGGTCAATGGCGCCGGCACCGATGCGGGCACCACACTCTATGCTTATCTGGTGGGCGGCGGCACCATCTCGCAGCTTACAACGGTGGCGGCGAACGGAAGTTATGCCTTTCCAAGCACCGTCGCCGCGGGCACTTACACGGTGCGCCTTAGCACGACTTATGCGGCCAGTGGCGCCCCTCCGGCGGTGGCTCTGCCATCCGGTTGGGTCAACACCGGCGAGTTTGTCGGGACCGGCGTGGGCAATGACGGGACCGTGGACGGCAGCGTGGCGTTCACTGTCGCCGCGGCCAGCGTGGCCAACGTGATTTTCGGCATCGAGCGCCTGCCGACGGCCCATGCGGTGACGGCGGCGGCACAGGAAAATCCTGGCAGCACGACCAAGGTGTTAGTGCCGACCTTGAGCGGCACCGACCCCGAGGATGCCTCGGTAACCACCGTTGTGATCAAGGACCTGACTAACATCAACGGCACGTTGTATTACAATGGCGCGGCCGTGACGACCGGCCAAGTCATCCAGAATTTCAGTTCGTCGCTGCTGGCGGTCGATCCGAACGACGGCGCGGTGACGGTGAGTTTCACCTATGCGGTGCGTGACGCGGCGGGCATGGAGTCCACAGCGGGCACAGTCACCCTGCCCTTCACCGACATCAGCATCACCGGCAACGTGTATGATGACGCCAACGGCTTGCTCGGCTCGCCGGCCAACACCGTGGACGGCACAGGGACCAACGCGGGCGGCACCCTTTATGTGAACCTGGTCAATGGCAGCAATCTGGTGCTGCAATCCGTGTGGGTCGGGGTGAACGGAAGTTATGGTTTCAGCCGAGTGGCGCCTAACACGAATTATTCCGTGATGCTGAGTACCGCCCAGGGCTTGATCGGGGGCATGGCGCCTTTGGCGGTTCCGCCATCGGGTTATGTCTACACCGGCGAACACATCGGTGCCGGCACCGGCAACGACGGAGCGGTGGACGGCATCCTCACGGTACCGGTGACCACCAGCAGCGTCACCAATGCCAACTTCGGCATCGAGAAGCCGCCCACAGCTAACAATGCGACGGCCTCCTCGCAACCCAATCCGGCCGGCACGACCCGGGTGGTTGTGCCCACACTCAGCGGCACCGATTTTGAAGATAGCTCGGTGACGACCTTCACCATCAAGACCCTGGCGTCCAACGGCACTCTGTATTACGGCGGCACGCAGGTGACTCTGGGCCAGGTGATCACCAGCTACACACCGTCGCTTCTAACAATCGATCCGGCCGACGGCTCGATTACGGCGAGCTTCACCTATTCCGTCACCGACGCGGCAGGCAGGGAATCAGCCGCAGCCACGGTGAGCCTGCCGTTCATCGCGATCAGCCTCGCAGGCAATGTCTATGACGACGCCAACGGCCTGACCGACGGCACGGTCAATGGCAACGGCACCAACGCGGGCGGCAGGCTTTACGCCAACCTCGTGAGCGGCGGCAACGTTGCGCAAGTCGTGGCGGTGGAGGCCAATGGCACCTATGTCTTTGGCACGGTGGCACCTAACACCAGTTACACCGTGGTGCTGTCCACCACCCAAGGGACGATCGGTTCCACGGTGGCGGCGGCCCTCCCCGCCGGCTATGTCAACACCGGCGAGTACTTGGGTGCCGGCACCGGCAGCGATGGCGCGCCCGACGGCTTGCTCGCAGTGAGCGTGGCGGGGGATGTGACCCAGGCGAATTTCGGGATTGTGCGCGCAGCGACGGTATCCGGTTCGGTGTGGGTGGACACCAACGGCGACGGCCTCGGGGACGTGGGACTGGGCGGAGTGACCCTCACACTCAAGACCGGTGCCGGCAGCACACTGGTCACCACCCCCACGGCCTCAGACGGCAGCTACAGTTTCCTGGTGGTGCCCGGCAGCTATCAAGTCGTCCAATCCCTGCCCGCCGGGTATGACTTCTTGTCCGACAAGGATGGCGGCGATGCCTCTACCATCGGGGATTTGGATCTCATCACCGTCGCCGAAGGGGCGTCCAGCAGCGGCAACGACTTCATTGATGTCGGTTGCCCGGACACCTGGGCGCAGTGGAAGGCCCAACATTCCGGCCAGACGGCCGACGGCAACCCGGACGCCGATGCCTACGATAATCTTGCCGAATTCGCCTTCGCCCTGCCAGACTACAGCGGCGCCGGCAATGCCTGGTGGATTCAACCCGCCGCTACCCCGGCCGGAGCTCTGGATGCCGTGTTCGTCCGCCCGAAGCAGGCGACGACCAACGTCACCTACTCGCTGCAATACGCTGCAACACCCGGCAATCCGACCGGCTGGACGACCCTCCCGCTCACGGCAATGGCCTCCGGAGTGGTCACCATCGCAGACGACGGCGATTGCACGGAAACCGTCACCATTCACAACCTGGAATCCCTCACCACCCTCACCAGCGGCACCGGCATCGTGCGGCTCAAGGCATATCTGGTCGATGGAGAAACCACCGCCACCTCCTACACCGAAGTGGAAGGCTGGAAGGTAACCTCCCTCGCCTCCTGCGCCACCTATAACAACCCGTTCCTGAACGAAACCGCCTTCACCGGCACGGTGGGTTCGGTGAGTACTAACACCCTCACCTTCGCCGCCCCGGTGGGACTGACCATCACGCAGGCCGGCGGTTTCTATCTGGAGGTGACCGGCGTTGGCACCTACGCCGGGCAGCGCTTCGATGTGGCCGCGGCCAGCGGCTACAGCGTGACCTTGTCCGCTTACGACAGCCAGAAGCCCGCGGCGGCGTTGTTCAACACGCTGCCCACGGTGCCGACCGGGCTGGCCGGTGCCCCGGTGGTCATCCGCGCCCACCGGACGCTGGCCCAACTCTTCCCGCCTGCCAGCTTTACGGCCGCCGAGACCCATGCCGGCGCCGATCAGGTGCAAACCTACGCCGCCGGGGCGTGGAGCACCTATTGGCTTAACAACTCACCCAAACAATGGGTCAAGGTGGGTGGCGGCCTGGACGATCAGGGAGCCACGGTCATACCTCCCGGCCAGGGGCTGTTTGTCAACCGGCGCGGAAGTTCCCTCCAATATCTGGCCTACGGTGAAGTGCGTGCCAACGCGTTTGTCCGCCCGCTCAGCCAGGGCATGAGTTTGGTGGGCGGCGGCTATCCCCTCACCCAATCCGCCAATGGCGCGCACGGCCGCCAAATGAACCTGGCCGCCGCCTTCTACGGCAGTCGCGATTTCAAGACCGCCGACACGTTCTTCCTCTGGAAGGGCGACGCCGCCGCCGGCACCACTGGCTATGACACCTATTATTTGCTGAGCAACGCGCCGACTTTGCCCTCCGTGGTCAACTGGGTGAAGGTGGGCGATTTCGACCTGAATAGTTACGATGGAGCGGACCTCCTGTTAGGGGACCGCAGCGCGTTCATACGGGCAAAGACCGCACTGCCCGCCTACACCACCCCCAACCCCTGGAGCCCCTGATAGAGCGATGATCACGGATCCTCTGAAAACACCCTCCGCAATGTTCATGAACACTCAATTCCTCCGCCACCTCGCGCTATGGCTCGCCTCAGCCGCGCTCGGTCACGCCCAGACCATCCAATGGGGCAGCCCGGTCTGGAGCAAGTTGTTAGACAACTCGGTGACGGAGACCGCGCTCGCCAGCGGTTCGTATGCCTTTGAGTTGGGAACCTTCGGCAGTTTTGTCCCCACCGATGACAACATCGTCAATTGGGCCGCCAACTGGAAACCGTTTGACACGGCCACCTACCGGGAGGCCAAAGGCTACTTCGGGTCCTCGGCCATAATGGATCCGCTCACCGGCCTCAGCAGCAACAGCATTGGCGGCCAAACCAACTTTGCCGGACAGTCCGCCTTCCTCTGGGTGCGCAACACCGCCGGAGCCAACGGCGCGTTCTCAACGGCAGGCCAGTATGTGCTGGCACGCAACGCGAGTTGGACTTTTCCGGTGCTCAATCCATCACCCGGCTCCGGTTGCTGCGAAAACGAGCTGCCGCTGCAATGGTCGGTGAGCGACCTGGTGGCCAACGAGACCTGCCCCGCGGCGCCCACCGACGTGCCGATCATCAAAACCGGCACCACCGGCAACAGTGGCTTGGTTTACTCCGCCGGTTCGGTCTTCCAGTGGGATCTCAATAGCCACATCACCGACCCTGCGGACCGCGGCACCGCCTACGCCGGCGTCGATGTGGTCGGCAACATCACCATCGAGCCCAACGCCATCTTCAAGATCATCCTGCACGACGGCGGGGATTTCAGCGATCCGTTCTGGAAGGAACAACACACCTGGAACAACATCCTCACCGCCACGGGTGGGATCACCGCAACGTGGAACCCCTCGCAGGTGCTGGTTTACAACTCCGACGATTGCTGCAATCCGCTGGCCGTCGGTGACTATGGCAGGTTTTCCTTCAGCGGCTCCTCGCTCACCTTCACGCCGGTGCCCGAACCCACCGGCGCCATCGTCAGCCTGCTGCTGGCCGGCGGACTGCTGCGCCGCCACCGCCCCGCCGTCCGGCCCGCCTCATTTCCATGACTACACGCGCCTGCGGCTTGTTAGCATGCGTTGCCTGGCTCACCGCAGCGGCCGCGCATGCGGAAAAAATCGCCTGGTCGAACAACCCGCACACCACCAATCTAGCAAGTTCGGGGGCACCCTTGAGCGGAACGTTCAACTTTGAACTGGGCGTCTTCAAGGGTACCTTTGTGCCAACGGCCGCCAACACCGCCCAATGGTCCGCCAACTGGGTGCCGGCCCAACGGGTGATCTACGATGCAGCAAACGGATACTTCGATGGCCAGTTCACCGTGGTCTCCAACCTGTCCCCCTTCACCGTCAACAAGGCAGCTTACATCTGGGGCTTCCAAGGCGGAGTGGCGGCGTCCGAGTGGATTTTATTCCGCCACTCCACCTGGCTGTGGCCCGTGCCCAATCCCACCGATCCGTTTGGCCTGGATTGGAATGCCGCCAATGCCACCGCCGTGGTCGGCACCATCCATGCCAGCGGCACGCCCTTCCTGATGCAATCCGCGGCAGTGACCGCTGCCACCACGCCCGCCACCACCTGGCAACAATGGCGGAGCACCGAGCTGGCCAATGAACCGCTCCTCAATGGCCCCAACGACGACCCGGATCACGACGGGACATCTAACTTGTTAGAATATGTCTTCGGCTCGCCACCCACGCAGGCCGGGCCGCCGCCGCAGACATCCATCGCACGGGTCAACGGCTATCAACAAATCACCATCCCCCGCAGGGTCGACCACCCGGCAACCCTCACCGTGCAGGTGTCCTCGAATCTGCTGGATTGGGATGAGGGCGACCTTTTCACCGCGGTGGTATCCAACACACCCGCGGCACTGGTGGTACGGGATCTCACGCCGCTGGACGCGGACCACCCGCAGCGCTTCATGCGTCTCAAGACCGTACTGGTACCATGACGCGCAAGGATGTTAGAGTGAAAGCAGCACCCGCCCGGAAACGCGGACGCGCATTGGACGCATGGATTATGGTTTTGGCGCTGTGTGGTTTCTCCCTCAATCTGTGGTTGCTCATCCGGCATGTTTCCGGGGGCGGCATCGCCGGCTGCGGGGGCGGCAGCTCGTGTGAGGAGCTGCTCAATTCGCGCTGGTCGCAGGTGTTAGGCGTGCCGGTCACGGGCCTGGGGTGCCTTATCTATCTGGGAGTGATGGGTTCCGCCACGGCCAAGGGCCGCTGGTTGCGCAATCCCTGCCTTGGCTTGATAGGCGGGGCTGCGGTATGGTTTGTCTTTGTGCAGACGGTGGTGCTCGGCCGGTTTTGCCCGTGGTGCATGGCGGCACATGGCATCGGCATGACCACCGTCGCGCTCGGCCTCTGGCGGGATGGCTTGGATGACCAACGGGGTTCCGCCGCCAGGACCATGGGTCTGGCCGCCGCCATGGCGATTCTCGGCATCAGCCTGTTGCAGGTGTTCGGACCGCGTCCGGTAACCCACCGCATCGACACCGTCCATGCGAACGCTGCGGCCGCGGAGGGCGCGGTGCATGCCCGCGGCAACGGCCGCAAGATCGCTTTTGATGACGGACGCAAACTCTACGATGTGGCGGCGCTGCCGCACTTGGGCCGGACGGATGCGCGGCGGGTGATGGTCGAGTATTTCGATTACTCCTGCGCGGCCTGCCAGACGATGCGCGGGTTTCTGGCGGCACTGATGGCAAAGCACCCTGACGACCTCGCCGTGGTGCTCATGCCGGTGCCTCTGGATGGCACCTGCAACCGCAGCCTCGCCGCCGGGGATGTCTCACACCCGGGCAGTTGTGAACTGGCCAAGCTGGCGCTGGCGGTTTGGCGAACCCACCCGGCTGCCTTTGCCGCGTTCCACCAGCGCCTCATGGAGCACCCGGTGGCACCAGCGGCCCGCACCGAGGCCCTCAAACTCATGCCACAGGCGGAACTCGACGCCGCCCTGCGCGACCCGTGGATCGAGGAACTCATCCAAGCCGACATCCACGATTGGGTGACCTTTTCCGCCACCCGCAAGAACCTCCCCAAGCTGCTCATCAGCGACAAGCGCATCCTCCACGGCCTGCCCTCCGGTGAGGCCGACTTCATCCGCGTGATGGAGCACGAGCTGGGCCTCTAACGCCATGTTCGATGTTCAATGTTCAATATTCGCCCTCGCAGCTTCCAGCACGGGCCTTGCCTGTTCGCGGAAGACGGGCAGTTGGCGGAAAAACAGATAGCCCAAGATCAGGCAGGCCACGCCGTTGGCACAGGTGGCCGCAGTCGTGCCGAATTGCTGCGCGAGACTGCCCGTCAGCAGGCTGCCTATGGGCATGCCACCGAGAAAGGCCATCGTGTACAAACTCATGACCCGCCCGCGTTTACCCTCGTCCACCAGGTTTTGCAGCAGCGTGTTGCTGGACGCAACCACCAGAATGGTCCCGCAACCCGCCACCACCAGACAACCAATCGACAAGACCAGATTCCTGGAAAAGGCAAACGCAATGAGCGCCATGCCCATCAACCCGGCCCCGGCATAAATCACCCGTCCCAGCCCCCGCAGACTCTCGCGACTCGACAGATAGACCGCGGCGATAACCGACCCGGTCGCGGACGATGACATCAGCAGTCCCAGCGTCCGGGCATCGCCGCCAAAATAATCCCGGGCATACACCGGTGTGAGCACGGCAAATGACATGCCAAACAAGGCCATGCTGCCAATCAGGAAAATCAACCGCCGGATCGGCCCGAATCCGAACGCGTAATCCAACCCACTGCGGAAATCATCCCAGATGGACGCACCGGATTTTTCCACGGGCACCTGCCGGAGACGCATGGCGACAAACGCCGCAATCACGGCCAGATAACTCAGACTATCAAACAAATAACAAAACCCGGCACCAAAGCCGGCAATCACAAAACCGGCGACGGCAGGCCCGACCAACCTCGCCAAATGAAACATCGACACATTCATGGCAATGACGTTGGCAAGGTGCTCCTTTTTCTCAACCAACAGCACCGGCAGGGCCTGACGCGCCGGCATGTCAAAGGCATTGATGACACCTTGAACCATGGCCAACAACGTGAGCTGGGTGATGGTGATTTTGCCCGACAAGGTGAAATAGGCCAGCGCCAGCGACTGCAGCATGGCTGCCACCTGGGTGGCTATCAGCAGCAGGCGCCGGTCCAAGCGGTCAACCCAAACCCCCGCCGCCGGCCCGATCAACAACCCGGGCAACTGACCCGCACAGGCGACCACCCCCAGCCAGAAGGCGGAGTGCGTGATATGATAGACGAGCCACACCGTGGCGGTCTGGGTCATCCATGACCCCATCAGCGAAACAATCTGCCCGGAAAAAAACAGCCGGTAATTGCGCGAGGAAAAGGGAGCCAACTGCCGTTGCAAAATCACGGCCCAGTATAGGCTTCCGGCACGGATTCTCAACTGCCAATTGCACCGGCGCGGGGCGCGGTGGCCCGGCGTTACATAAGGAGCCACCACATTCCTGTGGTGGTGGCGCAAGCCTGGTCCATGCCTGCGTGCCGAGGACTCCGTTCATGGGCATTCCTTCCTCACGACGACAAGAATGTCGTCGCTCCTTAAGTGTGGCGCGGGAGCACTAAGGAGCCACCA
>CAIKDP010000433.1 GCA_903826205.1 Akkermansiaceae bacterium
CGACGACAAGAATGTCGTCGCTCCTTAAGTGTGGCGCGGAAGCGATAAGGAGCCACCACATTCCTGTGGTGGGAGAGGATGCATGGTGCAATTCTGCTCATGGGCAGCCCTTCCGCACGACGACAAGAATGTCGTCGCTCCTTAAGTGTGGCGCGGAAGCGATAAGGAGCCACCACATTCCTGTGGTGGGAGAGGATGCATGGTGCAATTCTGCTCATGGGCAGTCCTTCCGCACGACGACAAGAATGTCGTCGCTCCTTAAGCGAGGCGCCGCCGGAGACAAGTTAGTTGGGAGACTGACAGTTCAGGCGCGGCTCACGCTTCCGGCATGAGCAGCGGTAGGGTCTTGTTGCCGTGGCGCCGATAGATGCGAAAATGGGAATCAAGGGTGAGCACCCGGCACGTGCGGTGCTGTTCACTGAGGCGAACCAGGGTGGCGTCGGCCAAAGACATTGGGGCATCCGGGTATTTTCCCATCAGATCCCGCAAGGCCGGCCACTCATGATCAATACGGATCCCGACCTTGATGATGGCATGATCTATCAAATCGAAAAGTTGCAGAGCAGAGCCGCCGCGGCGTGCCAGTAGAAAGGCGGTTTCGGTCAGCACCGGTTCACTGGTGAGGAGAGGGGTTGGCAACCGGCGCATCACCGCCAGCGTCCACGCGTGATATTCATCTTGTGGATTGAGCAGGGCGATGAGCGGTCCGGTATCGATCAGCGTCACAGGGGTCATTCGCCGAATCCTTCCATGTGTTTCGGATGCGTCGATAAATCCTTGGGCAGACTGCGGTGGTTCGCCCAGATTTTTTTCAGGATGGGCAGTGCCTGGTCATAGGCGGACTCGCCCGCTGGCAACTCCGGCAAGTCCGCGGGTGCCTGCAAGGCCGAGAGTTGCTTTTCCAAACAGTCGCGCACCAATGAGGATTTGGTGGTGCGGCGGGCACGACTCTCCTGTTCCAGACGGGCCAGCAGCTGCGCGGGCAGTTTCAGGGAGATGGTTGTCACGCGCCTAGGGTAATACGCCGGACTGGAAATTGCAATACCCAATCATTTTGAGTTGGAGAATCCCCCCGGATGACCCAGACTCCGCCCATGCGCTACGCCGAACGTCTGCAGCAACGGATCATCAAAACCGGCTCCCGTCTGTGTGTGGGGCTCGACCCGCGGCCGGGCGACGGCGGGACCGGCTTTGTGCGGAATTTTCTCAAGCAGGTGGTGGAGGAGACGGCACCATGGGCGGCGGCCTACAAACCGAACATGGCCTATTTCGAGGCGATGGGGATTGAGGGGATCCGGCTGCTGGAAGACTTGTTAGCCGGGATGCCGGAGGAAGTGCCGGTGATCCTTGACTGCAAACGCAGCGACATCGGCGAAACCCAGAAATATTACGCGCAAGGTTATTTCGGCGGTTGGAATGTGGATGCGGTGACGCTCAACCCGTTTCTCGGCTATGATTCGATCGAGCCGTTTCTGGATTGGCAAGGGAAGGGGGTCTACCTGTTGGCGGTGACCTCCAACCCAGGTTCTAACGATTTTCAACGCCAGACGCTGCTGGACGGGCGGGCCGTGTATGAATTGGTCACCGCCATGGGCGAGCGTGCCGTTCAAGAGGGCCGCGCCACCGACGTCGGTTATGTGGTGGGCCTGACCAATGCGGCAGGCGTGTTGGAGAGGATCCCGGACGCACCCTTGTTAGTGCCGGGTTTGGGAGCGCAGGGCGGTGATCTCGCGGCACTCGCGGCGGCCAAGCGCCAGGCACCGGATGTCATCAATGTGTCCCGTGGCATCCTCTACGCCGCCGATGACCGCGACTTCGGCACGCGGGCCATGGATTGGGCGGAAAAAATCACCACTGCCTACGCCGGGTGTGGAGGGTGATTCTTGTGTTCGGGAAGATTTTCCGCTCGGAAATATTTTTTGGCAAAACCTCTGGCTTCGGGTAGTGTCCGTCACGAATGAAGGAAAATGGCAATAAGCGCGTCAATGCCACCGTCGCGCGATACGCGGGCTTGTTGCCACACAAGGGTTGGCCGCGGCGCAACCTGAAGTTTTTCCGGCATCGGGTCGTGCCCGGCATGTTCCGCCAGACCGATGGAGTGGCCTTGGAGCCGGTGCTTGAGCCGCCAAGCGGGGATCACGTGCGCATCACCTGGATCGGTCACGCGTCGTTTTTCCTGCAATTCGCCGGGCACTCGGTGATGGTGGATCCCAATTGGGCCATGTGGCACGGGCCGGTCAAGCGCCAGCGCCTCCCCGGGCTGCGCCTCCATGAAGTGCCGGAAGTGGATTTGGTGTTGGTGACCCACGCCCACTTTGACCACTTGCACAAGCCGAGTTTGCGAATTCTGCAGGCGCGCGAAGGCATCGTGGTGCCGCGCGGCAGTGGCAAGCTGGTCAAACGTCTCGGTTTCCCGGCCATCCATGAAATGACCGCGTGGGATGAACTGCGGTTTGATTTGTTAGAGGTGATTCATACTCCGAGCCATCACTGGGGGGCGCGGTTCTTGCACGATACCCACCGTGATTACGGCGGCTACATTGTTCGCGCCGGGGGCAAGAGCGTGTTCCACTGCGGGGATAGCGCGTATTTCGCGGGCTTTGCTGAAATCGGCAAACGCTACAAGATCGACGTCGCGCTGATGCCCATCGGTGCCTATGAGACACCCAGCGGCCGCGATGTCCACATGAACCCGGAAGAAGCCGTGCGCGCCTTCGTCGATCTCGGCGCCAAGGTGCTGGTGCCGATGCATTATGCCACCTTTCCGTTAGGCAATGAACCGCATCACGAGCCGTTGGAGCGCCTGCTCACCGAGGCGGACCGGCTCGGTATCAGCGAACAAATCCTGCTGCTCGAAGAGGGTGTGGGCATCGAGTGGTAAGCGCATTCATGGGGAATAAGCCACCAGCCTCTGCCTCCAACACACATGGACCGACGCCTCGCCCTATCCTTGATGCTGCTGCCCATGCTGGCCCACTGCGACCCCAAACCTGCCATGCCCCCTGATGCCCATACCCCGGCCAAGATGCCTGATGTCCCTGAAGGTGCCGAAATCGCCACGCTTGGCGGCGGGTGTTTTTGGTGTGTCGAGGCGGCCTACCGCCAGCTCGATGGCGTGCTTGCCGTAACCTCGGGTTATACGGGCGGCCACGTGACAAATCCCACCTACGAACAGGTGTGTGACAAATCCACCGGTCATGCCGAGGTGGTGCGCATCGTGTTTGATCCGAAGAAAATCTCCTATGAGCGCCTGCTCGCCTGGTTCTGGGATTTGCATGATCCGACCACCCTCAACCGCCAGGGCAACGACGACGGTCCGCAATACCGCTCGGTCATTTTCTATCATTCCGAGGTCCAGCAAACAACCGCCGCCGCCTCCAAGGCCGCCGCTGCCAAGAACTTCGATAAACCCATTGTCACTGAGATCACCCGGTCCACCGATTTCTATCCGGCCGAAACCTATCATCAGAACTATTACTTCCAGAACAAGGCGCAAAACGGCTATTGCAAATATGTCATCGAGCCGAAGCTGAAAAAGCTCAAGCTCGAGCATTGAAGTCATCCAGCCGCACCTCATCCGCCTGGATGATGCGTTCCAGGCCGTCGGCCGTGCGCAGCAGCAGTTCGCCGCCGGAACCTAACCCTTCCATCGTGCCATAGCGCGGGCCGCTGGCGGTCATCAGCGTCACCGCGTGGCCGGTCAGCACGCAGCGCAGCCTCACACCGTCGAGCACCTCGTCAAATCCGGCTCCAATCTGGCTGCGCCGCCATATGAAATGCTCCAAAATTTTTGTTAGAACGTCGGCGCTCTCCAGCATCCGCCCTGCGGCGAGGTGCAGCGAGGTGGCGATGTCCGCCACCTCCGGCGGAAACTCCCGCGTGTTGACGTTGATGCCGATGCCAACAATCGCGAAATCCCCGCCGGCCTCGACCAGGATGCCGGCGACCTTGCGGCCGCCGATCCAAATATCGTTAGGCCATTTGATGCCAACCCCGGGGATGTCGGATTCCACCGCCTCCGCCACGGCCAGGCCTGCGGCCAGCGCGAGGCGGGGCCACAGTGATTGCGGCTCCGTGGGTCGCACTATGATGGAAAATGCCAGCGATTCGCCTGCCGCGGCATACCAACTCGCACCCCGCCGGCCACGACCGGATGTCTGCCTGTCTGCTAGAACGACCAGCCCGTCCGCGGCGCCATTCTCCGCCAGTCGCCGCGCCTCGTCATTGGTCGAGGCCAGCTCCTCCCGCACCAGCAAGGTGAAAGGCGGGGGAACGGTTAATGGTGTGAGCGTTGTCAGTTGTCAGTTGGTAGTTATTAGTCCCATGGGTCCCATCAGCCCCATGGGTCTCATTCTTCCTATGGTCATCTTCAGGCTTTCTGAAAATCCAAGCCGATGTCCAGCGCGGGTGCGGAATGGGTGAGAGCGCCGATGGAGATGAAATCCACTCCGGTGAGCGCGATGTCGCGCACGGTCTTGAGGGTGACCCCGCCGCTGGCTTCGAGTCGGGGCGTGGCGTGTTCGCCACGCGCGGCCACGGCCTGGCGGAGTTCATCGAGCGCCATGTTGTCGAGCAACAGGTGATCCACTCCGTCCATGCCAAGGAAACTGTGGACTTGCTCAAGGCTGTCGGCTTCCAACTCCACCTCCACTTCCGGGTGATCCGACTTGAGACGATGGATCGCAGCCTGGATTGCGGGCAACCCGCCTTCGGCCACCAGATGGTTGTCCTTGACCATGGCCCGGTCGTAGAGGCCGAGGCGATGGTTGAGGCCGCCACCGTGGACGACCGCCTGCTTTTCCAACATCCGGTAGCCCGGGGTGGTCTTGCGGGTGTCCAGAATATGGGTGGTGGTGTCCTTGATCAGCGCCACATAGTCGGATGTTAGAGTGGCTACCCCGCTCAGGCGCTGGAGGAAATTGAGGGCGGTGCGCTCGGCGGTCAGGATCGAGCGGGCGGCCCCTTCGATGCGCATGAGCAAGGCGCCGGTCGCCACATGGCTGCCATCGGCAATGAGGACCTCCACATCGAGATGGGGGTCGACGGTGAGAAACACGCGCGCGGCAACCTCCACGCCGGAGACCACCCCGGCGCAACGGGCCGCGGCAAAGGCCCGGGCGCGGCTGGCTTCCGGGATGAAGTAGCGTGAGGTCACATCGCCGGAGCCAATGTCCTCCGCGAGTGCCAGGTTGATGAGGGCGGTAACGCTGTCTTGCATGGTCGTTGGTGAAAATTTCAAACCGCCATGGCGGAGCGCAGTGCGGCGGCGGTCTGGTGGAATGCGGCCGCAACATTGTTAGCCGACGCCGGCAGCAAGGCAATCGGGGATCCGGAATCGCCGTGCTCGCGGGTGGCCACATCGATCGGGATTTGACCAAACAACGGCACCCCCAGCGCCGCGGCCTCGCGCACGCCGCCGCCATCGCCAAACAGGTGATAGCGGCGTCCCGCGTCGCACTCGAACCAGGACATGTTTTCTATCAACCCGAGGATGGGCACGTTGACCTTGCCAAACATCGCCGCCGCCTTGCGGGCATCGATGAGCGCCACTTCCTGGGGTGTGGTGACGATGATGGCACCATCCACGCTGACGGTCTGGACGATCGTAAGTTGGATGTCGCCGGTGCCGGGCGGCAGGTCGAGAATCAGGTAGTCCAGATCGGTCCATGCCACCTGATGCAGGAATTGTTGGATATAGCGCGTGGCGAGCGGCCCGCGGACAATCACCGGGGAGGCGCCATCGAGCAGAAAGGCCATCGACATCAATTGGATGCCGTACGCCTCAAGCGGAATGATTTCGTCCTTTTCGTTAGCCAGAGGGCGCTCGGTGGTGCCGAACATCTGGGCCACCGACGGTCCGTACAGGTCGCAATCGCAGAGCCCCACGCGTGCTCCGGTGGCGGTCAGTGCGATCGCCAGATTGGCGGCCACCGTGGATTTGCCCACGCCGCCTTTGCCGGAGGCTATGGCAATGATGCGCTTGACGCCGGCAATCGACGTCTTGCCAATCTGGCTGCCACTCCCGCCGCCTGTGGCGGTTGCCGGCGCCGGCTTGACTTCGATGACCACTTTGGCGTGGCCAATGTCGGGCAGTGGGTCGAGCACCGTGTGGCAATCGCGGAATATCTGGTCCGCGACTTGCGGGTCGTTGGTTTGGACTTCGATTTGGACGGTGGTCAGGCCGGGCTCGCAAGTGATGTCCTTGACCAGGCCGAAGGAAACAATGTCTCTCGAAAAACCGGGATAGCGGACATGGCGGAGGGCTTCGCGTATGAAATCTGGGGTCATGGAAGCGCAATTCTCGCTCAATTTCCCCAGCCTGCAACGTCAATTTTGCAGTGAGTGGACGTGGCGGCGGTTTTCAACCGCCACGCCGTTGTGACTCCGGTTGCCGGGCGAAAATTGCGCTTGCGCCGCCCGCGGCGGCTGTTATCAATCGGCCGACGCCATCCGGTCCCGCTGATTTTCAAGAGTCAGTACCCCTTCCCGTCGCCCATCTTTCGCCGGCTTAGCTCAGTGGTAGAGCAGCTGATTTGTAATCAGTGGCGATTGCTGGAAATTCGCTTTACCTACAATGGAAATTTGGTGCGGGTAGCAGGTGATGGTAGCAGAATGAATGTTAGATCGGGGCGAAACTGAGCGGAAATCACTCGGCCACGCCCTGGGCATTCGGGGTAGCAGGGCGCGAGAGACGCGCTTCCATCGCGCTCAGATCGGCCGCCAGCTTGCGGTCCACATAACCTGATAGAATCTTCTCGACCTGACCGGCAAGCTGGACGTTGAGCGCCACGTTGCCAATGTTGACGTTGGCCACCGGAGCGGTGTCACGCGTGAGAGCCGCCTCTTGCACCGACTTGCCGGGGGCGGAGGGAGTGATGTCCAAGGGACCGCCTGCGCGACTGTCCGTTTTGATGGCTGCCCCCAACCCCTCAAGTCCCAGCCGGATGTCAGTGATCGCGGAGACCAACCGGGTTTGTTCGGAGTCGAGTTCATTGAGCGCCTTGTAGCGGGCTTCCTTGGCCGGGTTGAGGCGACCGGGTGCTTCGTTGGGCAAATAGTTGACCACGGCCTCCCGACTCTCCTGGGAGAGGCCATAAAATTGTCCGGCGGAAATCCTGCCACTGCGGCTGAGCGTGGACTGCATGGCGGCGACACGGAGTTGGTCTTCCCGGCTGGCCAACATGAGCCGCTTGTTGGCTTCGTCGGTCTGCTCGCGCATGGCCTTGACCGTGTCGAAGGCGACCTGCTTGCGGGCGGCCTCGATTTCATATTGGCGGGTCTGGAGGGTCTCCAAGCCTTTGCGGGCGGTGGCCTCGTCCTGCAAAACTTGACCGGCAAAGCCAGCGCGGCGGGACGGATTCTCCCCCAACAGAGGTTCGTTAAACCATGCCCCGCCCGCCTTCGCCAAACCCTCCTTGGCACGCTGGATGGCGGTGAGCGCTTGGTTGGCATTCTTGTCAGAATCGGTCTCACCAAAGCGCCAGGCGATGGAGGAATCGGCGGCCGCCTTGGAGGCGTCGGTCTGGGCACGGGTGAGGGCGGCGATTTGCTCGGCGACGGCGAGTTCATCCCTGGCCTTGGCGAGGCGCTTGTCTTCGAGGATGAGCCGGGTCTGGATCATGAGGTTGGCCTCATCCATCTGATCGATGACCTTTTGCCAGATTCCGATTTCATGGCGGCCTTGCGCCTCGGTGATGGTGCCCGCTGCCATCCGGCTCTTGGCATACTCGATCATGCGGGCTGCAGGACCTTTGCGCGTCGCCGCTTCAAGGTTGGTCTTGCGCTGGGTTTCTAACAGCCACCTGCGGCCGATCTCCTCGGCGTTGCGGCGACGCTGGAAGGTGCGCCCCACAGGGTCATTGTCAGCGTCGGGCGAGAGGTCCTTGAGCTTTTCCCCGAATGCAGCCGCTTGGGCCTTGACGCGCTCCTCTTCATTATCCCCGGTGCTGCCGACCAAATGATCGAGGTAGCGGTTGATCGCAGAGACAGGCTTGGCACCATAGGCGGCCTTATTGAATTTCTCCTGCGCCTGGGTAAGTTGTTCGATCTCGCCTTGAGCGGCCTTGGCTGCGGCTTGGATTTTCTCGATCTCCTCGGCCTTTTTGCGTTTGCCGGCATCGGTGCCATCATCGGGAGTTGCGATGAGTTGGCGGCGTTGTTTTTCAAATTCGGCGAGCTTGTCGCGCAAGGTCTCCACCGCGGGCGCGATGGCTTTGTCGAATTGTTGCTTGGTGGACGACTCGCTGCCTTGGAAGGCGCCTTGGAGTTCGATCATGAGTTTCTGCAAGCCTGTGGTATCGCCTGCTTCGAGGAGTTTGTAGAAGCGCGAGACGGCATCGGCATAGCGGTTAGACCCGTTTTCCAGATTGATCAAAAGGTGGGCACCTGACTCGAAATCGCGGACCATGGTTTTGCGGTCGATGGCCCCCTCGCGGATCGCGACGTTCATCGACTCAAACACGTTAGAAGCACGCGACAAGCCCCCCATGCGTTCCCGCAACATATTGACGTTGGCCGTGATGCGCTCCACCTCGGAGGAGTAATCCGACTTGGCAGGATCGTTCTTCTTTCCCATGAACTCGCCATGAAAGGCATCCACAGCCATATCCTTGACGATGCCGTAGGGGTTGCCAAAGTTCGCACCTACCCGTTTGTTCATCGCGTTGGCAAAGCGCTGCATGAATCCCTTGTCCGCACCCACTCCGGTTTCCATGTGAGCCAGGAAGCGACTCCAACTATTGATGGTATCGCCCATGCCCGAAGTGAGTGAACTCAAGAGGTCGAAGGCTCCGGCATCGCCCATGGCCGTGAAAAGTTTGGTCCACGACGCGGAGAGACTTTCGACCCGGCTCTGCAAGCTGGCGAGGATTTTATCGTTTTCGCGGAAAGCGGAAGACGTGTCAAAACCAGCCTCGGCGGCGAGGATTTGGGACTGGCGGTATTGGTCGAGCACGAGGGCGAAGCGTGCCGCCTGGCGCGAGCCGGCGGTGAGCTTGAGGAAGTATTGTTTCTGGGCGTTGTTGAGGGTTGGATAGATGGCGGAGAGTTCGCGGAAAATTTGGGACATGCTCTTTAGGTCGCCATTGGGACCGGATAGATCGATGTTGAATCCTTCCTTGAGCCCCTTCATGGTTTCCGGCGCGGCAAGACGGGTGACCACAAACTTGAGCGCGTTGCCGACTTCCTGACCCGGTCTGCCGGTGGCCCCGGTGACCGCACCGATCATGCCTTCGAGGTCGCGCAGTTCGAGTCCCGCTTCCTTGGCGACACCGGCAACCCTAACGATACCTTCGAGCAAATCCTTGTTAGTTACATTGTAGCGGTTGGAGATGGCATTGAGGCGGGCGAGGACCACTGGCAGATCTCCGACGTTGAGGCGATAGGTGGCGTAGATGGCGGAGAGCTTTTCTGATGCCTCGGCAGCGGTCATTTCCGCGACATTGGCGGCCATGAGGGAAACCTTGGTGGCTTGGAGCACTTGGATGCGGGTCATCCCCAGACGCGACCAACGGATCGCGGCATCCATCGCCTCATCCGCGCTGCGGCCTTGCGCGGCGGCAAGTTCGAGCGTGCCCACCTTGAGCCGCTGGGCCTCCGCATCGGTGCCACGGAAAACAGCGCGAAGTGTGGCAAACTGTCTATCAACTTTGATGGCACCGGCGACGCCGGCGTTGAAGGCTGAGGTCATCCCCATGACGGCCTGCACCGGGATCATCCAGCGGGTATAGGTGGCGGCATTGCGCAGTAGCGAGGAGGTGTGAAAATTGAGCGCGTGCCCTCCGGCAGTGGTGGCAGCGGCAAAGCGGGCGGCATCACGGGTGGCGGCAACCTCCGCACCCAGGCGCTTGCCTCGCGCCGTATCCGCGGTGGCGACGTTGCCTGCGCCACGGGCGCGGGCTTCCACACCGGCATATTGGTTGGAGCGGTTGCCGTATTCTGCCTGACGGGCGAGGTGACCTTTTTCCGCGGCCGCCTGCTTGGCTTTGGTGTTGTGAGTCGCGGCCCGCTCTTGGCGCTCGGTCGCGTTGATGGCGGCGATGCGCTTGTCGGAGTTGGCCTTGATGTCCTGCATCTCGCGGTTGAAGGCGGCGGCGCGGTCCGTCGCGGCCTGGGCCTCAGCCGCCTTGCGGGCGGCAGATTGGTGGGTTGCCAAAGACGCCATGGCACGCGCCTGCTCGACATCGACCTGCACCGCATGGCCCTCCATGTTGAGGGCGCGGCGCATGGCCTTGTCGGAGCCGGGAGAATCACCCCGGCCTTGCCGCCACGCATCCATGCGCTGGAACTTGGCCTGACTGTCGGTGAAGATTTTTTTGCGCTCCGCATAGATGCGGTTGAGTTCGGACTCCCGGCGGGTGAGATCGGCGATTTGGTTGGCGCGGATAATATCCTCGGTGTTGGCCTTTTGCCAGCGGTCCACGCGCTCCTCTTCCTGGCGCAGCGCGTTGTCGTAACGGTTGCGGCCGCGCGCGGCAATGGCCTTGGTCTCTTTGGACTCCGACACCCCATCGAGACGCGCCAAGCGGGCGGCGAGACGGTCGCTTTGGGACTCGCCCTTGGTGAATACACCGCTTCCGGTTAGACCATTGCTGGCGCCGGTTTGCAGCAACGCGTCAACCCGGCGCTTTTGTTCGGTTAGAGCAAGGCGCTGGCCATCCCTGTCTCCTGAGCCGCTGGCCTTAGAGTAGGCTTGGCCGAGCTGCTTGTTGACGCCGCGCAAGCCATCCTCCAAGTCCCTGACGGTGCGGACATCCTTGGTGGCCTCAGAGATCAGTGAGGGCGAGCCCGTGACCATGTCCAGCTTGTATTTCGATGCGCGTTGCAGACCGCTGCCAAGCTGTTCGATCTGTGATAGATGGCGGGCTGTTGGGTTGCCGTTTTTGCCGTAAGTGGTGGTGAGGGTTTCCGATAGCAGTCCCGGCGTGCGGCGCGGCGGTGTGGAAGCATTGCCAGAGGTGGCGGGCAGGCCATTGGAGCCAAGAATAGGGGAGGGCATGTTGGCAAACGCCCCCTGCACGATCTTGCGCATGGCACCGGCCTGGGCTTGGAAGCCCTTGAGATCGATGCGCACCGGGATGCGCAGGCCGCGCTTGTCGAGATACTTCTGGAACTCATCGAGCTTCTGCTTGTCCCGGCGCAGTTCCTTGGATAGGTCCGATTTATAGGACGACTCCATTACCACACTGATCGTTCGCGCTGCCATGCAGCGGGTGTTTCACAGTAGGGGGACTTGTCAAGCAGGTGTCTTCCGTCTTCTCAAATCATCCCATTGAAGAATGCGTCGTGGGCCGGTGAACTGGGAGCCGGCTTGGCCTTCTTCTCGGCCGCCTCGTGCTGGACCTTATCCAGCATGGCCTTGCGCATGGTGCGTTCGCGGTAGTGGGCGAGCATGATGGCCCGGTCCATGGCGGGTGCATTGAAGAACGCGGTGGGTGTCAGGTGCCAGAGGATGGCGGTTTCCATGGCGAGGTAGTGGCGGTCCTCGCCATCGAGCTGGCGGATTATTTCCGCTTCGCTGCCTGTGGGTTTGGTTTTCGAGAAGGCTCGGAGCTTGGGGAAGGCGGCGAGCCGCCGCTCGTAAAAAAATCGGCGGGGTCCCCCTGGGCATAGGTCATGTTCCAGATTTCCCCGGCGAGGAACTTGACCAGGTGGGTGGGCAGGGTGTCCATGATCGACTGCACCTTCGAGCTGTCATCGGCTCCGGGAGTTTCCGAATGCAGATCGGCCACGCCCTTGAGGACAACGAAAGCAGCCTGACGGTCCTGAAGCGGACGCAGCGCGGCGATGTATTTCGGGTCCTCATAGTTGTAGCCGGCCGGGACACGGCGGGGTGGTTGGCCGGGGCGCTCGGTAGGCTCCTCCATGATCACTTCCGGCGGCACGACGGCATCGAGGATCGCTTCCGCCGCCTGGCGCTCGCTCATGGTTAGAGAGCGGATGGAAAAGTCCATGACCGGCGCACCCGCCCGGATTTCAAGTTTCACCTTGGCTGGCTCCCCGCGCTGCGACTCCGGTAGGGCGAGTTGATCGGTGGACCATTCACGCCGCTCGGATAAGATGTCCTCCGGAGCGGCGAGACGGACAGTCTTGGTGGCTTGCGCGAATTCGCGCATGGAGGCGAAGAGGGATTGTGAAGTCATGGTGAAATTGTCATGGTAAAACGTTGCGCCAGTGTTGTGCCAGCTTGCACAATAATTGTCAATGGTGTAGTTTTCCCGCATGGCGATTTTGAATCCGATCACGAATGCGGGGGTGCTGGCTATTGACGGGAACGTGGAACCGGAGGCGCGTCTGCAAGGCCTGCTGCGTTTGTGGCTGGGGCATTACTTTGCGGGCATCGCGTTCACGACGCGGGCCGAGGGCGGGACCACGACAGCCAAGACCTTCATCGCGTGCGATTTTCTATGGCAGGATGACGTAATGCCCCTGAACGCGCCGAAGCCGGTCTTGCATGTGGTGATGACCGCGGATGGCACGGAACGCATGAACCTCAAACCCGGCGTGATCGGGCACCGCGACCGCTGGTTGCTAGAGGTGACGATCAAGCTGCCAGGCACCTTGGACAGCCCGGAATACATGGCACGGCGCTTGGCAGGGCAAGTGCTTTGGTTGTTGTCATCGAGCGAGCGCGAAGCCTTGTCAGTCTGCGGCGTGGAGGAATTGAAAGTGGAAGCGGCGCCCACCCTGATTCCCGTGGTCAACGGCTGGCACCGCCGCATGATGATGGCGAGCTGCGCCACGCGCCGCGAGCAGAGTGTCTAGCGGGTGGCGCACGCTTCCAGCGTGCATCCTGCCGCATCCTGCGGCAGGTTCTCCCAGCCATCGGAACGCACAGGCCACCTCAGAATGAGCTTGAGCCCATGCTCTCCCCTCCACCAGTCTGCCTCCAACGATCATTCATCTTCCTCCACGTCTCCTCCATTTCTTCTATCTCCTTTTCCTTCGGGCTTAGTTGAAGATCTTCGGGAAGATCTCGATAACACCCAGGGCATTTCCCAAAGCTCCTGGCGACGATCTTCTCACCACAGTGCTGACAACGGAGATCCATGACAACGAATTAGTCCTGCCGCCGGGTCAGATTGGAGTGGTTGAAGCTGTCGAGCTTCTGCCGTTTGGCAGAGACGACCTCGACCGCCCCGTTGCTCTGACGCGATCCGGCAGACGGAAGATCATTTCTGAGTGGGGGCGGGTGGGGGGGGGATAGGGGGGTGTTCTCTAGCAGTCTTATCCATGGCTTTTCTGACCTCTAAAGTCATTGGAAGCCGCGTGCTTTCGAGGTAGGTTTCCAACTTTTTCATAGTTGATTTCGCCTCTGGATGACTGTAGAAGTCAGCGAGAATTTTCAGCTCATCCGCGGTAAATGTCTTGAGTAAGAGATCCTTGTAACTCTTTATGAGTGCCTTTGAGTCCAGATTCTTGGGCATCGATGATAGAAATCTCTCCCTGTCGGAATCGGGGACGTCTTTAGCTATAACCGCGGTCAAGTCCGCGAAATCCTCGGTCGGCGGCTTCGCTTTCAAGTATCGATCAGCCTGGAGCGATCGGTTCTCCTGCGTGTCTTCCATAGCGGAACAGATTGATGCTAGGCTGATTGCCAACGATATAAGAGCGGTTTTCATTGTGTGGATTTCTGTACGTCCAACGTTAGAGTGCTCCTACGGGAGCGATTGTATGGAAATTGAAAAGAGATTGAATTGCTCATGGCCCGTTAGGAGGGACTACTTGTTCGCTTAGTCGATTTTCGTACCAGACCCGCCACTTCTCGGCATCGCAACCGAAGTCCTCTCCGGTGATCGCTACAAGTGCGTCATGGCAATGGCCCCAGGTGCACTCGATGGAACCGGATCGCCGTTGGTCCTCCGGAATACGGCGAAGCGAACGGATCAAAAGCGGAATCGAAGACTCATCCCCGACTGTCTTCAGCATGATGAACCCGTCGTGACTCTCGTTCCAAGCGATCAATTGGTGAATAGCCTCACGAAAATCCTCTTTGGTTGCTTTGGGGTTCTCGCAGACCTTCCGAAAGTTCTCCCGAGGCCAAATAACAAAGCGGTAGTAGCAGGTGCCCGAGGCGATGACCAACGCCACTAAAGCAATCGAAATCCAGATACCGTGTCTTCTGTGCATTAATTTTGGGAGCGAACGTGCGGGCCTGCCATCCGGCTACCGGGGGGCATCCTCCGACGTGGGGGTTGATGGTTGATCTTTCACGGGAACCTTGTTCGGGTGCTCTCGGAGCATCGTCAAAAGGAAGATCTGCAATATTGATGAAAGTTTCATTTGTGAGGTGAACTTTGATGTCCTGCCGCCAGCGGCGAGAGTTCTAAAGAAACATTGACACCTTGAACCAGACCAGCGAGTATGTCCAGAATATGTAACCACTTACGAAGAGGGAGATTTGCGAATAGACCAGGCTCCAAACCTGAGCTGGCGAGGATCGCCGTACCAATGTAACAAACGCTGCCAATCCTAGGCAGGAGATCCCGATAACGACCAATATCCACAGGCCGTCATCTGGCCGGGCATCCGTCATGGCTACAGTATCCTTGTGAAATCGCTCAAGCTGATCCGTCATTCCACGCAGCAATGTGCCGAGACAGTAATCCGCGAGTGCGGTAAGCAACGCGGCAACCCAGATGGCGAGCGTTTGTAGCTTGCCAGATTGGGATGCGCGATCTTTATGCTCTTTCATTGGGGGGGGCTACCCATGTCCTGCCGCCGGGTCATGGCAGGGCGGTTGGGGTTGATGTTGTGGGATTGGCGGTCACTCGGTGCGATGTCTTGATTTTACGGGGTCATTTTGGTGTTCAACCAACTCTTATCCGGTAGTAGAAACTCGTAAGTCTCCACGCTCTTAGAAATTCGGCAACGAGCTACGAACTGTCTCATGCCAATGTAGATATATCCATCGTCGACCTCAATCGAATTTGGATATAGGCCTCTCCAGTTCGCGTTTGGTATCAGCATCAGAATCTCCCTCTTGAGGTTTACTCGCAGAAGCGAGTCCGAAGTTACGATTGCATATTCGCCAGTGGCAATCCGTGCGATGGCCTCCGCCGAGCTCGGGAGAGGAAGGAACTCCTTGACCATCCAGATTCCATTCTCCTTCACGATCTCAATCATTGACCCATGCGAGGTGCTAAGATGAGCCAATCCTTCTACGGCGAAAATTCTGTCTCCTTCACATAGAAATGCGTTGATCTGGTGCTCTGATAACTTCTTCTTCTTCTTGCCGTCCATGCTAAACCAATATATTGCGGAGCCGAATTCTCCCTCATTGTATGCGGCAATCCATCCTCCTTCGACTTTTAGGCACTGAGACGCTGTCGCCTTACGATCCTGAAGCTGAGCTGTCGTATCGAAATTCGGAAGTAATCGCTCCGTGGACTCACCATCCCGTAGATGACGTGCACTCAGCTTGCCGTCCGATCGAGCCACCACCCAATGATCGTTGCTAAAGTTGGCCCGTTGGAAGAAATTATAGTAGTCCTTGTTAGTCTTATCGGGAGGCTTCACCACGGTCCACTTTTTGATGTCGGTGTCGAAATCTCGACCGAAGATCGAAGCTGGGAAGAGAGAGACAAAGACTAGGAGTGTCAGCGGAATGAATCTTTTCATTGTAATCGAGCGTTTTTGGTGGCGGCCGCGTGATTGAGGTGATTTAGCGGGGTGGTTGAGGAGCTTCAGGCGGATTGCCATCCACTCCTTGTCGGGTTTAGTGACTTCTCTTTCGTGGCCCATACTTGATGAAAAAGTATCCTTTGATAGCAATATAGATGACAATCAGGCCTAGAGCAAATTGGAGACCCAATAGAAGGATCGTGGAAGTAAAAGATCTACCTCGGAGCGCCTCAAAAACTGAATTCCATGAGCGCTCGGCAGGAACCTCAATAATTCTCGGGAGCATACTCGAACGATGGATAAGCTCACGGTGAGAGTATATTTGGAGTGATTCTAATCCACTAGGCGGATTCGAACGAAGATACGGAGTGGCAATCTGGATAGCAGAATCGTAGTGCTCGATGTCCCAGTTTGGCAGTTCTACGTAGCACAAATATTTACCCGTCTGCGCATCGCCGCGCCACTCCGAACGATTGACCAAAGGAACGGAAATGACTTGGGGCTGCGTCACCATTTCGGTCGTGAGCTTAACATCTTGGAAGAAATCCTGAACAACGAATGGTGCGGCTATAACCATGCCGATTGCAGCGATGCAAAAGCTCGCGTGCAGCAGGATTCCGGCGCTGATCAACCTGAATACTAAGCGGTTGCCTATTCGAGTGAGATAGTTCATTTTGCTTTCTGCCGAACGTCTCTACTTTGCCTCAGGGCGGCTGAGATGATCGGGGTTGGATGTTGTGGGGCTGTTGCCTGTCGGCAGAATTGGCTTCTGCTTGTTATTTATCCTGGCCGCAAAAATCTCCCTCGCCTTTTCATATGTTGGCTCACCGACCGTCGATACCAACTCAGATACCTCATCAAGTACCTCTCGTGTGCGCTGGTCGCCGGTCTTGGAGGCGGCTACCAAATCGACTGATAATCTTCGAATATGTTGGATGTGGTATTCAGATGCCCCGATCTTCATTCCAAATTGTGCTCCTACATTGCAGCCCAGCCATACCCCAATTATGACCGAAAGTGGCCATGCGATAAGGATGATGGTTTTCTTCTTCATGTATTTGCAGAACGTTAGAGGCTGCCACCGGCTACCGGGGTAGGATCTTCGTACGCGGGGTTGGGGGGTGATCTTTCACGGGCGGCTCTACGGAGGGATGGGTAGCCGGTTGGACAGCCCTCTTTTGTTCGGAATCTTCGTCGGCTATGTCGATTATTCGTGCGGCTCGCGACAACAAGAATTCGGGATGCACATCGGTTGGCTTCAACGCAACTCTAAGGGTCGCACTACTTGGAGTTCCGGTTGACGGTAATGCCGCTCTTGACTTCTCGAAATTCATGATCCGTGCGCCTATCTCCAAACTCCACATATTTCCCGCTTTGTCTCCAAACAGAATAGATGTATTTCGATTAGATTCAATATTTCGGATCAGATTACCCATAACTTCTTTCGTCAAGCCGAAGTTTACTGACACCAAGTGAAATTTTGGGTCGGAGAAACTCTTCCATTCGACTGGAGTCTCGTCACAAACATTTTTGGAAATTAGCTCGGTAGTGCCAACCCGGATCTTGAAATGATCGTCGGTTGGTAGCTTCGTTCCATGCCATAGAAGAGATGTTCGAATTGCGACAATCTCAGGGGCATCAGTTCTTGGTCCAAAAAAGACCACGAAGTATGGCCTAAACCCTGCTTGCTCAAGAAATGGCTTATCGCAACTAGCTGCCACAAGCATTGGAGCAAAATCAACATTACGATAGACTTTCTCCAACATTCTAATCGCCGAATTCCAATCGGTTGGCGCTCGGGAATGGCCTCGACTACAATTCAAAGCGGTTAGTGCCAAGAACAGGCAACAAGACTTAGCCCACATTGACTGAACTGGATTCATATAATGCTATTTTCCGAACGTTTAATGTGCTGGCACCGGCGGATATTGAAGGGAAGTAGTCATGGGAAATCAAGAGCTAAACGCCGGTTGCCCAGCCATGATTGTTCTTCTGATGGGCTTCGTCATCGACATGCTAGAGTGTGCCATTATTTGCGCGCCGCTTGATCTCGGCATCCGGATCCTGGGGATCAATTGGACCTTCGATATCAACGCACAAGTCAGAAGTTTCTGTTTCTTTGATTCTTGAATTTGATTTTTCGGTGATGGCATTTGCTGGCATGGGACGAAATGTCTTTATGGCAATTATTAGGGTTATCGCCGCGGCTACTGCTGCAAATACACCCCCCAATAAATATGGTGGGGATGGCTCCCCATAACGATTCCATGCTTGAAAAGCCGTAACTATACTCGAAAGGACCCACCCACAACAAAATGCCTCGATGGTAATAATGAGTGCGCAGACGACACGAAGAGCGACAGACTGAAATCGAAATACCCCGATGAGAGGTATAATTACGACAGATATTTGAACGAGGAATTTCATGAGTTTTCTGCCGAACGTGGTTTTATGCCTCTGTGTGTTTGATCAGCCCAAACACACAGAGGCTGTTACAGGTGTAACAGCCTCCCGGAAGGGCGAACTTCGTCCACCGACGCCCGGAGTGTCGTTTCACGGCCCTTGGTCTATCAGCCAAGATGCTGACTGGCGAGGGAATTGCAAAAAGATTTTTTTAGGGGTGGGCACCCTTCCAGAGGTTCCTATGTCTCCTGTCCCCTGTCTCCTGTCTTGAAGAGAAAGACCTCCCGCAGGATGCGGGAGGAGGCACCCTGGAAGGGTGCGCCACCCAAAGTCACCCCATCAGAATTCGCGGGCCAGGCGGGAGACGTGGTGGGTCAGGTCACGCGAGAAGCGCACGGAGAAGTGAACCTCCCATGCGGCAGCGACGGCATCCAGGAGCGGTTCTGAGGCGGATTCCTCGCCGGTGAGGTATCGCTGGATGACACGGCGCAGACGGGTGTAGTTGGGTGGATTGTGGCGCGAGTAGTAGGCTCGCATGACAATGGTGGCCAGGGCGTTCTCACCTTGCTTTGGATCATCGAGGATTTTCCGGTCTTCGGCGGTGATGCGCTTGCCGCCTTCTTGACCCGCGACACCGGAGCGGATCCACTCCACGATGTCCTTGTGGCTGACTTGCTGGGTTGGCGGGCGGGACTCCTTGGGATCGAGCGAGCCGGAGGATTCGGGTGGCGATGAGACGGAGAGCATGGTGCCGCCACCTAACAATAGGTCCAGGCTGATGCGGTCGACGGTTTTATCCACTTTGTGACTCCACGAATCGGCGTTGTGTTCGGTCGGCCTGGCCCCCATGAGCACGCGACGGGCGATGGCCGTGGCAGTGCGGTGGTAGGATTCGCTCTTGGCAGCGTGGAACTCGACCGGCGCAGAAAGCTTCTTCTCCAGTGAAGAAATATCCTTGAAGAGTTGGTCAAAAGTCATGAGAGTGGTGGGTGATGATGGAGAGTCGCTTGCGTCATTCTTTACTAATGACTCATGACGAGTGACTCATGACCCCTCACGCGATCAGCGTGACGAGCACCGTTTTCGTGATAGGCACCCCATTGCAGCGCACATCCCATGACGAGGAGAGCGAGGAACTGCCGACTTTCCTCACATAGATCTTGCCGCTGATCTCGAAGCTCAGGTCGGGCTTGGAGTCAAGATCGACCGCACCGGGAAAATCCAGGATCACATCGCCGAGGTGGACTTCGGCGTGTGCGACAAAACCGGTGGTCTGGATATTGACATAGTGGACGAAGGCACTGATGACCTCGCTTTGCTCGGTGATAACCGACCCGGCCGCGGTGGTTTCCAGACCGGCAATATACCCCGCTGGACGCACCGTGTTGCGCCAGCGCAGGGTGACGGGTTCGGCATTGAGTCCGGAAGCAATGAGTCGCTTGGCTAAACGGGTGAGCTTGGGGGCAATGTTGCGGGGGAGGCGCATGAGGGATGAAGAGTTAGAGGTTATCAGTTATCAGTTATTGGGAAGCGGAAGAAGCGACCATTCTTGTTCTTTACCAATGACCAATGACTATTGACCATTGACCCATCATCCAACCACCATACACGGCTCATCAGGGCGTTGGGCTGGAATGACATAGTCTTGTAGAAGGATACCGGGGGAATCCGGGGCTGGCTCGGCGATGGCTTGGGAGGCCGACGAAAGGTCATCGGCTTCCTCGTCGGGCGTGGTGGCATCGTCGATGCCCGAGATGGCGGGTGGTTCGGTTTCCTCGGTGAGGAGTTGGGTGAGCTTGAGGAGGCGGCGGCAGGCTTCGCGCTGGACGACGGTGGGCTGGTAATCCTTGCCCCAAAGGTTTTCCGGGATGCAGGCTTCGCGCATGCGCAAGACCACATCCGGGCGGTATTGCGCCGGGCGGATGGTGAGCGGAGTGGTGAGCCACACGAGTTCCTCGCCTGTGAACATGCCATCGATCAGGGTCTTGTCGCCGGATGCGTAATAGAGGCGGTGGGCTTCGGTTAGGTGGGAGATGGTGCCGATAGCCACGCGTCGGAGTTCCCCGGCTTCCGCCTCATCGCTGCCAAGTTCTGCGGCGGCGGCGCGGTAGGTGGTGGAGAGAACAGTGAGAGCCTTTTCCGTGGCGGTGATGGCGTCGCCGATTTTTTGGATCTCGGCGGACTGCTCCTTGGATATCTCACTGCCCTTTTGGATGCTTTCCAGTCGGAAGCGGTGGGCATTGAGCGTGCTCTCATGGCTGGCCATGTTCAGCTCCATGACAATGAGCGTGCGCGCGCTCTCGCGGGTGTTCTTGTCTTCGAGGAGTTGGCGCAGTTCGAGAATGCGGTTGGCGACGTAAAGCCGATCCGATGCGGAGCGGATGGATTGGAAACGGAAGGGCGTGAGGATGGCGGCGATGTGTTCCTCATCAAGTGCCTGGTGGATGGAAAACTGCGGCAGACTGTCAAGCGGCTTGACGGGATCTTCCGATGGCGTTGATAGAGGATCGGAGATCGTGGATCGTGGATCCGGGGAAGAGTCCGCCGCCGACTCGACAGGAGATTTCAATTTTGAGATTTGCGATGTCAGCGAAGCTGACCGGCGCGCCTTTTTCCAAAACTCCTTGGCAGCTTTGAGGTCGGACTTGAGATGGGACTCAGGCACGCCGAGGGTGGCGGATAGATCCGACCACGACCACGCCTTGAGATCATCCGGGGATGCGCCATCGCCCCACAGCGGGGCGAGCTTGTAAAGCCGGCGGATGACGAGCCACGGACGCCCCTGCCCGGCGAGCGCCAGGTGCCATGGGATGACTTCGTGGTCGCGCAGATCAAAAGCTGCGGAGAGTCCCTGCCAATCCTCGATCAGCCACGGCGGCGCATCCTCCGCCGGGGAGTATTCCAGCGACTTTGGCGGCGGGCGGAAGAGGTCAGTCATGGCAGAAAGGTATCAGTTAGGGCCGGAAGAATCAGACTTGTCCGACTCGTCCGACATGTCCGACCGCTTCTTCTTTTCCAGTCTTCTGTCCTGTACCTTCGGCTCGGATCCCCATCTCGGCCGTGCGATGCCCATGCGATCCAAAGCGGTGTTGATGGCCAGGCGGGTTTCCCGTGCTTCCAGACACACACGAACCACACGGGTGCCGGTGCGCTTTTGTTGGATGCGGGACATGGGGAGTGAAGCGTTAATTCCCAAGCACTAAATTCTACACGATGAGAAAGACGCGAAGGGAAGGTGAGGCGTGAGCATATTCTTGGGCTTTGTTTCGGATTTGGAATTTTGGATTTGGTGCTTTCAGCAGACTGTCCCATCGAGGTAGGCGCCATCCGGCAGCAGCGTAAGTCCGGATTGGCCGGTGGCTGGATTGGGGTAGCCGGGAATGGCGAGACGGAATGGATAATCATGGGAGAACGGCGGCGCCTCGTTACAAGTGAGGGCGGGCACCGCCAGCACTCCATGGCCGATGACGGCATAGACTCGCCGGAGGTATCGGAAGATGATGACAGGTTCATCGAGCATGCGGTCCTGTGGTAGGGCCAGCAACGGCTCGGGGATGCCGAGCGTTTGGAGCGCCAGCTCGCCGCGCAGCTTGAGGCCGTGATGGACGGTGGAATTCGGGTTGCCGATGATAGCGATGACGAGATTGCACCATTCGACCTGGGCGCGTGGCAGGGCAGGGGAGACCTGGGAACCGGCGACGACACGCGGGAAGTAGGCGGAGATGGCCACCTCGTTCTCCGAATCCTCCACCGGGGAAATGTTGACGTAGCGTGTGCCATCGCCCGTGTCATTGCGGAGTTTGGAGGTCCACGATTCGGCATCCGGGTCATAAGTGAGGCAGGTGATGCGCTGGGTGCCGCATTGCCAATCGACTTCTCCCAATACGATGGGAGCCATGGATGGCGGCGAGAGAAATCCGATGGATTCCTGCATCCAAGTGGACTTGAGCCGCATGGTGCGGACCATCACCTCGCCGGATTCATTGGCATCGTCGCCCTCGATGGTGACATAGAAGAAGCGGAAGCACGACCATTGGCCGGTGTGGGCATCCACAAATCGCACCACGAGGATATGGAATCCGCCGGCGGCAATCCGCGATGGGACGCGGGAATTGCCATCGGCGAATGCGGCATCCGGGAAGCCGATTGAGATTTCATATTCGGCTTCAATGTTAGGCTCGGCCCCGGTGAAGTTGTGTCCGGACGGCGCGGATTTCTTGCGGGCATCGGATAGAGTGATGCCCGCCTTGGCCAGAAACACAGGGCCGGGCACGCCGCGGGCGGCACCCGGCCCCGTGAAGGGCATGCCGTCGCGCCACGCAGGATACAGCGCCACCTCCGATTCGTGAATGGTCCATGGAGTAAGGAGCGTTTGATGCATGATCTTGGTTTGGATTTTAGTTTTCTGCTTTCCGCTTTCTGTTTTCAGCTTTCACCCCTCATCCTCCCCATGGCACAGTAGGTCATCAGATCGGTCATGGTGCCGAAGAGCCCCTTGTTGCCGGTGTCGGCAGCGGTGCCACCGACATTGCCACGGGCATCGATCTCAGAAATCATGGCTTCGATGAACGTGAGTGAATCGCGGCGCGCGGCGGGGTCTGAACTGAGCGAAAGGGCGCGGGTGCGGATAGAGACGGGTTGCGCGCCACCGATGAGAATGTGGGCGGCCTTGGCCACAAGGTAGCCCCAGGTGTCCGGGTTGCCGGGCGCGGCTTGTAGGACATCGGTCGTGGCGCCCATGAGCAGGGACGGCACCTGTCCCATGCGCACCACCGTGCGCAGCGCGGCGTCAACCTGGGCATCCGCCACATCGAAGCCGGTGGCAGTATCGCCCTCGTCACCGACAAGTGCGCGGACGGCTTCATGGAAATTGGAGAGTGCGTAAACTGACATCGGTTAGGAGCGACCGCCGGGCGTGCCGGGTTGATTTCTGATTCAGGATTCACCCAATTGGATTTTACCCATGACCTGCCTGGCAAGTTTCCTGAACTCCTTGCACTCATGGTATCTCCGGTTCCCGCGCTTGAGGGCGAGGGATCCGCTGCTGGTGCCGAGCCCCACAAACTCGCCGAGATGGATGACGGCTAGCTCCGGCCGCAAACTTCGCTGGGCAAGCACGGCCAGACACCGGGCATCCACCTCCGGCCGTTTGCTGGAATGCGCGCTCTTGATGATGCGGTTGATTGGAATGCCGGTGACTTGGGACACGGCGCTGAGTAATTCGCGATCGGTCATGGAAGTAGGTTGATTGGTCAAAAGCAGAACAGGGAAATGATCGGTGTAAAGCCCCCGTTGCGCAAGGCGAAACTGTAAAAAGACATGGGTTAAGGGTTATCAGTTAAAAGTAATTGGGGAGAAAGAGAAAGAATGATCTGTCCCATTTGTCCCATTCGTCCCATTCGTCCCATTCGTCCCATTCGTCCCATTCGTCCCATTCGTCCCATTCGTCCCATTCTTCTCTTACATCTCCCCCTAAAACCCCCTTGACGCGCCCCCGGAATCATGCGTGTATATCCGCGCGTGGTTGCTTTTGCTTGCAATCATGTCTTGTGTGAAACGCCTCGGAGCTGCGAGTGTAGCACCGGGGCGTTTCCTTTTGGTTCCACCTATTTTGCAAGGTGGCAGCGCATGGCCTCGTGGTTTTCATCGCACATGCGGCTGAGGAATTCATCGCGGATTTCGATCTGCCTGATGCGGCTTTCCATGAGCATGTGACCGACCGTGGCGGCGGCTCCGGACACGGTGATAATCATGCCCACGGTGGCCACAACCATGGGCCATGATATCTGGCCTTTGGTGGAGAGTTTTTCCACGGCCTTGCCCAGGTTGTCGCTCTGCTCGCGGATGGCGGACCAGATGGCGGCTTGTTCGCGCTCGGTGCGTGATTGATTCTCCTTGGATTCCTTGATGAATCCATCGAGCGTGGCAGCGACTCCGGCGACCTGCTTTTCGAGGTCGTTGTAGTGTTCCTGGGTGACGGATAGCGAGCGTGGTGGGCGAGGGGAGGCCATGGTTACTTCCGGTTCTTGGAATCGAGGTCCCGCTGCATGAGTCCGGCATGGGCGGCGTAGCGGCGTTGCAGGCCGGTAACGGACGGCCACAGGCGGCGCATTTGCAGTTGGTAGGAAGGGAGGCGGGCGATGCGTCCGGCGGCGATGTCGTCACGGGACCAAACGAGTTCGCGTCGGCGGTCATAGGGTGAGAAGGCCGTGCCGCGGTTGAACGAGGTGGAAAGCATGACGCCCTGCATGTGGCTAGGCAAATTCAGGATACCGGGATATGCCCGCACGGTATCGCGGGCGAAGCGCGGCACGGTGCGGGTCTCATAGACTTTAAGGGCGGCTTCCCACGGAACCCGGATGTCCTTGACGCGGACCAGCGCGGCACGGGCGGCGGCACCGGTTTTTCCCGCGACGGATTGCAGGCGCGCGACCTGCGGCGCAGTCAGCACGCCCGACCAATCGGCGGCGATTTGGTTAGGGGTGTTGTAGCCGAGATCGTAGCCGATGCCAATGGTGATGCCGGAAGCACCGGGAGGCACCTCCGGGTGTTGGAGAGTGGCGTTGTATTCGGCCATGCCGCCGGTCTCATAACGGATGATCAACTCCCGCGACTCCGGGGAAATGCGCAAGTCCCCCGCGACCAGCGGCTCCGCTTGGACCACGGTACACCACGCCAGCCCGTAAAGCAGCATTGTAGCGGCGGTCTGCGACCGTCGCTGGCCAAGGCATCGCGCATTGTTAGATACACACATGGCAGTTAGCGTGAAAAGCAGAGCGCGGCGGCGATGAGGGCGGCAATGATGAGCGCAATGTAGGTGGCGAATTTCTGTTGGAGAGTCAACGCGGCCCACCCGTCCTGAAACTCGTGGTTGCCGAAACTATTGACGGTGGGCCAGAGCAACATCCAGACGAAGGTGGCCGTGAGGCTGGCTCCGATGAACTTGGAGAAGCCCTGCAGGTAATTGGAGATGGTGGGCAGGACCAAGAGCACAAACCGGCTCTTGCCAAACAGGGCGGAGACATAGTCGATGAGACCGCCTAGCACAGCAAGGCCGAGGCCGATGAGGATGAATGCGGTGATGTCGCGCCAGTTGGTATGGAGGGTTTTGAGGAAGGAATTCATGAGGGTGGGAGTTTTAGGTTAGATGTTATTGGAGACGGGATGGGAGGGAAGTCATGGAGAGATTACGGGGAGGCGGGGGAGGTAGAGTTTGAGGGCGATGAAGGCGATGGCGATGATGGCGAGGAACCAGATGCAGCCCTTGATGTAGCGGCCCACCGCGGCGCTTTTCTCGGCCTTGTCCTTGGCGGCGGTGAGCTTGGTGATGTCGCCGTTGAGGCGGAGCACCTCGGCGGATAGATCGGCGTGCTGGAGGCGCAGCACGCCCGCCTCACTGTCCTTGGCATTGGCACGGGAGACAAGATCATCGAGTTCGGTTTCGAGCGCGGCCCGCATTGCCTGCTGCGTCAAGGCGGTGGAATTGGCGGCGGCGGCCTCCTTTTCCAACAACTGGTTGCGCTCGGTGAGAGTGGTGAGGGACAGCCAGAGGTTATTGAGTTCCTTTTCCGTGGCGGATTTCTGTTGGGTGAGTCGTTGGGCCTCGGCGGTGGCAGCCTCCAGGCCGGTGCGCAGGGATGTGGCTTGTTGGGAGAGGGCATTGACCTGGCTTTCAAGCTTGGCGCTGGTCGCCCCGCTGGAGTTGCTGGCCCGCCGATAGGACTCCACTGCCGGAGCGACGGCGTCAACCTTGGCTGGCGCGGTGGGCACCGTCCCCGGCGGTGGCGGGCGGTAGGCACAAGAGGCGGCGAGGAAGGCGAGACACGACAAATGCAGGATGCGCATGGCGGCGGGTGAGGTTAATGGTTGAGCTTGACCCACTTGACGGGAAACTGCCGGACGCAGATATGGACATCATTGTTGCCCACGATGCACAACTGCCTCAGAACTCCGGGAGTGCCCGTGATTCCACCCTCAGCGGCAGCGATGGCAGGCTGGCCGGAACCCTTCACGACAGTCCAATCCGTTAGCCCTACCGGGGTGTCGGCATCGCTGTTGACGTAGGCGCAGTAGTTATAGTCCGTGTGGGCCGGATTGATCCACCACTGGTTGAACATCTTTTGCACGATGGCGGTGCCCGGCACGGAATCGAGCCCGTTGCCCCAGTGGAAATCGCCGGTCAGATCATCCACAAACGCGCACTCACTGGCCACATCCGGGGTGAGCGTGCCGGAAATGATCAGGCTGGCAGGAACACCATTTTCAGGCGCCCCTTCGAAGAAGTTTCTGATGATGGGGGCCGGGACGACCGAACTGGCGTCAAACACCAATGCCCAATCCTCGGCATTGCTGGAAACACCATTGGGGTTGAGTGCCCATAACGTGCCGTCATCGGATTGGCAGATCAACCGGCCCAGGGCTGCGGATTGCGAGAGCGCCATGCGGGCATACGAGCTGGCCACCCTAACCAGGGAGAAGACAGTGCCATTTGCGGGAACCGGAATATAGGCAGGATTGGAAAACTCGCTGGGCATGAGTGAGGAGAAGATGAGCGAAGTGTGCGTGCGGGATTGTGCTTGTCAAACGTTTTGCAATGCGCAACATCTATTTCATGCACTCCGGCACTATCGAATGGAATGGCAGCGATTTATCCCGCATTGGAAAACCTAAACTGAGCATCCGGCGTCAGGCCGACCCACCGGCCCCGGCCTGCGCGACGCGGATGCTGGTGACACTGGCGGTGACGGTCGAGCTTGAGGCGCTGGATACCGGCACGCTCCAGGCGCGGGCGGAATGGCTGGCTAACAGCATGCGGGTGGCGGAGGGAATTCTGCGCGTGAGCAGCGGGAGCGGGCACACGCTCTCATGGCTGGCGGTGCCGGGAGAAGCCAACCTCGCGGAGGTGATTTCCGGCAGGACCAACTCGGTCGAGTTGAGTTTCAGCGCAGTGGAGAACCACGGGTCGGCGGCGCTGGCGGCTCTGACCGGCGCGAGCTTCACGCCCGCGGGGACGAGCACACCGCTGGCGATGCATGCCATACGGGATATGAAGGAGGACGTGCGCACCACCCGTCATGCGGAGCGCAACGGGGCGCGGAGTGCCACCACCACCACGCTCTCCTTCACCGCACGAGTGGCACAGGCAAATCCTGCGGAATCCCTGGCCACGCGCCTGGCGTATTTGCAAGGGCAGGCCGCAAGCGTCAAGTCACTTGACGCCCGCGAAGGGGTGCTGGTGTTGGGAAGCATCAACCGGATTGTGCGGGTGACCGAGTTTTCCCCGGCTCTCGACGAGCGGCGCGGGGTGCTGGATGTGACGGTGCAGTGTTATTCCATCACACTGCCGGACTCCGGCACGGCGGAATGCGTCTATGACATCGATACGCGGCTGGACGCGGGCAGCGGTGAAGAGGTGCTCAGCCTCAAGGGCAGCATCGAGGCGGAGAGTCGGAGTCTCGCCCTGGCAAAGCTTGAAACGCTGCGCACGGCACAACAAGAGACGGGAAAACGGGTGTCGGCCTATTCCACTCAAGACAAGATCATCGCCGGGTTTGACAGCAGCGGCGTGTCGGGTGGCGATTGGAGCGGCGGCATGAGTTTCACCCTCGAAGTGCGCCAGGCCCGCAGCGGCGGCCATCACACGTTGCGCATCTCGACGCAGCAGGACGTCCGCAGCGGCATGCGCTGGAATTACTCCGGCACAGTACAGGCAATCGACGCAGCCACGGCGGTCGCCACGGCGCGCGCGATCGCGGCGGCGGCGAACCATCCGGTGCTGGTGCGCTCTGAGGAAACCATCGAACAGTGCAGCGACATTGATACCCCGGCCACGATGGTTTTCACAAAACTTGACTTCACCTACGAATTCGAGGGCACGAGTGATGGCTTCATCAGCGGCGAAATCACCACCGAGACAGTGTCGCCGCAGGCTGGCGAGTGGCGGCGCACGATTTCCGGGTTTCTCATCGCCTCCAGTGCGGCCGTGGCAGAGGCCCGTCTAACCACATTGCTCGCCGGCGAGAGCCCGATGCTGGAAGGAACCCGCCGGGTGAGCGAAATCTATCTGGACGCGAGCGGCAGCGATGCCACGCCAAGACGCGCCGCACTGCGACTCGACTTCACCTGCGGCGTGCGCGATGCCCGGACCTTCGCGGCAGTGGAATTCACCGACTCGACGGAGAACGACATCTCCACCATGCGGCAATCACGGGAAGTGAGCGGGGCACTCTGGAGCGATACCGAGGCGCACGCGGAGGCCGCTCTAACGGCCCTCATCGCGGTCTTGTTCGGAGCCACGCCGCCGCAGCGGGTGCGCAAGAGCCATGCGAAAATCCAGTGGGCGTCCGCGGGCACGGTCAACACCGTGGCCGCCACCGACGGCGGAGGCGCGCAATGGATCAAGCTGGAATTTTCCCTCGGCAAAACCAGCGGACTCACTGGCGTGACGGGTTACGATCTATTGGAGGCATCCTTTTCCATAGAGCGCACCGGGTCGATCAACACGGCCGTCATCACGCCGATCCCCTTCGGCCGCCCGGTGGCGCAAACCGAAACCGGCTACCTTCCCGGCCGCATAGCCATCACCGCCAATGCCAAGGCCATCAACCTGGCCACCGCACGCGCTTGGGTGCAGGCAAAGCGCGCCCTGGCCACCGCTGTGGGGACCACCGGCACCACCTGTCACGAGACCGAACAACCTCGCGAATCCAGCGCTCCGGAATATGCCCCCTTCGATGGCAGTTCGCCACTCTTGTGGAGTTTCTCCGGCAGCTACGGCTGGACCTACACCGGCACTGTCCTCGATGGCCTCTGGGCCACTGACTTGTAGCGTGGCTGCGGCGTCCCGCCGCAGGCCGTAGCTGTGGCGTCCCGCCGCAGGCCGTAGCTGCGGCTTCCAGCCGCAGTCTTCCTCTTACATCTTCTCTTACATCTTCTCTTTCAGCAGTCTCCTCTGACGTCTTCTCCGCCTCCTCCCGCCTCCTCCCGTTTCCCTAACCACGCGACCACCCTATTCGTTTCAGATTTCGAATTTATGATTTAGAATTTTCTATTCATAGTCCCGCCTGCCTTGCCAACTCACCCATCACCCCCATAAACACGGCGGCAAAAGTCGGGTCTTCCCCGGCACGGGCGAAGCAATCGTCGATGGTGAACGAGCTGCCATCCGCGAACCTGGCAATCGCCACCACGGGCTTATCCGGGTAAGGGGCGACGACTTCAAGCGCGAGCAGGGGCGTGTCCTTTTCCGACACTCGGTGAAGCTCAAGCTCAAGCCCTGCGAGGGTGGCATCGAACGCCTGGTCTTGCACGCTGATCCGCGCGGTGAGTTCGATGCTTCGCTCGATGCCTCCTGCCGCGAGCAAGTCGCTGCCATTGTAGGGTTTCATCGCGTAGAGCAACCTGCCCGGTGTTGGGAAAACAAGGATGCAGGAAGTGACCCACATCCCGGCGAAGGGTGCGGCTGATACTGGATTTGGATTTGGAATCATGGTGATATGTCGGTTAGTAGCCTCCTTTGATGTCAGTGAGTTGCCATGAGTAGTTTAGATATCGGAGCGTGAGCAGGTATCTCTTGCCTGAGGTTAGGGATACGGGCGTGCTGATATTTCCGAACGTACTTGGGATGTAGATGCTCATGAACGACAGGGAGCAAGCCCCGTAGTTGGCATAAATCAACAGCGTCATGGTATCGCCCTCGTTGAAAGTTCCCATGGGACTGCCGAGGGTAAACGAGCCGCTTGATGACGGGTAGAACTTCTGGTTCATCCCATTGGACTGGGACGGATAAAACGTGGACGACTGCGAGTTCGCGTCATAGAACGCGGTTGCAGGGACGGGACTGGGCACGGTTTCCCAGTATGTGCCGTTGTTGTAATTCCCGGTGTATCTTCTAACCACTGGCAAGGATGACGGATAGCGGGTTGTGCCGCCGACCACCGCGCTGGAAGCAGACCCCACGACCATCACCTCATACACATCGCCGGTGCTGCCGCTTGGAGGGTCGGACACACTGAGGGTATTTCCGTAGCACTCATACCGCCCGTTTTTTGCGGCGGTAAAGCTGGCGCTCTTGTAGACCCAGCCACTTCCGGGGGCCGAAACAGTTTCCCAATAACTGCCGGTGTATCGTCTGACCACCGGAATGGACGATGGGTAGTAATACATGCCTCCAATATAAACCCCGGAGCTCCCTGACCCCACAACCATGACTTCATACATGTCGCCTGTGGTGTTGCTGCTCATCGGGTCATTCACCGTGCATCCATAATCGCACGCATATTGGCCGCCCTTGGTAGCGTAGAATGACGAGTAACTCGACTTGTAGATCCAGCCGCTGCTGGGGGCCGAAACAGTTTCCCAATAACTGCCGGTGTAACGTCTGACCACTGGAATGGACGACGGGTAGTAATACATGCTTCCAATGTAAACCCCGGAGCTCCCCGACCCCACAACCATGACTTCATACATGTCGCCTGTGGAGTTGCTGCTCATCGGGTCACTCACCGTGCATCCGTAATCGCACGCATATCGACCGCCCTTGACAGCGTAGAATGACGAGTAACTTGACTTGTAGATCCAATCCCCAAGAACAGGAGCAGGCACCGTTTCCCATGAGCCGTTGTAACGCCGAACGATCGGGAGCGACGACGCAACATAGGCAACCCCGCCCACGGTGATCGCATACGAGCCAGCCACCAGCACCTCATAAGTGTCGTTATAGGTGCCGCTCGGAGGATCACTCACCGTGAACCCAGACCCGGAGCCTATACACTTGTACCTGCCGTCATTCGCGGCGGTAAACCCGTAGGTCTTGAGCTCAGTGTGCGTGTGGGTGGCGGGAGGAAATGCAAGCGGCTTGTCGGTGACATCATCCCAGCCGGGTGCCGCATGCGTATGCTCGGTAGGTGGGAACGTGAGTGGTTTGCCGGTGACATCATCCCAACCCGGTGCAGCATGCGTATGCTCGGCAGGCGGGAAGGCAAGCGGCTTGCCGGTGACATCCTCCCAACCGGGCGCGGTGTGCGTATGCTCCTCAGGCGGAAAGGCAAGTGGTTTGCCAGTAACCTCATCCCAGCCCGGTGCAGCATGCGTATGCTCCTCAGGCGGAAAAGCAAGCGGCTTGCCCGTGACATCCTCCCATCCGGGCGCGGCGTGCGTATGCACCGCCGGCGGAAAAGCAAGCGGCTTGCCCGTGACATCCTCCCAACCAGGCGCAGCGTGCGCATGCTCCGCAGGCGGAAAGGCAATCGGCTTGCCGGTGACATCCTCCCAACCGGGTGCAGCATGCGTATGCTCCGCAGGCGGGAAGGTGAGGGGTTTGCCGGTGACGGTGCCCCAGGTGGTTCCCTCGCGGACTTCCACCACCCGCACCGGCGACGGCGCGGGAAACGTGACAGTCAGGCTAACGATGTTGCTCATGCCGGGACCGGTTGGGTTTGGATGGATTCGATCGTGAAGGGACCGGCCGCAATTGGATCCAGTCGGCGTCCTGTTGGGTCCTCCAGGATCAAGTCCCAGGCAAAGCTGCCTTCCGCGAGCACAGCCGTGGCGGCATGCAAGATTTCCGGCAGGGTGATCAGGCCCTCCGCATCATCGGCCTCGATTACGGGTGTTAGATCAAGGACCAGGCTGGAGGATGGATCTTTGCGGACCTCCGCAAACGCCTTCCATCCAGCCAGTGGCACCGCGACATCACCCGCGTCCTTGCAGTGAATCATCACCGGCCCGAAATTCACACCCCGGATGAGCGAAAGCGGAAGTGGTGCAGGTGCAGGGTCCATGAAGAGAAATCAGTGAAAAAGGTCACGAGCCATACGTCCCATACGTCCCATTCACCTCCGCCCCCGCCTCACCTCCACTCCACCGGGCAGAACGGCAGCCCTCCGGCACGCCCCTCATCGAACCACCCCACATACGCATCCCGTATCGCCACAGCCTGTTGGCCGTTCGCATCCCGCACTTCGATGGGAATTCCAAATGGCGCGCACTCCACCGGCTGCCATTGGCGTTCGGGCTCACCCGCCGGCATCGCGCCAGCGGGTGAACCTTTAACATGAACACCAACACGATCATACACGGGAGAGGCGGAGGAAGATGTCATGGATTGATGGGTTGCTTGTCAGCCATGGGCGGAGATAAATATCTGTCACTACTTGGTTCTTACTAATGACCAATGACTCTTGACTGATGACTCGCGCCTCGTTCACGAGGCGCGTGGATACCCGATGAAAAACTGGTCATACGGCCCTTCGGACTTGGCTTCCACCTTGTCGTCGCCATCGCCGCGTTCGGTCGAGCAGCGGACGTAGTAACCTGAGTAGAGGAGTCGTTGCGCAATGACACTGCCATCCTTGGTGATGTCGATACGGACGCTGCCCTGGCTGCCGTTGAAGCGGTTGAGTTGCTCAAGGTAGCCCCGATCCACAAAGCCGATCGACAGCTTGTTGCTCTCGCTGCGGCCCAGTTTCGTGTAAGCCGCGGCATTGCGGCCTTCCGCGATTTCCACGATGTTTGGCAGGTTGAAGGCACCGCCCTTGGATGTGCATCCTTCGATATACACAAAGTCGCTGGCCAGCGGCGTCGTGTAGATCTCGAACTTGTTGCCGGGCGTCATGTTGGCCATCGACACCAGCGTGCCAATGGCCGTGACTTTCTTGGCGATGTTGCCCACGGTGGTCGGGATAAGGTCGGCGCAAATTCCGATGGGAAACCGGTTGAGGCTGCCCGCCCCCGACCAGGTGGGAAGATGGAACGTCGCCACCGCGGTATCCGTGATGGTCCCTTCGAGTGTGACGTTGAACGTGATCGCCATCACTCCGCCAACCCCCACCAAATCCGGCGATAAACAGCGCAGCACGACATCGCGTCCGGCGCTGGGAATATCCGCGCCGCCAGCCGACACATACTCACCGGTGGTGGCGGTCAGAGCGGTCACGGTGCCCCGCAGAATGCAGTTCTCCGGGGCAAAATAGACCTCCGACTCCAAACCGATCTCCGGCTTGCGTGCGGTGGCCACTTGGGCACTTGTGATGGCGAGATTGAGTTTCATAAGGGAAGGGGAATCAGGCGTCAGTAATCAGTAGTCTTTCAGCTTTCTCTTCCTACACCGGCGTCTTGTATCGCACTCCGAACGTCCGCTTCCGCCAATGGCGCGGCATGGCAAACCCTTCGCACCACACTTCGCAGACGCGGCCCTTGTTCTGGACCAGCAGATCCGGCGACTCATCTTGAATCGCTTTGGCCAGGCACGGCTTGTCGAAGAAAATCCCCACCGGCTGGTCCATGCGGACGTAGGCGACGCCGGAATTCGGATCGATCGTGTTGTTGCCGGTGATGATCCACGTGTAGCCGGCATAGGTCATGACCATGCCGCCCTCGAAGATTTGATCCACGATCATGTTCGACTGGGTGGTGAGGGAAACCTGCGAGAGAAACGCGGTGACGTGGCTGGAGGCCACCGTGATTTCCACCGGCCGGGGCGTGCCGCCTTCCATCACATCCTCGCCCCAGGCACGGCAGTATTCGATGATGGCGTCGAATACCTCCTTGCGGAACTTGGTGGTGGTCGAGTTGCCAGACAGGGTCACAAAGTTGCCGGCGGGCAGGTTGGCGACGTTCACGCGCGGATGGGCGTAATAGTCCCGCAGGCCGATGTCGCCGCTGGTGACAAACGTGGCCACCAGCCGGGTGTTGGCGCCACCCACCAACAGGTAACTGGCCAGCAGCTCATCGGTGCGCCAGGCACGATCCCGGGCGACATCGAATTGTGCCAGCGCGAGGTCTTTCACCTTGCTGCCGTGATACGCGTCCACCAGAGGATACTCGATCCAATTGGTGGCCCGCATGTGCAGCGGCACAAACACCGGCGAAGGGTCGTTGAGTTGCGCCGCGATGGTGCGGTTGCCGCCGTCCTGGCCGATGGCATCGATGGCCACCTGCATGCCCACCTTGTCGGGGTTGATCACCGGGTAATCCTCTTCGCCCAGCGAGCGTTCCTCGAAGTAGGCCAGCCAGTTGGAATTGGCGCGCACCACATTCTCCGTGGTGATCTCCACCGCCGCGGCATGCAGCGCCACTGCTTCTCTGTCGCCGTGCGCTGCCGCGTAGGCAATATCCCCCTTGCTCCTCAGCCAATCCTCGGTGTGGATTGCCTCCATCGCGGTCTCCGCCCACGCCACGATCTTCTTGCCGACGTTCATCGGATTGATGATTTCAGCGCGTTGCTTGATGCGGCCTAAAAACCTCCCGACATCCTCCACGGATAGACGGCTGGCATACTCGACCTGCCGCGTATTGGGATTGGCGGATGCAAGGGCGGATTGACGGAGTGCCGTCGCATGACGGACTTCCTGGCGGGTGGGCTTGTTGGCAGGTGCAGTTTTCATTATCGGGGAGTGTGGGGGTAAATTTATGTGGCTGCGGCGTCCCGCCGCAGGCCGTGTCAGCGGCGTCCCGCCGCAATCTTCAATCTTCATTCATTCTTCTATCTTCCATCTTCCATCTTCCATCACCCCACAAACGTCACCACCCATCTGAAGGAGGTGGAATCGAAGGGAGTGACCTTGCGCACCAGATAGCCGATCACGCGGTCCGGTGTCCCGCCACCATCGGGGATGGCGATGTTGGCGATGGCCAACTGTCCGCCCTCTGTCTTGAGCGGGGTGCTGGGCGCGGTGTTGGCGTCGATATCGTGGAACAGGCTCGTGCCTTCAATCTCCACTTCATGTGCGAAGCGGGCGCTGACCCCTGAGCCCACCGGCACCGGCTTGCGGAGTTCGGGGTTCCATTGCGGGTCGAGCTTGCAATGCTCCTGCCAATCGGCATCGGCCATGACCTGGTTTTCCAAAAATGCGGGCACTCCGCCATTGGCAGCGACCAGTTCGCGCGGGTCTCCGAGCGCGCCGGCGGATTTATACTGCACCAAAGCGCCGAGCGCCATGGCAGTGGTGACGATACCGCTGATAGGTTCGCGGTAATGGGGAACGGTGATTTGGACGGGGGTATTGGCTGTACGGTACATGGTAAGTATGGGGGGGAGGGGATTTGGTAGGGCGGACCAGCCCGGTCCGCCGACTTGTCAGATGTAGCTGCGTGCTTCCAGCCGCAGTCTTCGATTCATAATTGAGAAAGAATTGTTCATTGGGCTTTGTCAGACCTGTCGGACCAGTCAGACCTATCAGATCACGGTTTTCTTGGACTCCGCAGTGGCGGGCAATGTCCCTACAGGGCTGGACGGCTTCGGCGCGGCCGCGGCGGCGAGTGGAACGACCGCCACTGCCGGCACGGCTTCCTTGATCATTTCCAAGCGTGCGTTGAACTCCGCCGTGCCCGGCTCATCCGCGGCGCAGGCCAGCAGACCGGCAAACGCCTTCGGCCGTGCTTCCTGGGTGATGCCCACTTCCTTGAGCTGGGTGATGCGGCCCTCGATGGACGCCAGAATGTCGGCGTGGTTTTCGGCCAGCAGATCCACATCCTTGAGGGCCGATGCAGCGACCGCCCCCACCTTCTCGATGGCGGCTGCGCGGCGTTCGGTGATCGTTTGCAGATCCGCGAGCCGGGCGTTGAACCCGGCTTCCGCATCCGCCGCCCCTTGTTGGGTGGCCGCCTCAATCGCCGCCGACAGCGCCGCCTGGTGATCGTCGATAGGCAAATGCGTCTTCGCGGCGATCGCACTCTGAATGGCCACGACACCGGCCTGTGCCGTCATGGCATCCAGCAAGCGGCTGGCCGACACCTCCACGGCTTCGTTCGCCTTGCGTTCAAATCCGTTTACCAATTGGCAGGCGGCCGTGAGGGTGTTTTCCAAATCCACGCTCACCCGCTCGATGCGTTCCTTCGCCCAATCCACTTCACGGATCACCGACAGCACGGCCGTGCCACCCTCGATCTGCTCCATCGGCGGCAGCTTCGCCAGCGACGCGTTGAAGCGGGTGTAGAGTTCGGTCTTCAGGGCAACAAGTGCGGCGATAAAGGCGGCGATCGGATTCATGGTCTTGGGTGTCGTTTAGTAGATGTGGTGCAGTGCGCAACCGATGCGACAGGCAACAAACGATGAATTGCGTGCGTTTCCCCAAAACGTCAAATTATTTCCACTGGATGCGTGCTGGATGCGCGACTGCTCGTAGCTGCGGCGTCCCGCCGCAGGCCGTGTCTGCGGCGTCTCGCCGCTGGCAGTAGCTGCGGCTTCCAGCCGCAGTTATGATAGATCTAGGACGCGAAGATAAGATGGGGTGACAAAATCCTTGCTGTGCGAAGGGCGAGGTGGTAAATCGCGGGCATGGCAAAGGTAGAGCGCAATGATCCGTGCCCGTGCGGCAGTGGTAAGAAATACAAGAAATGCTGCCTCGCGGCTGATGATCAGCGGCAGAACGCAAGCAGCGGCCCAAGGGCTGCGGGCGTGACGTTCATGTCGGATCTGGATGATCTGTCCAATAGTGTCATCGACTTGATCGAGGCCGGGGACTTGACGGCAGCCGAAGCGGCGTGCCGCCAGTTGCAGCAGCGCTACCCTGAGCAGGTGGACGGCATTATGCGGCTGGCAGCCGTGCAAGAAGCACAAGGCGACCGTGCAGCAGCCGCTAGATCTTATCGTGAAGCGGCTGAGTTCATGCGATCCCATGAGGGATTCGAAGATGAAAGCATCGTCGACATGACTGAATCGGCGAAGAGAATGGAGGGGTAACAAGGGAGCGTGAAGACTGCGGCTGGAAGCCGCAGATACGTGACGAGTCGGCGGACCGTCCCTAGCGGCTTTGCGGTCAAATCTCTTCCATCATTTTGCCTACGACTTCAATCCCGCTTCCAATCATCATTTTTCCAAAAACTCCAAATTTTCCTTCCCCTAATTTTCCTGCCTAACTCTTCTCTTTATTTCAGCTTTCAGCTTTCTGCTTTCAGCTTTTCTTCTCCCCCTCTCTTCCTGCCTGCGGCGACAAGTCGGCGCGCCCGGCGGTCACGCCCTACCGGATCGTCTTCTCTTCCACTGAATACTGTCTCCTGATTACTGATTACTCCAGCCGCTTCATCTTCCTAACACTCGACGCATGCCTGACAACCTGGAGCCTCTTCCCATCCACCTTGATATCCAGCAACGGGTCCGCCGGCGTGGCCGTCTTGGTCATGCCGTGGCGCGTCACGCTGCCGTGCATGACCACCTCCATGACCGTGCCGCATCCCGCGTCATGGCCGTAGATGGCTTTGTTCCAAGCGACCGGATCGCCGCTTTCCCACTCGGGGATTGCCATCGCCGCAAAGCAAACCTCGTCGGGCAACGACGCTTTTAGCTCAATGATTTTCGCGGTCTTGGCTTCCGCAGGGTTGGGCGTGTAACCCACACCCCGGAACGGCACCGACTGATTCTCGCCCCCGGCCGCAAGCGCGAACTGGACGCCATCCACCTTGCCGATTTGCAGGCCATTCTCCGGATGGAGCGTGAGCAACTTAGGATAGAGTTCCCTGGCGGCCTCCATAGAAAGGATCGACCCATCGCGCGGGTCATAGACCCAGAGGTCGGCGCGGGTGGTGGCCACTTCGATGGAGACATTGGTTTTCTGGCGGGCGGACGAATGGTTGCCCAACAAATCCTTCACGCCCTCGGCCATTTTGTAGATGACCGCGACCACATCGAGGTATTGCGCGGTGGCCGCAGTCTCCGCCATCATCTGTTTGCCGCCACTGCTTTTGAGATTGGCGACGGAGACGCCGACGATCCCGCCCATGATCCGGTCCCGATACGCGCCATAGCACTTGAGCATGTGGCCGAGGTTGGTTTGCTGGTGCAGCAGCGACCGGTAGGAATTGACCAGGACTTGCGGATGAAACCCGAAGAACCGCCCGTGCATCTCCGGTCCGATGACAGCGGGAAAGGCCGTGGCAATGCGGAAGCGGAAGTATCCCTTGAAATCGTCCGCCTTGAGTTCTCCGAACACCGGATCATTGGCAGCGAGCATGGACACTTCGCTCTCCTCAGTTAAAAGCAGCGGGCAGGGGTCATCAGTCATAATTTGGGTAATGGTAGGGCGGACCGGCCCGGTCCGCCGACTCTGTAGCGGCGATCACCGGTCGCCGCGGTATCGTAGCTGCGTGCTTCCAGCCGCAGTCTTCCCGTCTCAGACCAGTCAGACCAGTCAGACTCGTCAGACCTGTCAGACCCGTCAGACCCGTCAGACCCGTCAGACCCGTCGGACTGACCAAGAAGCGATAATGAAAAGCCGCCACGTTCTTCGTTTAGAATTTAGAATTTATAATTTAGTGCTTTCCCCGGCGGAGCCGCTAGTGCTTTCCCCACCCGCATAATCCACCGGAAACAACTGTGGCAGCAGCCCTTGGCGCGGCTCATACGGCGGCGTGAAATCCTCGCGGCGCGCATGGGCATCGCGCAGGCGTGCGGATTCCTTCGCATCATCGACCCCGAACATCTCCCTCACCGTTTGCGGCGACACCACCGCATACGTGGACGCCATGGTGGCCAGTCGGATGAGGGCATCCCCGGTGTAAAGTGGCTTGACGCTCCAGGCCGGCGTTAGGTCTGGCGCGTCCGGGAAGTTCTTCTTGAACGACGGCGAATTGAAGATCGACCCGAGGAAGCGGGAGAAATCCTCGCGGAAGGCTTCCACCTGCACGCGGATGCGGTCGGTGAGAAATCCGGACAGTCCGGTGATCTGGCTATCCGTCTTGAGCAGCAGGATGGCGGCCAGCCCGCCCCAGAAGATGAGCCGTTGCAGTGCGGCATCCAACATTTCCTGTGCGAAGAACTCCTTGGGAAACGTGAGCCAGGCGATTTCCTGGTCGAAGTTGGTGGCCACATCGGTCTTGCCGAGGATGTTTTTCATCGCCTTGAGTATCGACTGGATCTCCGCATACTTCGCATTGTTGCGAGTGGTGCCCGCGTTGGGCCCGGAGGAAACCCCGAAGCCCTTCTTGGTGTGGCGGATGATTTCACGCCGACTCCATGCGCCATTCCAATCGCCCACCCGCACCGCCTCGATGTAGTCCAGATCATCCAAAATGGAGGTGATCGACGGGGCTTGGATCGGCTTGCCGCTCTTGCCCGCCTTCATCACTGCAAAGTCATAGCCGGAGTCATCGCCCTTGACCACGACCAGTCGCTTGCCGCTGAAAATGCAATCCCACATCCTGGCACCCAGCACGGGTTTCAATTCCCCGGCGATCTTAGGGTCACGCGGGACCGTCACCTCGATGCGCGGCACGCCGCCCACGACCGAGTATTCCACCTCATCCACGTCCGGGATTTCGATAATCGGCAGGGTGCCCGGCTCGGCATCTGTGCGCCAGAACGCGACCACCGCATCCGACACCAGCCATTCCTCCAGAATGTCGTCGTGGATTTGCTTGAATGGATACGACCCCTCGGCGGCCCACTGTCCGGCCGCCGGATCGGCGAAGCGGAAGCCGCTGCCATACAAGCCCTTGTTGATGCGGTGGACCGTCGCTGCAAACCAGTTCCGCTCCACCACGAGCCGCGCGATCTTGCCCAGCGGCCGACGCCCTAACGCATACCAATTCACGCGGAACTTTTGCGCGTCCAGCATTGTCTTGCCACGGGTGAAGGGAATCCCCGCGGACCGGATATTCTCCGGCGTGAGCGGCATCCCCGACGCCAGCAAATCGATCGCCTGCGCCACCAGCCGTTCGGCGGACTTGTTCACGCGGGCGGGCGTGACCTTCGGCGTTGCTGGCGTGGCGGGGAGTTTCTTGGCAGACATCGCCAAAAGGCGTTTTCATCGTGGCGATCTTTTGTCAATATCTAGTTTCGCTCTGCAAAACAATGGGTCAATGGTCAATAGCCAATGGTCATTGGGGAAGAGGAAGAGAGATCACGGCGCATCCAGTCGGGTGGCAGGGAAGATGGAAGAGAAGAAGACTGGAAGAGAGGGGGAGACAGGAGACAGGAGAACCTGCCGCAGGATGCCCCTGGAAGGGTGCGCCACCCAGGAAAAATGCTTGTATCCCGCACAAAAACAGATAGCTATCTCGCGACACCCCCCTAACCACCATGGAATCCATCAAGAACCTCACCCGCTTCACCTATGAAACCGCCGCCTTCCAAGGCTGGCGTCTATCCCTCAGCAGCAAAGGTGCTGCGTTCACCAAGTATTTCTCCGACAAGAAATACGGCGATGTGAAGAAGTCGTTCGCTGCCGCTCAGAGTGCCTTGACCGCCTTGAAAGCGACCCTCAAAGGCGCCAAGTTGGTCAACGGCAAGCACACGGCCACGACCATCAGCAAAGTTGAGAAACTGCTCAAGCAGGCGTAATAGCAGGGCACCGACAGCGAAGTCTGGGAGTGGTAGGGATTGCTTTCACGTGATTATTCCAAGGGCCACTCCAACCCAGACGCGCCAGTATGTTGAAGCGTCGCTGGTTGCTGGGGTTCGCGTTGGGTTCCTTCAGCGAGAGTGACGGTTGTAGGTTATCTATGACCTCCAGAGGATTTACTTTTGAACACAAAAAACACCACGAGCAAAAGAACCCTGCACCCACGACCCAAGTCCATATGTTACCGAAGCCGTCATTCTTGAGGAAGCAGTCGTTCTGGTGGGGGACGAAGGCATGATCGCGCCGAGTTTGACGCATGCGTTTGAACGCTAGGGATCGTGGTCCACATTGCGGCCGCCGCTTTGGTTGAGCCATGCATGGATCGTGCCGTTCGCCGGTCTATTGTCAGCTCTGTCGACATAAAGGATCAACTCCATCTCTCCGTACATACCCGTGGTTGTTTTGAAAAAGAACGTTGTTTTCGGAAACGATTGCCAAGGATTTGAATTTCCGAGCGAACCGTATCGGATAACGGATTGGTACCCGCTCTCCGGCGCAGCGCGCGCAGTGTTGTCACCGTGGGGCCGTGGAATCAAACCGAACCCGGCGCACCTGAGCTCTACACTCCAGTCGAAGCCGGATCTTGTGGTGCCACCAGGCGCAGGAATCGAGCGGGTTGGAACCAAGGTTAGCGTCCCCACCTTGGGAACAAGGGGCAGCGCTATCGGCGAGACGTTCCATGCGAAGGACAGCCGTTCCTGAATAGGTATACTTTCAGCTTTTGGCAGGTCGGCGCGAACGAGGAGTAATTCTACAGGCCTGGAGGGGTCCGGATGGTGCCGGGAGGAGGGACTCACACTGGGGCCGTAGCTGAATTCCCTCATCCCATTGGCGGGAATCCGGTAGCCGGATTTCCCCATTTTCCCAATAGCCAGTCCCTTGCCATCGGCGTTGATGACAAAGACGCCATCTGGCCCGCTGAGACAGTTTCCATTCTCATAGAGATTATTGGTCCACAAGGCGACAGGGGCCTTCGTGATTCCATAGGTAATATTCACTCCCGCGAGCGGGTTGCCGTCCTGATCCACCATCCGCCCATAGAACTGGATTGGGACATTGTCTGCTTCAAGCAGCATTTTTTCTCGCAAGTTTCGCGGGAGGGATTCGAATGGCGGGGACGGCGCGGGGCGAGTGCCGCCGGATCCTGCTCCTGCGGATGCCCGTTCCGCTCCTACGTCATCCTTGGAGCACCATGTGGCGGCAAGCGCGACCAGTGCGGCGAGCCCGATAACAGCCGCAAGGGCAAGTGTGCTTTTTTGCTTCATCATTTGGGAGTTTCGGTGTCCATTTCTACTAGGGCTTCACGCCAGTACGTCCACCTCTTCTGGATGGTAGAACGGAACTGGCCGCTGTGGTGTTTGTGTTTGTCGGCCATTTGGTTGTTTTCACGTTCTTCGGGAGTGAGGAAGTAGTTCGTGAGATCAATGGACTGGGCGCTGTCAAACTTACCAGATGTGCCCTCCTCCGCCCCTGTGGCGAATGAATAGGATTGCGCGGCGAAGGCGAGGGCGTCGTAGCGCTCGTCGGGAAAGCTCATATAGTGACTTTGCGGAAATTCGTCGCTCTTGAGGAAACAGCCGTTCTGCGGGACGTATTCATAGCCCGCACCGGGCTTTAGGCGGGTGTTGATCCGCCAGTTCGCCAGCGCCCAGTCCAGTCTATTGTAATGGTTGATGAAGATGGTGTTTGTGGGCATCGCGGACGGAGCGAGATAGGATGGATTGCCCCCCCAGCCTGCCGCGTTGAGATTTGAGGAGCCGGGCTGCCAGAAGTGGCCAAATACGTCCGGCATCACCGGCTCCGGCGCGACAGTTGGCACCAGGGTATCCCACGCCCTGGCGGAAAGGGCCGCTTGCGCGGAAATGTAGGTATGGACCGGTGCGGCACTGTTTCCGAACTGCCGCAGGCATTCGCTGGCCACAATGTTTCCCATGCTGTGGGCGTAGAGCCGCACTTTGCTGGCGCCGCTGACATTGAAAACGGCGGCGCGGTTTTCAATGAGTGCCTTAAGCCGTGATGCGGAGTTCCACGCGTGCAGCTCGCTGGCATTGAAGTTGTCCAGCGCGGGGATGGGGGTGTCGAACCAGAATGTCGGCCATCGGAAGGCACCGAAGCGGCCCTTGTAGCACTGGTGCCAGAGGCGCTTGAACATGGTGTCTGCATAGGCGGTCTTTTCCCACGGTTCCATGTTCCATCCGTGGACGAAGAGGATGTAGTCCTTTTCCTCGGCGGTTTGCGGTGCGGGCAGGGCTTGGCCGGTGGTCTGGGTGAAGGTGACTGCCGGCCATGTGGTGTCGGCATAGTCAACGCCGGGCTGGTCAACGTCTCCCACCGTGAAGGTCTCATACATGTCTTCCACGGCACGAAGGTCCATGTAAACCGGCGGAAGGGTCGCAAGAGTCTTGTCGCCCTGGCGCAGCTCGAAGACCAGCTTGCCCTTGCCGGCGGCCACGCCCTCGAAGATCAACTGCGAACAGCCCCACGATTGCGGCTGTTTCCACATTTCCGGGAGACACTTGGAACGGGAGGTGCCGGCGGAGCCACAAAGGATGCCGTATGGGGCGTGGATTTGGTTGTAGGACAGGTCGTTATCGGTGAGATAATTGCGGCCGCCCTCTGGCGGAACCTCCAGATAGAACTGCACGGCTGGATGTTGTCCGTTCTCCGCCTCGAAGTGGGCGAATAATTCCACATTCTCCGCCTCGCCCAGATAGGTGTAGAGGGCGCTGAAATCGAATTGAATGCGGGCGAAGTCCTCCAGATCGCGCCGGCAGGTGATGCCGGTTTCGAATGCGTCGCCGAGGTAGGCGGATTGCGGCATTTCCACGTCGTCTTCCTCCCAGTCGGTCTCATCCACAGTGCCGGCCTTGTCGTAGTCCACGTTGGTCCAGAAGACGAATGGACGCTCGGGAGTTGTGGTGTCCTCAGGGGAATAAAGGCTGATGGTACCGTCGCGGTTGAAGTCCACGGCAGCCGAGACGGAGATGATCTTTTCCCTGATGATCATTCCGTCCGTGATCTGCGCCTTGAGTTCCAGCCAAGCGCTTGCCACGGCGTCGCCGGCCAGGCTAAGGCGGACGGTCTCGGAGGCGATCAACTCCTCGCCGGATTCAGAGTCGAGTGATTCGCGGGTGGTGATTTTCACGAAGTCATAGGCGATTGGGGCATGAGGGATCTCCGCAGCCAGCAGGCGCGAGCGGCGTTGGTAGATTTCTCCTCCAGAGATGGTGCCGCCGGATCCTTGCTCACTGCTGCCGAACAACGATTCGGCCTCGCCAAGCAGCCACTCGAAACTGTGGTATTGAACCACTGGGGCGTTCGCTCCGAGAACGTTTACCCAAGGGATATTGTCGATCCGTGCGGACAAATAGCCCGGGACGAAATCACCTGTCGAGGTGAGCACCACGCTGCCGGTTCCGCCACTGGGCAGGCTGTAGTAGTAGGTTCCACTCACATCCTGCTGCCCCCCTGGCGGTGCCGGTTCCACCAAGCCACTGAGCGAGTTATTGCGGTATTGGGGCTCGATAAATACCAGATCGTAACCGGGAGGAAAGGCGGCCATCGCCGTGAGAATAGGCACCAAATCCGCGATGGGGGTGTTGTCGGCGGTGTAGGCCTGAGTGGGGTCGAGGTTGCCGACAAGGAGATCCTGGTAGCGCGTGCCCCAATATGCTGGATCAGGATGGGCGACCAGGAATTGTTTGGCAAGGTGCTTTTCAAGATCGTCGGCCATGCCATCGGCATCCAGGTCCAACGCCTGTAGCGGATCAGTGGCGTTTTCCACCAGTTCATCCCAGTCGGATACGCCGTCGTGGTCCGTGTCGCGCGTTGCGGAATCGGTACCGAGGGCGTATTCCTCGCTATCTGAAAGCCCATCGCCATCGGAATCGACGTCCTCAATCTTGAGGCGCCAGAAGAGTTTGTCGTCGGTGAGTTCGATGCCATATCCCCTTATCGAACCGCTGCCGATGAATGTCTCATTCGGGACGGCGAGCCATTCGATGAGATCGGGCGAGTAGAGCAGGGTGTATTGTTTGCCGGGAATCGTCTGCCATTCCATAAACATGGACGCTGGCGTGACAATAACAGAATCCCCGTTTTCGTCCGGTTCTGACCAAACGGCGGGGATGTTGGTGAGTTGAGGTCTGACAATTCCCTCGGGCGGGTTCGAATAGAATGGATTGGTGCCTGCGCCGGCTTCCTGCGCGTTGGTCCAGCCGTCGCCGTCCGCATCAGCCTGCGGGTCAAATGACGTACCGAAGAGTTGGCCGTTGTTATAGGCTCTTTCCCATAAGTCGCTCAGTCCATTGTTGTTAGCGTCTAAGAATGCGAATGCGGGCAGTGTTGCGCAAAGCAGGGCACAGAGGGGAAGAAAGCGCTTCACTTGGCTCCTCCCTTCGCTGGTGCTGGTCTTTCAGTGCGCCAATAGTTGAGGGTGATGTTCTTGGGGCGCGGCGGGTTGGCCTTGAGTTCCGCCTCGCGTTGAAGTTGGGCACGCTCACGGCCTTCGTAGGCGGCCTTCAGTCGGGCAAACTCATTGTTGTAGATGTCGTGGAGCGCCTGGATGGGAACAAGGACTTCCGGATCTGCGGCCGCGGCGCCAATGATTGAGAAGGTGGCTTTCCCGTCAGGAAACCGGGGCATGAGAGGAGCCTCATATGGGCGGTCGTGGGAGGCTTGGAAATCAGCCATGCTGCCGTCGATGTCCTCATAGCCCCACGCCATGAACATACTGAATGTCTGGCCATTGGCTGCGGCGAAGTCACCCATGCCGGCTAGCAGCCCGAAATCGGCGGATGACCAGAAGCTGACTTCGCCCATCATGGATGGCCAATAAGTGACCAGTGTGCGCGGCGGCGAATCCTTGGTGCGGAAGACGGTGGCACCCAGAAACAGGAAATCCCATTTGGGCTGTAGCACGCCAGTTTCGGCAAGTTCTTCTTGCAAGGCGGCTTGCTCGAGGGCGGTTTGGACAGGTGGGGGGGCCGGTGGCGGTGGCAGCGCGATGGGCTTGATCCTGCGAATGGTGATGGTGCGTCCGCCCTGCTGTTGGGTGGCGGTGGTGAGAACGTCCTTGGCGGCAACGACGAAAGGGGGTTTGGGCGGCTGCGGCGGCGGTGGGGTGCCGTCCGGCAAATCGCCCAGAATGCATGCAGTGGTGGGTGAGGCGACCGGCGCAACGGGCTCACGAAGAGTGGCGGCATCCATGACCTGACCGCGGGCGGATGCGGTACAGGCCATGATGGCAACTAACACGAATGGGACTGCTTTCATTGAGGTTGTACCCTGATACACGAAGTCTCAACTAGCGAGCAACTCAATAATCGCAATTTTTGCGACAGGGGACAGAAGAACCTGCCGCAGGATGCGACAGGGAAGGGGAAGACATCCCGCAGGATGCGGGATGATGCACCCTGGCAGTGTGCCCCCCCCGATATTTCTTTTTGCTATTCCCTCGCCAGCCAGCATCTTGGGTGATAGACCATGGGCCGTGAAATGACACTCCGGCGTCGGTGGACACATCACTGTTAGGCAATTATAGCAATCCCAGATGAAGCGAATCCTAATCATTATCGTCGTGCTCATCGCCGGATTTTCCGGTGGTTGGTACGCACACGCTCGCTTCGGCAATTGGCCGTATTCCGATCTTCAATGGAAGTTCGTGGAGGCAGTCCGGTCGGGAGATATCGCCGAGATGGAGCGTCTTTACCAGAAAGGCGCAAGACTTGGCATCGGTGTTTACTATCCAGGAGGGGGAGAGGGCGGTTCTCCACCAATCCTTGCGGCTGCCGAGGCAGCCCAACCTGCGGCAGTCAAATGGCTATTAGATCACGGTGAGATCCCCAATTCAGAGTATCAGATACCTGCCCGTTATACGAAGCCAAGGCCCGTGCCAAGGATGCCGATAAAACGATTGAAATCCTCAAAGCATATGGCGCAACCTTTCCTCACAAATGAACAAGACGCCTAGCAATTCATGGACAACCGGCGTTTAGCCCAATATTCTTCATGACAAATTCCCTTCAATATCCGCCGGTGCCAGCATATTTGGTCTAGGAGACAATATGAAGACACCCATCTGGTTTTTCCTATCCATCGCTGTTTGCCAGGCGGAACCAAGCATCAAGAATATGGAATGGCCCGAGCGGCTTCGTGAGTTTCCTGCAGGTGACGATTTCACCTTCGTCTCGGGAGATTATGACGTGAGCCACAGCATTCCAAAGGATACTAAGATTCAGGCTGCCGGGGGATCTGGAGGACCAATCGTCAAGATCACTATAAAGGATCGTAATGGTTCGTGGCATGCGAGCCTCACCACGCAAAGTGTTGGTGAGCGACTCTTGGCTCCATATCTCGGCAGGCCTCAAATTGAGGTTTGGGGGCGTGGCGGCGGCGGGAGTTGGACACGCGAGCTTTATCGCTATGTGAATGGGGAATATCGTAGCGTGAGAATTGACCAGTTCGAGCAGCATCCCCCGCATGAGAACCAAAAGGCATCCACTGCGACTCTGCCAGACGAGTTCCATGGCAAGGCACCTCCAGAGGGCAATCCCACCCTTTACTTTGTCGAGACCCGGATACCCTCTGAATGAAGAACCCTAACAACATTGCTGGACAATCAGCGTTAGCCAGATAAATTATGTCCGTTGAGAAGTGTCCACACTGTTACCGCAATGTGCTTCCTGCAAAGGATCGCGGGTGCCCGTCATGCGGACAGTCGATCGACGAGCCCCCGATGGACTTCAGAGCCGGGAAAGATCTTCTGTGGCTGGGTGCCACCACAAAATTGCCACCGATCTGCGTTCAATGTGGATGCCCAACCGACGAGACGATCAAGTTGCAGGAGTTTTCGACGACCCGCGCCAAGGCGTTCCTTAGTTGCCTATTCCCTTTTCCTCCGCGGCCGCTAAGGGCTGTGATTGCGCTATTCCGGCCCGAGTTGGCGGTCGATGAAGGATACAGAATGTTGAGGGTGATTCCGTGTTGTGGAAGATGCCACAGAACGAATCCTGTGAAGATTCATTCCACGGACCACCACACCTTTCGAATTGGAATTCTTGTGCGGGAAGACCTTATAGGCCACATGAAGAAAGATGGCTAGCCCCGACCCTGGGGTGGCGCATACATCCTGGGGTGGCACCCCATCCAGTTGCGCGGCGCGCCCTTACAGTTGGGTGGCGCACCCTTCCAGGGTGCCCCCTCCCGCATCCTGCGGGAGGTTCTTCCATCCGGTGGGATATTTCGGTTATCGGACGAGCGGGCTCGTATCGAACAACCCGATCTTATCGGCTAGCAGGGAACCTTCCACCCAGTTTCCATAGATGCCGATAAGGATGCCGCCGTCCGGGGTGATCGTGAATGCGCTGAAACCGCCATTCTCTGGACCTGCCACCGCCACCGGTTTGCCGCGTGAAATATCCCATACGACCGCTTGTTGCATCATGTATTGGTGGAGGAATAGATAACGCCCGTCCCGGGTCAGGGTCAACGCGATGGAGGACATCGGCGGCTTGAGGTCGATGGTCCGCGTGATTTTCGCGGTATCTACATCCCACAATTCGTTACGGGTCCAAACAACCTTGTCGGGATTTCCCTGGCGAAACACATAGAGTGTTTTGCCGGCCTCATCAAAGCAGATATTGAAGTTCTCCGCAATTTCCGTTACCGGCCTGGTCCCGCCGGTGTCCGGCTCCACTAGAACGAGCTTGGTCGGATCTCCCTTTTTCGCGGGTAACGCGATAACCAGGAGGGTTTTGCGGGCGCTGAGCGGATAGACAAGAAACCCTGCCTTGTTAGACACAAAATCAAGAGCTGCATGGTGGACCTCGCCGCGCTCCAAATCCCAATACACCGCCCCGAAATCGCGGGATCCTCCGGCCATCTGCTTGCCGTCGGGTGAGACATGGAGCGACCCCACGGGCTTGTCCTTCGGTGAGCCATAGCGCTGGACCCTTTTGCCTGTTTCCAAATCGTAACGACCGGCCGAGCCATCCTTGAGTTCTTCCAGCACGACGCTCTTGCCATCCGGGGCGATGGCCAACATGCGCTGCATCGCCATTTGTGGCCACTCCTGCAAGCGGGTCACCTTTCCGGTGGCCAGTTCCATGACGGAAACCCTTGACACACCGGTCCCGTCCTCTTTGTTGGCCAGTTCGTGGAACACGAGACGCTTCGCGTCAGGTGTAACGCTTATGTTACGGATATCTCCCTTGACGGGAAGAGCGAATTCCTTGAGAGGCTTGCGGACAGCGGCATATCCTTCTGAGTTCGGTGTCCCAACCGTTGGCTCTGAGCGCTTCTGCTCGTCAGCATGAGAAACACCGGTGGCAAGGAGGATAGCGGCGAATATAGGTCGAAGGGACATGGTCTTTGGTTCTTGGGCAATACGAGAGCCCTGTTGGGGGCTATTCAATTTTTCGTTTCCTGTCTGCCGGCGCGAAGATGTAAAACGCTTTTCCGACAATTGAAGTCCGCTTGATCGGTCCGAAATAGCGACCGTCCAGACTGTTTCGGGTGTTGTCGCCGATGACTAGGTATTCGTCGGGGCCGAGTGTCAGTCGGGCGGAGGGTGAGGTAAGCGGCGTCGAAAATGCAGGGGTTGGCGTCGCCAGACAGAATCCAAAATACCCGTCCTTTCCCTCCGCAATCGTGCTGAAGATTCCCGGTTCTGTGACTCGTTTGTCATTGACCAGTAGGTATGGCGGTTCAATGCCGATTGTTTCCCCTGGCAGCCCCGTCAAACGTTTGACATAACATGAGTCCTGTTTGATGGACTTGATTCCCTCTGTTCTAAACACGATCACGTCGCCTCGCCTTGGTTCCGAGAACCGGTAGATGAGTTTGTTGACCAAGATTTGATCGCCCAGGAGTTGTTTTCCGTCCGAGTCCTTCCTGTTGCCCATGATCGTCGGCTGCATCGCTCCTGTCGGAACCTTGAAGGGCTGCACAAAAAAGGCGCGAACGGTGAGCGCCAACATGATCGGAATGCCAAAGCAAACGGCGATGAAGACGCCCCAGCCTCGGAACCCTAGGCGAGGAATCGGCCGACGGAGACTGTCTGCGGCGATGAGAAGCCAAAATGGGAAGAGGAACCAGTTCAATCGTCCCATGTCCACAACCGAGTGCGCGGTCCTCGGATGAATGAGGAAGGTGATAAGCCCGATAACGAGCAGAAGGTACAGCACGAACAAAGCGATCCCTCTCGGCCTTCGACCCGACAAGAATTGTGCCGAACCGGGGATGAAAAACGCCGGGATGAGGTTCACCCACCGTCGGTAATGTGTCCCTTCCTCTGTGGTGATCAGTTTCATATTGTTCGGGAACTCGGTGGAAAGTCTTGTTCGCTGGTGTCTTAGGTAAAGAGCATGTAGGCTGCATAAGCAATACTTCCCAGAAAGGTAAGTAAGGACCGATTTGGATTCCCCATCCAGTTCATATGATTTGCAGCGGAGGGTTGAGACGCTTCTTGCGTATAACGAAGACACCAATAAGCAGAATGAGCGGGAAAGCAATGAACAAAGCGACCGGATCTGTGATCAGTGCCAGAGGTAACCCTCCTGCCGTCAGGGCTCTCAACTTCCGCAATTTAGGCGCCAATCGCACTTGGTTGCGTGTTTGTCCGGTGTCATTCACTGATCTGCCATCTTCACTGATGACTTCTAGGAACTGATTCGAGCTCCAACCTAGGCGATATGTCCCATTTGCCGTTGCCTGGAGGTAGGCAATATAGGACCGGCCAGGCTGGATCCCATACTCGCTAAACCCAGCCGTCGCACGCACCGAGTGCGCATGTATCTCGATGTTGCCTGGGGATGTTCCCTTTATTCGATCTGTGATGGATGCTGTCAATTTGACGTTAAAGTATTGGCCTTCGGGTTGTCCGCCTCCGGGAACTTGAAAGTGGCCCTTCTCTACGCTCGTTATCTTGATTATAGCAACGAGATCGCATATTCGGACCTTCTCGGCCAAGGATGCGGTCAATTCCGAAGCTGTGACTTGAGTTGCAAATGCTGCAACGGACAGGCCGACAAGGCATATTATTCTTCTGGTCATTTTAAACGCTGATGTCCTGCCGCCGGGTCATGGCAGGGCGGTTGGGGTTGATGTTGTGGGGTTAATGCCGGTCGGTAGCGACGTCGGCTGTGCGGTATTTCGTTGATGGAACTCATTAGCCTGGAAATTCAGAACGCACACCACCATGTTCAAGCAGCTGACCGGCAATCCATCGCAGGCCCTCTATATGCACGCGATTTAAATGCGCCGCCTCCAAGCCATTATTGTTCTTTCGCTTAGGAACAACCGCGGGATAGAGGACATCGTATGATGGAAGGCCAGGATCATTTACTGTTACACCCATCACCGAAGCATCAGACTCGCCGATCTGAATTAGGATCATTGTCTCATCCCGACCAATCTCCGTTACCGGAAAGTGGAATTGCAAGTCCCGGTAAGCAAATTCCAGAGGATCTGTTGGATCTACCATGGTTGTATTTATTATGCCGAACGCTCAAATCCACCGATGACCGGCGGCTTGAAAGTGGTTGGATCTGAGGTTGTGGGACTTATCGGTCACTCGGTGCGATGTTAGCGTTTATCTCGGATCGCCGTGACATTGAATGGCTCTGAGACTACGGAAACTTTCTCTCCATCGAGCTTAACGACTCCTTCTTCGCCGCTCTTCTCGTATGGCCAAAGGGGAACCTTTAGCACGTAATCCTTATTGGGTTCGAGGGTGAACATCTCTTTTCCGGTTCCACAGTAGCCTACCGTCACTTCCTCCCACCGTCCTTTGGTCATCTTGGAGAACTGCTCGAAACGCACCAGAAGGGATCCATCCTTCTCGAACCCGAAGCCCCACAGCCGGATCGCTTTGGACCCGTTCCAGCGAAACTTGAAGTAGCCCATCCGCCAGCTATTCTTACCGGGATCTGCCTTCACAAACTTGAAGTCGTAACCTTCGAGTCGCAAATCTTCAGTGTGCTTGAATCCGTAATCGCGCTTCGTCTCCTCAGCGACAGCGATGGTCGATACGGCAACGATTGCGAACAGAATACTGGCGATAATCTTCATAAGTGCGCTAACGCTCATATCCACCGATGCCCAGCGGCTGATTCGTTGCTGGAGTTCGTAATGTGGGGCTTGGCGGTCACGGTTCGATGTTAGGGTTGTGTTTCTTTCTTGTTGAACCAAAGCCACGACTGGTGAGAAAGAAGAGCCGCTGATGATAGTAATTGTCCAGCCTTCCCTGTTAGCCTTTTGTGGTAAAATCAGTGGTGCCGTCATCAAGTATCCAATATGCCATTCGCGCCCAATCCATCTCATCCCCATGATTCCTAGACTTTAACTCCAAAATCTTCACGGCCGCATATCGTCCTTTGTGATTCTCAAGAATCAGAATCTCTCCAAGAGAGGGACTTCTAGTCCGTGAACTGAAATCAAGGGCACTTGAATCACGTATGTGGTTTAGCCCTACTGTCGGCGCGCAAAGAGCAATCGACAAATTTGTGTTGTCAGTGTACGCATGGATTGTTCGTTTTGATCCGCGGGACCACCTCGTCAAGAATTCTGAGTTGCCTTCTCCTATGATATACTTTCCGTCATGGTTACTGTAGTCAAAAGCGATTTCACCTTGGAGAGCGGATGATCGAGGTATAGATGATGGCGTCCTCTGCATTGCTGCCACTGATTCCTGACATCGCCGTTCGACTATAGCATACCAATCATCTCGTCGCCTCAGAAGTTCTTTGGCGGAATAACTGGTCATTCCGGGATGATGCCGTATATCAAATGCCTTCACTTCAGCATGGCAGTCTGGGCATAGGGGGATGCAATTATCGAGCGTATCCGGCCCGCCGTCAGCCTCCTGGATTATATGATGACATGCGATTCTTGTATGCTTGCGTTCGTGACACAGGCAGCAGTGTCGATGGCAAGCTACTAGAGCTTCAAGCCGGACTTGGTCGTTAAATGGCATTTTCTTTGGCGAACGCTCATATCCACCGATGACCGGCGGCTGGGCAGTGGTTAGAGTTGCGGCTGTGGGGTTGATCGGTCATTCGGTGGGATGACTTGTTCGACTTCTGATATTTTGCTGCGGTCCATCATGCGGGTTGAGCGACCGCCAGTATTAGCAGGACGGCCGGGATAAGGAAGGGTAATGATACAGAGCCCCAAAATCCCATGCGATACGTGAGCAATCGAAAGGGCAATGGATCTGTTGGCCTTATGACTCTTTCTGCAATGGGGCCAAGGAAAAAGAAGACGTTCGCAACTCCCATCATGACCAGGTATCCGAGTCCCTGAATCAATGTCGTGAAGAGAGTGACTTCCGCTTCAGGAATTCGGAATGTCCACACAACCGTCGCATAGCAGATGAA
>CAIKDP010000434.1 GCA_903826205.1 Akkermansiaceae bacterium
CGCCGCGGCCTTGCTAGAGCGGGGTGCGGGGACCGGTTTTGCGGATCGCCAGGGCAACACCGCACTCATCATCGCCGCCCAACGCGGCCAGGCGGGCATTGTGAAATTGCTGTTGGCCAGAGGCGCAACCAAAGGCGCGGCCAACCAACACGGGCTGACCGCGCTGGCCGCCGCGGACAAGGGCAAACAACAATACCCGGCCAAAGCGGGCGGTTATGACGCCGTCATTGCCGCGTTGCGATAAGGTGGCGATGGACCGGACGTATTGAAAGGATCCAACATGAAACACAAGTCCGCCCACCTTACAGGCAAAATCGTGGAATGGGATTCGAAAAAGGGGTACGGCTACGTCGAAGCCGACAACCAACGGTTTTTCCTACGGTGGCGGGAAATGAGTGATTTGCGTCGGCAACCTGCCGTGGGAGATGCGGTCCGGTTCATCGGACTCCGGGACGCCAAGGGCCGTCCCTTTGCCAGGCAAGCTAGTCTGGCGAAAAACACGAATTGGTTCTGCCGCCGGGCCCTGAACCTGACCGTGTCGGCGGGAATCCTAGCGGCCTGCCTGTTCCTTCCGCTGTTGGTTTGGTTTCACTATTTCGACGCTTCACCGAAGTATTTCATCGTCTGGATAATCGTGAACTTGCTGACTTTTTGGAGCTATGCGTTCGACAAGAAGCGGGCCGAAAGGGGCGAGTGGCCGGTGGCTGAACGATGGCTGCATCTGTTCGAACTGGCAGGCGGGTGGCCGGCGGGATGGGTGGCCCAGCGCTGGTTGCGGCACAAATGCACCCAGCCCGGTTATCAGGTGGTGTTCTGGCTGATCGTGGCAGTGCATCAGGCGGTGGCTATCGGCTTCCTGACGAAATGGTCGTGGCCGCAAAGTCTTCCGGCGGTGCTCGGCTTGGGGTAGGTTTTCGCAACTCCGTGCTTGCCAGCGGGGCGGGCCGGGGTGTTTCCTCCGCCCATGCAAAATAGCCACCCCGGTCAGCCGCGCGCTGACGAATCCGTGCAAACCATGGGCATGCAGTACCGTCGCCGGTCGTGGGCGGAGCCCTATAAAATCAAAATGGTGGAACCGATCCGCATGACCACCCGCGCCCAGCGCGAGGCGGCCTTGGCGGAGGCCGGTTACAACACCTTCCTGCTCCGCAGCGACGACGTTTACATCGACCTGCTCACGGACTCCGGCACCAGCGCGATGAGCGACTGGCAATGGGCCGGCATGATGCTGGGCGACGAGGCCTATGCGGGCTCCAAGAATTTCTATCACCTTGAGGAGGTGGTCCGCAGCCACTACACCCACCGGCATGTGATTCCGACCCACCAGGGGCGCGGGGCCGAGAATCTGCTCAGCCAGATCATGATCAAGCCCGGCGATGTGGTGCCCGGCAACATGTATTTCACCACCACCCGTTTCCATCAGGAGCACGCCGGGGCAAAGTTTATTGATATCATTGTGGATGAAGCCCATGACCCAAGCGTGATCCTGCCGTTCAAAGGCAACGTGGACTTGGCCAAGCTCGAACGCGTGCTGGCAGAACATCGCGGCAAGGTGCCCTATGTCTGCCTTGCCTTCACCGTCAATATGGCCGGCGGCCAACCGGTCAGCATGGCCAACGCCCGCGCGGTCAAGGAATTGTGTGCCAAACACGGTGTCCCGGTCATGTCCGACGCCACCCGCGCGGTGGAAAACGCCTGGTTCATCAAGCAGCGCGAGGAGGGTTACGCCGACACCCCGGTGGCCGACATTTTGCGCGAGCTGATGTCCTACACGGACGGGGCCACCATGAGCGGCAAGAAAGACCCGCTGGTCAACATCGGCGGTTGGCTTAGCGTCAACGATGATGCCATCGCGGAGAAAGCCCGCAACTTGGTCGTCGTTTACGAAGGCCTGCACACCTATGGCGGCATGGCCGGCCGCGACATGGAGGCGATGGCGCGCGGGATCGTGGAATCGGTGCAGGACGACCACATCCGCGCCCGTGTCGGGCAGGTCGAATACCTCGGCGAGTTGTTGCAAACCTGGGGCGTGCCGATCGTGTTGCCGGTGGGTGGCCACGCGGTCTATCTGGATGCCCGCCGGTTCTATCCGGACCTGGCGCAAACCCGCTTCCCGGCCCAAACGCTGGCAGCGGAACTCTATCTGGATGCCGGCGTCCGCGCGATGGAGCGCGGCATCGTCTCCGCCGGCCGCAATGCCGAAACCGGCGACCATCATTACCCGAAACTCGAATTGGTCCGCCTGACCATCCCACGCCGCGTTTACACCCAAGCGCACATGGACGTGGTGGCGGAAAGCGTGCAAGCGGTCTATGCCAATCCCGACCGGCCCAAGGGCTTGGAAATGATCTACGAGCCCGAATGCCTCCGTTTTTTCCAGGCGCGGTTCAAGCCGCTCGGTTGAGGGACCGGCTCAGTGCGAGAGCCGCATGCGATATGGAGCCACC
>CAIKDP010000435.1 GCA_903826205.1 Akkermansiaceae bacterium
AGTTCGGTGCCATGGCCTCCCCCTTGCTCAAGTATCTGGACAAGTCGCATTACGGCGTGTCCCTCACCCCTGACGAGTTCCGGCGCATCACCCTCTGGATGGATTGCAATGGCAACCAACTCGGGGCCTACACCCGCGCCGACGAACAGCTGCGCGGTGAAATTGTGTGGCCCGAAATCGATGTGACCCCAAGCAACCCGCTTGGGATGCGCTAATCGATGATGTCCCGAGAAAGGGTGCTATCACACTGGACACAGGCGCATTCGTTAGAATGGCCCCCCGCGCTGTCACCAGCGCGCCTACGGAGACGCGACGTGCACCCGTGGACGGCCCCAAGAATTTCCTCAATCCTCTTGAGTTCGCTGCGTGGTGGTCGCAGCATCCCGTCACACATGACTGCCATTCAATTGGAAAGCCGCTATCGTTGGTTCATCCTCGCGCTGGTATTTTTCGCCACCACCATCAACTACATCGACCGGCAGATCCTCTCGCTGCTCAAGCCGATGCTGGACGTGAGCATCGGCTGGACCAACACCCAATACGGCTGGGTCAACTCCGCGTTCCAAGGTGCCTATGCCATCGGTCTGTTGTGGTTTGGCGGATTTGTGGACCGTTGCGGGGTGAAACGCGGGTATCAAATATCCATCATCGGCTGGAGCGTGGCCGCCATCCTGCACGCGCCCATCATCTGGCTGGTGGGCAAATCACTGAACTTGCCACCGTCGTTAGGTTGGCTGGCCAACCCCCAAACCCCTTTGCTGGTGCCCGCCGCGTTTGTCGCGTTCCTGCTTGCCCGGGTCTTGCTCGGGCTGTTTGAGGGCGGCAATTTTCCGGCGGCAATCAAGGCCGTGACCCAATGGTTTCCCCGCCGCGAGCGGGCGCTGGCCACCAGCCTGTTCAATGCGGGCACCAATGCCGGGGCCATCTTCGCCCCCGCCCTGGTGCCGCCGCTCGCGTATCTGTTAGGCTGGCAATGGGCGTTTGTGTTCGCCGGGATTGCCGGGTTCCTGTGGTTGTTGCTGTGGATTCCCAAGTACGACAGCCCGGAGCACCGCCGCGAGGTGAATGCCGCTGAGTTGGCCCACATCCAGAGCGATCCGGCGGAGTTGCCGGGCCAGCCGATGTCATGGCGGCGCGTGTTAGCCCACAAGCAGGCGTGGTCGTTCATCACCAGCAAGTTTTTGACTGATCCGGTGTGGTGGTTTTTCCTGAGCTGGCTGCCGGACTTTTTCAAGAAAACCCGCGGACTCGACATCAAGAGCAGTTGGATTCATCTGGTTACCATATATGTGATCATCACGATCCTGAGTATTGGCGGCGGTTGGCTCACCGGGTTCCTGATCAACAAGGGTTGGAGCGTGTCGCGGGCCCGTAAAACCGGCATGTTTTGCTTCGCCTTGCTGGTGGTGCCGATCATTCTCGTCTCCAAGGTCGGCGATTGGCAGGCGGTCCTGTTGATCGGCTTGGCCGGCTCTGCACATCAGGCGTGGTCGGCCACCCTCTACACCACGGTATCCGACATGTTTCCCAAGCGGGCGGTGGCCACGCTCATCGGCATCGGCGGCATGGCCGGGGCACTTGGCGGGATGATTTTCCAAGTGTTTGTGGGTTCGATGTTAGACCGGTTCGCCAAGGTGGGCAACGAGACGGCCGGTTATGCCACCTTGTTTGGCATCTGCGCCTGTGCCTATTTGGTGGCCTTTGTGATCAATCACCTGTTCGCCCCCAAATTCGAGCCGCTCGTGATCCGGGAGGCGTGACGGCTGGAGCGCCATGGACCAGCAGGTCCATCCTCCCTGGAGGGCGCCTGTGAAGTCGGCGGGGGATTTTCAGGCCTCACGCGGCGTGGCGCAGCAGGGCGATGAAGACGCCTTGGATGACGAGTTCGCGGGCGGGAATCAGATCCGGGTAGTCCGGGTTTTCGGCGCGCAAAAACGGTTGGCCCTTGGTGACGAGGTAGCGCTTGAGAGTGGTCTC
>CAIKDP010000436.1 GCA_903826205.1 Akkermansiaceae bacterium
CTCAAGGCAATCAACATCGACGGGGAGGGGATTCTGCGCCTCGTTTGGTGGCCGGGCAACGACAAGCTCAAGGCGGCCAAGCTCCCTGCCACTCTACGCGCCCGCCAAGGCGCGATCCAGTGGCTGGATGCCACCCTCGACGTCAATCAGACGCTCGTCATCGAAGGCACCGCCCACTTGCTGGAGGCGACTCCGGCCGCCGACGCGCTGCTTGGCTTGCTCATCGATCAGGGCAATGCGGCCGCGGAATGTGTCGCCTTCGAACGGACCCGGACGCTCTTTGGGGAGGTGCAACTCGATGCCCAGGCGATGTTGCTGAGCATCCGGCAGACCGCCAATCGCGATTTGGATTTGGGTGCGCGGCAATGCTTCCGCGTTCTGCTCAACCGCGATATGATGGAAGTCTATGTCAACGATTTCCTCACTATTCTTGCCCGCATCAGGAACACCGGTCGGCTCGGCTTGCTCACCGGCACCGCCCCCGGCGGCATCGAGGATATCCGGATTTGGCGCAGCGCCAACGCCAGCGATACTGGGAAGCCTGATCGGAGCAGATCCAGGCCGATGTGCGCCGGGTGAAACGGTTGCTTGGCCCCAACCTGATCATCAGCCCAAGCCATGAGGCAATTCTGCCGAATGTCCCGCCGGAAAATGTCGCGGCGCTGATCCGGGAGGCGACGGCTTCGGACAACTGAGGATTGGTTTTCGCGCAAGATTCCATTGGAAAATTCTGAAAGAACGGTTATCAATAGAACGTCATATCAACATCCCGTCGAGGCCAATACGGGATTACGAGACACGCCCTTGAGAATCTGCCACATGAACCGACCTATGAAAGACCACAACCGATCCCATGCACCTGGTCGACCAGGCGGAGCAGGAGTTGTGAGAAATGCAAATGCCCTCCCTGACCTGCCCATTCCCATCGCTCCTCGCAGAACCTCCCAAGCCAAACCTCCAATGCTTAGTCAAATCCACGACCCCACCTTACCGCGGTTCGCATCGATCCTCGTCGCCAGCTTGCTGGCCGCGCCAAGTGGCTTCGCCGCCGATTCCCCAGTGCCCGCGCGCGGAAAAGGCGGCGCGGAGAGCGGTCCCGGCGACAATGCGGCTACCGCCCCAAAGGAGGTGTGCGATCTGCTGATGATTGGGGATTTCCTCATCGACACGCTGCATGAATTCGGTGGCAAATACGCGCCGCTGGAGGCGGTTTGGAATAGGATGCAACGCCACAACTCCGGGCTCAAAGCCAAATCCACCAAGCCGCAGGTGGTCTTGATCGGCGACTCCATCATCCATCACTTTGGCGGCATCCCCACCGAAGGCACCCCGCCGTCTGGCCAACCGGTTTGGGACCGGTTGTTCTCCCAAAGCCGCCCCGCCATTAACCTGGGTTTCGGTGCCGATCGGATCCCGCAAGTCCGCTGGCGCCTCGACCATGGCGCGTTGGACGGCATTGCCCCCAAGCGGGTGGTGCTGATGATCGGCGTCAACCATGTGCTTGGAGGCGCGGAACCGCCCGACGCGGTGGTCGATGGGATTCGCGCCTGCCTGCAGCGGATCCGGGCCAAAACCCCCGAGGCGAAGATCACCCTGATGGCGCTGCTGCCTAGTCGCACCCCGGCCAGTCATCCCGACCGCCTCAAAGTGCTCTGTATCAACGACGGACTGGCCGCCCTGGCCAAGGAGGCAAAAGTTGATTTTCTCGATCTTGGCGCGAGATTTCTCGACGCCGAGGGCAACATTCCCGTCGCGCTCATGAGCGATGCGGTCCATCCCACACTCGCAGGCTATCAAATCTGGGGCGACGCGCTCGCGCCCTCGCTGCCGTGACATGATGAATACCTCCCCATTGATGCACATGAAATCATACGCAGTATTGCTGGCCCTCGCCATGCCATTGGCCGCGCGAGCCGCGGAGCCGGCGGTGGTCACCCAACACGGGAATGCCTGGACGCTGCAAAACGCCGCGCTCCAGACGTCGGTCTCGTTCGCCGCCGGCAAGTTGTTCCTAACCAGCTTGTCCAACCGCGAGGCGAAGGTTGACTATCTGAAGGATCGTCAAGCGGCGCCCTTGTTCTCCTTGGCAATCGATGGCCACACCGTCACCGCTAACGACGGCGGCTGGACCCTCGCCCAGGCGGCGGTGAGCGACATCGAGGTCTATGGCACCCAGTGGGGGAAGCGACTCGAACTCACGTTGACACGCCCGCAGCCGCTGGCGATTGCGGTCCGCCAGGTCATCGAGATTTACGGTGGCCGGGCTGGCTTGCGAGTGTTGTCATTTTTGAAAAATGGCACGGATCGGCAAGTGACGGTGCGGGCCTCGGATGTCCTGAGTTTGAACCTGCCCGACCAGCCGCACACGATGTATAGCATCGAGGGCGTGCTGAATTGGCAGGCAACGGCTGGCGGACTGACCAACGGCGGCCGCAACGCGATCGTGCGCTATGCGGCGGGTGACGGTTGGTACCTGGTGCCGGAAAACAATTGGGCGACCTGTCTTGAGCCGGGTGCGGGCAAGGCGCACAGTCGTGACAAAATGTTAGGCATGTTCGCCTGGAACGGCGAAACGGCGGTGCGCGTGGCGACCAATCCCAAGGCGGTGCAACTCGTGTTGTTCCCGCGCGAGGAGGTCGAATATTTCGCGGTCAACCTCGGCGTGTTCAAGGGCGACGTGGTGGACGGGCGGATGGCCGCGGCGGAGCATTTGCGCCAGCGCTACAAGTTTCACAACCCGTCACGCGTCCTTTCCACGAACGACTGGCAATGGGGCGGGCAGGGGGGGCGCCGCAGCGATACAAACTACCGCAATATCGTTATCCCGCAGGCCAAGGCGGCGGGGTTCGACCGCATCCACATTGACGACTTCTGGTATGAGCCGGAGGACGGGACGGATCCCAAAGGCAAATGGACCGACATGCCGGCGCTCTGCGACCTCATCACCGCAGCAGGCATGAAGCCCGGCCACTGGTTCAGCCTCCAAGGCAAGATCTGCGTCCACGGGTGGGGCGATGGCCGCGATTGCGCCGATCCGGCCAACGTGGATTTCAAGTTGCAGCAACTGCGGGAGACCCTGATCGGCAAATATCACAGCGCCTGGGACCAGGTGGATGCCGGACTGCTCTGGAAAACCGACACGGTGACCGCCTACTCGCACCCCAGTGATTCGGTCTATCGGAAAATTCTCGGCATGCGCCGCTACATGAACACCATCGCCCACCAGTACCCCGACTTCATCATGCAGACCACCTGCGAAGTGGACAATCCCGCCGGCCCCGGTTCGGGCGACTCCCACGGCAACCAGAACGTCGGGCTCCTGCACCTGGCCGATAACGGCGTTGCCGGCATGTTCCGCCGCACCGAATACGGCGACGACGTACGCGACCTGTTCGCCGCCATCGGCATGTTCCCGTTAGAAGGGATGCTTTCCACCTGGGGTGAGGACGGCAATGCCGCCGCCGCGTGGCGGGATTCCCCGTTGTGGTATTACCAGTTCCTGCTGGCCCGCCACACTTCGATCTATTCGTGGCCGGGCGATTGGTCCAAGGAATCCGTCGCGCACCTGCGGGTCTTCAACGACTGGCGGAAGAACCCGCGAATCCAGGCGGTCCTCAACGCGCCGTTGCGTCCGGTGTACAACGGCGCCGACTGGCTGAAGAACGACGGCCCGTGGTGTTGGATGTTCACCAATGAGGGCAAAACCCAGGCGCTGGTGGTTGCCATCAATCACCTCAACTTGAACCCGGGCAATGCCTTTCAGGCACGCCTGGGCGGGCTCGATGCAACCAAGTCCTATCTTGTGGAGAACATCACCCAGACCACCGATGGCAAGTTTGCCTACGCCTACTGCGGCGAATTCACCGGAGCACGGTTGGTGCAGGACGGCCTGCCGATAGATCTGGATGCGGGTGAGGAGCGGTGTGCCGTGTTCTGGATCCAGGAAAAATCCGGGGATGCCCCGCAAGTCCTTTACGCCGATGCGGCCGTCACCCGCTATGTGGCAACCGGCGGTGCGGCGAGTTCGGCACTTGTCGTGCAACTCGAGGGCGCTCCCAATGCCATGGCGCAAATGATCGTCTGCAAACCCGCGCTCCAGGGAGTGGAATGCCGCACTCTGCCGTTTGATGGCGCGGGCCGCGCCACCGCTTCGTTTGATGCCGCCACCATCACCCAAGGAGTTGCGGCCACGACCGCCGCCACCATCACCAGCAACCGCGGCACCCGTGATGCTGCCACCGCAGGCGCGTGGCATGGCAAATACGGGACCACCGCGGCGTGGCTTGCGGGGCGCAAGATCGAACCGGTCAAGAGGTTCACACTCAGTACCTCCGCGCCAGTGTATGTCTGGCCAACCCATGATGGCACTCCACGCGTGTTGGCGGCACCGGCCGGGCAGACCCAGGCCAGGGTACCCGCATGCTGGACGACAGCGGAAAAGTTCTCGCTGCGGGTGGACGCGCCGGTTGGCACGGCCTACCGACTAACCGTCTATGCGATGGATTACGATAACGGCAAGCGCGGTATGGAAATCACGGTAAAGTCCCACGACGGTAAAGTCCATGACCGACAAGCGGCCACCGTGGCGGAGACGGACAAAGGGCTCTATCTCTCGTGGCGCGTGACTGGCCCCGCAACCATCAAGGCCAGCAAAACCGCTGGCGTCAATGCCGCGGTTTCCGCCGTGTTTATTGACTGACAACCACAGACAATCCGATATATTAACACGAACATGAAAACACTCGCTGTAATCCTGACTCTCAGCATGCCGTGGAGCGCCATCGCGGCAGCACCAGACACCCCCGGCAAGCACCTTGACGGTGGCGGTGCCTTGGTCTTCGCCAAACCTGGCGATGGCGGACGGTCCTACTTGCGGACCTCGCGTGCGGACTTCGCCAGCGTGAATTTCCAAGCCGAGGTGACCGTCACACTCAAGGGCGGCGGTGGTCCGGGCTGCGCGTTTTTCGGCATCGGTTGCGGCCGGGAAAACCCCGGCACATCGCATGAGCCATCCACGGCACCGTCGGTCTATGTCCGTCTTGCCCCAGGGGATTTTGCCGGCGGGGTGGTCACGACTTCCGCCAACGGTCAGGAATCCGTTAGCGGCTTGGCACCGGTAGGGGATGGCACGCACCGTGCGCGGATCACCTGGGATGCCGCGAGAAAGCGTGCTCTGTTCGAGATCGATGCCAACTGGGACGGTCAACCGTTTCAGGTGGATTGGGCGGGGACGGTTTCCGCTGGCGGCGTTGCTTTCGGCGATGCGGGGCATCTCTTCGTTGGTGGCGCCAATGGCGTGCGGTTCGCGGACTTTGCCGTCACGGCGGTGTCGCCCGCGCAGATTCAGGCCGCCGGCTTCGCCGAAACGTTCTCTAACGACCCAACGGCAGGCACTTGGTTGGCACCGGCCAAAGGCGCGCGCTTCGTCGCGGCGCTGCGGGCCGGCAAGAAGGTGACTATCGTCACCATGGGCACCAGCCTGACCGGGCTCTGGCCGGGGGTGATGGTCAACGACTGGCTCAACCGGGAATGGCCCGGTCAGGTCACGCTGTGCAACGAAGGCATGGGCGCGTCCGCCTCGAGTCACCTGGGATTCAGCGGCAACCCTCAGGCAAACTCTGGCTTGGGCAAACTCGATGCGGTCATTGCGCACAAACCCGACGTGGTGTTCATCGAGTTTGGCGTCAACGATGCGTTCCTGCCGTATAAGATCTCGCTGCAGGAATCAAAGAAAAACCTCAACACGATGGTGGACAGGATTTTGGCGGCAAACCCGGCGACCGAGATCATACTCCAGACCATGAACTCGGTCATGGATCACGCCACCCTCGGCGTCCACGCCACGGACCGCCCGCAAGTGGCCGCCTACTATCAGGGTTATCGTGAGGTGGCCAAAGCCCGCGGCCTGCTGTTGGTGGATCATTATCCGAACTGGTTGAAGATCATGACGGACGATCTGCCGCTGTTTGACCGGCTGGTGCCGGATCGCATCCACCCGCAGGTGCCGGGCCTGCAGCAGGTCCTGCTGCCGGAACTCAAGGCCACCCTCTGTCCGCCCCCAGCCGCTGACCTACCCAGGAACGCCACCACCGTTCTGTTAGATCCGTTGGCTGGCCATCTACGGCTGCTCGCCTGCTGGTATGATGGATCGAAATTGGCCGCCACCCGGCCGTTTGTCGCGGGCGAACTCCGAACGGAGGCGAACCGATGGACGAGCGAGATTCACACCACGCCGGTGGCGGGCGAGCCAGA
>CAIKDP010000437.1 GCA_903826205.1 Akkermansiaceae bacterium
ACAGCTTGCAAATTCTTGTCCTCGATACATCCCGCCATACCGCGACACTGCCGGCGTTGGCGGTATCGCCTGCGCCCGCCAGTAAGGAACAGCCTTCGGGATTTGTTGCTGCTGCTGCGATGCAATCCTATCTCGATGGCGGCCTATCAGGAATCTTGACCAAGAATTCCATCATCAAGTCAGGAGAACTCTTCGAGCCAGAATACCGCGTGGGTGTCGCAATTGACAGCAGTAGCCAAAGTGCGGCAGAAGGACAGATTTACTCCGCCACCCACGGACGTCCGGCGGAGCGCTTCCGCTTTGCAGCATGGACCGGATTGAAAAATCCATCTGCCAATGAGGTCTCCAACCTTCAATGCCTCGATTTTCTCATCCTTGGCGGCGAGCGGCGCATCAGCCGCATTCATCGCAATGGAGTTACGCTGCCAGTTCCTGTTCTTCCAGCAGTTCCATCTGTGGATGGGCCCACGGCCTTTTCATTTGATTGATTTTCCGTTAATCAGTGACATAGCCGGGACTGAGGAGTGGGCGCAGTGCTCGAAGATTTGGGGCCAGGGGAGGGTGACGCCCTGCCGGAATCGCACCGAGAGGAGCGCCACCCGCAGGGTCGCCAGGCAGGCGTTGAGCGCCCAGTTGCCCGAAAGGGTCTTGTCCTCCTTCCACTGCACGTCCCGTGTCCCGTGATTGCGGATTTCACAGCCGCCCCAATGGCCCCGGATGAGCTGCGCGAAGGGTTCCGCCGGACCAGGCAGTCTGGTGCCCAGAAAGTAGGAAACCGGATCCTCCCCGTTCTCCTCCACTGCCGGTGCCGCTGCGGCAGTCTTGTCAGTGGTCTTTTTTGTGGAGGTTCTCCCGGCGGTGATTTTGAACCGCTTCTTGGCGGTATTAAGCACGGTCTTTTCCCTCACCACCAGGGTGCGCATATGGGGCAATCCCACCCGCAGGGGCTCTATCGCATAGACCTTGTAAACCCTCCGTTCCCGACGGCCATGGTGCAGTTCGTCGGATTCGCAGGTAAAAGGGGGGAGAGATTCGCCGCCAGGTTCATCGCATGTTGCAGTGCGGTGGGCTGGTTGGCCTTGAGCTGGAACAAGGCGTCGGCGCCGTTTTCAACGACCAGCGTGATGCTCTGCGGCTCGCAATTGAGGGCGTCGCCCGTGACCGTGGCACCGTGGAGCGGAGTGGTCGCGTAGAGTCGCCTGGCGCATGTCAACTCGCCTTCTTTCTTGTTTTCCTCGCTCACGGGGGCTTGCTCGGCGATGGCGATGGAGGCGGGCGCGCCGCTCTCGTGCTCGCTCAAACAGAGGGTCAGCACAAGGTTGCGCACGTATTTGCCATCAATGGCCAGCCCGCGCGGGAGGGTGCCGTGGGGGGCGGCCAGCCAGTCGTTGAGCGCGGCGGCAAAGCCATGGGGATCGATTTTGCAGAGCAGGTTGTAGATGGCGGTGTAGCTCGGGGCGGGACGGAAGGTGCCCTCCTTGTTGGACGGCCAGCCGAGCGTGGAGCGCTGTTTTGGGGTGAGAAGCCGGCCGTAGCGCTGGATTGCGGCGATGGACTTGCGTCCGGCCAGCAGACCCATGGCGACGAGCAGCAAGAGCGAGGAACAGGGAAACTTGCGGTTGCTTGCCTGCGGATCGGGCACCTCGCGCAGGACGTCTCGCAGGCTTTCAAGTTCGGCCGAACGCAACGGCAGAGCACGCTCGGGGCTGTTGAGATTGAGGCCTGCGGCATATTCCGGCGGCATCTCAATGGCCCGCAGCATGGCGCCTGCGTGGCGGTGGAGGACGCGCAGCCAGAGTTTTTTAGGACGATCATTGCGGAAAAAATAGTCGGCGCGGTGTTCGCGGGTGAATCCCTTGGTGATGCCGCAGGGCTGCCAGCCGGCGGCCTTGTAACAGGTTCCCTCGAAGGCTTCGATGTCGGTGAAGGTCTCGGCTAACAACGGCCTGTAGCCATGGGCTTGTTCCCATGCCGCGGGCAGGGCGTTGACGGCCAGGGCCAACGCACGTGAAGCGAGATTGGGCATGCGGGTTTTGGCGAGCACGAGGAAGCGGCGGTTTTGCACGATCAGGCCGATGCGTTCTGCCCGCTGACTATCGGTCCAGCCGATGTCGTTGACGCGGTCTGTGGAAATGTGCAGGTCGGTAACATTCATAATATCCTAACAGCCTTTCAGGATTTAGAATATGTCACCACCCAGAACTATGATAGGCGGGCGTTCCACTCGCTCAACTGCATATCGGTGGTGCCTGGAGCCACTGGTGCCTGGAGGCGTCAACGTGTGTTGGATGCGGGTGCTTACTCGCCGCAAACGCTGACCGAGGATGCAGATCTCACACTGACGATGCTGGCTCAAGGTGCCAAGATTGTTTATGCGCCGGACGCACGCTCTGTGACGGAGGCACCGGATAGTTGCTCGGCATTGTTCAAACAACGATTGCGCTGGAGTTTTGGTACTTTCCAATGCCTATGGAAGCACCGCAGCCAACTCTTCAAGGGCTCCCTCGGCTGGGTGGCCATGCCCAATCTACTGTGCTTCCAAGTCATCTATCCACTGCTCTCGCCCATTGGCGACGTGGTATTTGTGTTGTCGCTGCTGCGGGGGGACTTCGGTGCGGTGGTCGTCGGCTATCTGATGTTCCTTGCGATGGATCTCGTCGGCTCGCTCATTGCATTCCGCCTGGATGGCAGAAGAGCTCGTACCTTGTGGATGGTTTTGATCCAGCGCTTTTTCTATCGGCAATTCATGTGTCTGGTTGCCTTCCGCTCGATTTTGGAAGCCATAAAAGGCGGGCGGCAAGCGTGGAACAAACTCGACAGGAAAGGGTCGGTGCCCCTTTCAGCCATGGAAGCTGAGTCATTCTGCCCCCTGGCAAGCGGTGAATCCAGCAGCAGCACCCGATGATAGAAAGTGGCGGGAGGCGGCAAATGCTCCA
>CAIKDP010000438.1 GCA_903826205.1 Akkermansiaceae bacterium
GGTCGCCCCTCCTTGAGGGCTGCGCATGGACGGGAAGAGGGCGATTCGGAGATCGCCCCTCCTTGATGGCTGCGCATGGACGGGAAGAGGGCGATTCGGAGATCGCCCCTCCTTGATGGCTGCGCCACAAATCATTGACGGGCGGCGCCGCTCCGGGCCACACTCACCGCACCATGATTGCAAGATTGCGCGGCAAAGTGCTCGAAGCCTATCCCAACCGCTTGATCGTGGATGTTCACGGGGTGGGATATGAGGTGATTGTGCCGCTCTCAACCTTCGACCGGCTGCATGCGGCGGAAGGGTTGGAGGTGGATTTGCGCACGCATCTGCACATCCGTGAGACGGCTCATACGCTCTATGGGTTTGCCAGTGAGGAGGAACGCGATGTGTTCCTGATGCTCATCGACCGGGTCAGCGGCATCGGCCCGGCCATCGCCATGGCGGTGCTCAGCGGTATGCCCGTGTCGCGTTTTAAATCCTGTGTGGTCGCAGGCGATGTTGCCGAATTATCCCGCATCAAAGGGCTTGGTAAAAAAACCGCGGAACGCATCGTGCTTGAACTCAAGGACAAGGTCGGCGTGACCGACACTTGGCAAGCCGCGGCAGCCGGCCAAGTCAGTGCCTCCGCCGCGGATGCCGAGTTGGCGCTCATCGCCTTGGGGTATAAGCAGGTGGACTCGCGCAAGGCGCTGCGGCGCCTGCTCGACGCCGAGCCCGCCGCAACCACCGAAAGTTTGATTCGCGGAGCCTTGCGCGCCCTCCAAGGGTAACCGTACGGCACGGGTTCCTTGAAAAACTTACGGGCTTGCAAACGGGTCGGAATCGGGAACAATCGGCGCGCGTTACCTCTAGGGGATTTGTCATGGCTTCTGACATTCACGACACCACGTATTACCCCCTGCCTGTGGCGCCGGCGGATGTGTGGGATATGGAGGAACGGCCGGTCGAAATCCAAGGGGCATGTGGCACCCTATTGCCAGCCACGCGGAGACTCGAGTCACGCAGGCAAGCGCCGGCCCGGATGATGAATGAAGGGTCGCGAGGTTTGCGGATCGATATCGCGGTGGCGACACGCAAGGATCCCGCTACCCCGACCAAGGCGGAAATCAAGCAGTTCGGGGGCGCCGTGGTGAAATTGGAACCGCTCCACCATGAGGAGCCGTTTCAAGCCAACAAGGTGATTCCTGTGGGAGAGCGGGTCACGCAGGAAGGGCCGCGGGAACTGCAAGGGGAAGGCAAGGATTGGGGGACGGCCCACGCCCCTCCGCGGTTCTGGCTTTGGAGCGCCGGAGTCGCCATCGCTCTAGCGCTCATCGCGGCCCTCGCTTACCATGAATTATATCTGATAGACAGGAAACAGGTCCCGGGCCGCGCACTCGAATTGGTAGAGGAAGCAAAGGTTGACGAAGTGGAGGGCTTTGAAATCGGCGGCACCAGCGAAGAAACCGCACGCAGCATGGCGGCGGTCTACGCCAAGGCCAAAACTCCGGAAGAGGTCATGCCATTGATTCGCAACGCGGAGCGCTTGTCGGCACGCCTCAAGTTGGATTGGCAACCATGGAATGGCCCGGACAATTGGCAGGCAGAGCTCGGCCACACGTGGGAAGTCAGCGTGAAGGGTGGTATCTGCCACGGTTTGTTGTGTGGCCAGAAGCCGGACTTTTCCCGCTATGGCATGTTTTTCGTGTGCGAGGAGGGCTCGCTGCGGATCGACTGGGAGGCCACTCAAGGGCTCGGTGATGCCGATTTCGCGACGCTCAACCGGGGGGTGGGATCCGGCGGGGTCATCCGCGCCTACCTCACGCCGGAGAATTTTTATTCGCTCGTTTTCCAGGAGGCCGAGTACGCTGCGTACAAAATGTTGGCACCGGACCGCGACCTGGTCATTTGGGGGTACGTGAAGCATGGCACGCCGGCGGAAACCGCCTTGCGGAAGGTTTTTGAAGCTGAAAAGCATGCCGATGCCCCCCTGTTGGAACAGGCGGTGACGTTGCGCTTGGCCCCTCCTCCCAAGGGTGCGCAAAAAAACCAGTGGCTCATTGGGGAGATGCTTCACATTGACTGGGTTTCCCCCTAGACTTCCCCTGCGTGAGTAACAAACACATGGCTTGGTATCACTGCGGACGTTGTGGTTCGCTCTTCAGTTCGTTTACGGGCGATGCCTATGACCACCGTTGCACAAAATGCGGCCGCGACCCCTCGCTGGGCGTGGAGGTGCCACCTGATCACGCGGCACCACCCGCGCCCGCCCCAGTGGTCCTGCCCACCCGCTCCCACCCCAAACACGGCACCAAGAAGACCCAGTCACGCCGGTCCAAGCCCAATCGTCTGGTGGCCAATCTCCTGATAGGTTGGGTGGTCATGACGGTGCTGCTTGCCCTCGCCATCCGCTGGATCTGGCCCGAAGATGTGCGGCACAACGCGGGAAAAACTCCGAGCATCGCCTCAGTGAAAGGTTCCACCGGCGACGAAACCGTAGTCAATATCCGCAAGGCGATCATTCCTTGTCTATCCGTCCTTGGCGGGTTCCTAAGCGCCAATACTCCCGAAGAGCGCAATCAATTCGTGCTCAATCCGGTGGCCACCGCCGGACGCATGGCCCGCTATTACAACCTCAATTCACTGACCCGCATCGACCCACGGAAAGTCACCAACACCGTGAACACCCTGCTGGATTTGCCAACAGGCCAAGCCTTGGAAAGCCGCTGGCGCACCACGGACGGGCGCACGTTCGACTGCGTATTTGCCCAACAAGGCGGGGAATGGCGTCTGGATTGGGACCACTTTGCCCGCTACGGCGATTACCCGTGGTCGCTCTTTATTTCCGGCGACGGCCCGGCGGAGGTGGAACTCCGCATGCTGGTGCGCGAACGCCTCGCGCAAGAACGCAACGACTCCCCCCACATGAGCCTGGCCTTCTACGCGCCGCGTTTCGGCTACCCGGATCAAATCGATTCGCATGCGCCCGAGTTTCTGGTCCGGCGCGACAGTGACGACGGCCGGCTTCTGACAGCGGCATTCAAAAAGCATGCCGCGGGTGAATCCCTCTACGGCTCCACACTCGCCAGCATGGAAGGCCCCGGCATGATCCGCGTCAGGGTGAAAATCCGCCGCTTGCCCGTGGAAGCCGACTCCAGCCAGAAATTCGAACTGCTCAAAGTCATTGCCTGCCACTGGCTGGCCATCGATGACCCCGGTGTCCAACCGTTGGATCCGGCGCTCAAGAAAGACGCGAACTAACCACCGCCCAGGGCGGCGCGCATGACGGCCAGCGGGTCGGTTTGAGGAAACCAATGTTGGAATGCCAGCGCACCCTGATGGATGAGCATGGACCGCCCGTTGGCATGGCGGCAGCCAAGAGCCGCCGCCCTCTCTAACAAAGGAGTGACAGCCGGCTGATAGATACAGTCGTACACCAGAGGCTGTGCCATCAGGCAAGAGTCCGGCAATATCGGGGGGGGGCCGGGATGCAGACCCACGGCGGAGGCGTTGACGATCAAGTCCGAGCCACGGCAGGCCTCCGCCAGCGCCGGATCATCCAATGCCAACGCTTGAATCTCACATGCCGGCGCCAGTTCATGCAGCCGAGAGGCCAACGGTCCGAGTTTGGACACGGTCCGATTGACCATCACCAGGCGCCGCACGCCCTGCATGGCGCACTGCGTCGCCAGTGCCTGGCCCGCGCCACCGCCCGCGCCAAGAATAACCACTCTCAGGTCACCGAGAGCCGCGCCGAACTCATCGGCGATGGCGCTGACAAAGCCGGGTCCGTCGGTGTTGAAGCCTTGCACTTGCTCCGCCTCAAGACAGACGGTGTTGACCGAACCGAGGTTTCTTGCCGCCGCATCCACCCACTCACAGGCGGCCAGCGCATCGAACTTGTGTGGCACCGTCACGTTGCAGCCGATAAACCCCAGCGCACTCATCCGCGCCAGGGCCTCCCTCACTCTGCCGGGCGCCACCTCAAGCCGGATATAGCGCACGTCAATCCCGGCCGCGTCCAAGGCGGCCTGCTGCATGCGCGGCGAGGCCGAGTGGGCCACCGGCCAGCCAATTACGGCCAACCGCGCCGGCTTGGATTGCCCCGCGTCAAGCACCTCCCGCGAGGCTAGATCGTCCAATGTGTAAACTTCGGGCATGGGGGGAAGAAAAGCACTAAGTTTTAAGCCCGAAATTGCCGATGGCTATGCGATTGTGGGCTTCGCCAATTTTTTCCAAGCTCGCTAGCGCTCACTTTGCGTTCTAAACGAAGAGAAAGATGAGGAGGCGCTGATGGATGGTGCATGACTTTGATTTGTTTAGGATTTAGTGCTTTTAGCCGCAGGTGTTGTTAGTGATCAGGAGGCTAACAATTTTGCGAAATCGCGGACTCGGGAGATGGCGCGCGCGCTGCCTAGCAAGTCAAGGATGTCTCCAAGATCGGGGCCGTGCGCGCGGCCGGAAAGCGCCGCGCGCAGCGGAAACATCAATTGCCCGGGCTTGACGCCGGCTGCTCCAGCCACCTCCTGCAAGGCCGCCTTGGCGGCGTGGCCAGACCACTCGCCGATGCCTGCAAACGCCAGCGCCAGTGGGTCCAGCAAGCCGGCGGTGGCGGCATTGGCGCGGACCTTGGCGACCACCTCGGCCTCGAACTCGATCTTGTCTAACAATAAAAACGCGGTGGCCTCCGGCACTTCACTGAGCAGTCTGACCTTGTCTTTGACGGCGGTGGCGATCGCCTCGAAGTTTTCCGGCAACGGCAGGCCGGCCTGTTGGACAAAGGGCGCCGCCAGCTGGGCGAAGGCGGGCCCGCTCAATTGGGCGAGATGTTGTTGATTGACCCAGCGGCATTTTTCCAGATCGAAGCGGGCCGGGGCGCGGTTGACGGCTTCCAGTGAGAAGCGTTCGGCGAGTTGGTCGAGGGAAAATATTTCCTCAGCGGATTTGGACGACCAGCCGAGCAAGGCGATGAAATTGACCACCGCAGCGGACAAAAACCCTTGCCGGGGGTAATCGCTTACGGCGGCGCCCGCGTCGCGCTTGGACATTTTTGAGCCATCCGGATTGAGGATCAGTGGAATGTGCGCATATTGCGGAGCCACGCCGCCAAAGGCTTCTATCAATTGCAAATGCTTGGGGGTGTTCATCAGATGATCCTCGCCGCGGATCACATGGGTGATGGCCATTTCCAAATCATCCACCACATTGACGAAGTGGAAAACATACGAGCCGTCCGAGCGCCGGATCACCATGTCCGGGGTGTTGGATTCATCGCGGTAATCAATGGTCACCTCGCCACACACCAGATCGTTCATGGTCACGGGCTTGCGCTCGAAGCGAAACCGCCAGGCTCCGGCATCCTCATACACCCGTCCGCCAGCGCACAGCTTGTCGAACCATGCGTCGTAGACCCCCTTGCGCTCGCTTTGGAAATACGGCCCGTAGTTGCCACCAACCTGCGGCCCTTCATCCCACTGCAGGCCGAGCCAGCCCATGCCATCGAAAATCGCCTGTCTGGCCTCCTCGGTGTTGCGCGCCTCATCGGTGTCCTCCACGCGCAGCACGAACGTGCCGCCATGCCTGCGGGCAAACAACCAATTGAACAAGGCCGTGCGGGCCCCTCCAACGTGCAGGTAGCCGGTGGGCGAAGGCGCAAAGCGGGTGCGTACAGTCATGCGCGTGGTGTAGCCGCCGCGTGCCGCCGCGTCCAGCTTATCCGCTCCTCGGCCCCACTCGTGATAACGCTCCCTCAGGCCTGCAATTAATTGGGACGGTCGTCCCAATTAATTGTAAATGGCAGGATGGCTAGCAAGCCGTGGAGGCGACGGGGATCGTGGCTATTTTTTCAGCGGGGCATGGATGGAGCCGATGATTTTGCCGGTTTCCAGCGGCTTTTCCAGTGTCAACTCGATCACGGTGACTGGTTTGGCGCGGTCGGCCTCGGCCACTTCCACGGCCAGCTCGGCATCGCTTTGGGTGAAGGTGGCCGGCGCGCCGGTGAGGGTGCGGGCGGCGAGCACCTTGGACGGGAGTGCATCGAAGGCGAGGCCGTCTTTCGGCCAATCATAAATATGCAGATAGAGTTTGTTGTTTTTGTGGCAAGTGCCGCCCCATTTGCCATTGCGATAGGGTCCGCCACGGGTGCCATAGATGGCCTCGCCATAAGTTTTGAGCCACTCACCCATGGCCACGGCCACCTTGGCTTCGCCATCGGCAAAGGTGCCGTCGGGCCGCGGTCCGAAGTTGAGCAGCAGGTTGCCGCCGCCGGTGGTGCAGCTTACTAACATTTTGATGCAATTGTCGGGGCCGCGGAAACCGTTCTCACCGTGATACGACCAGCCTCTGCCGACGTGAATACAGGATTCCCAATCCTTGACGATGTCCATCGCACCAATGCTGCCCTCTGGGGTGTAATAATCACCCTGGGTCATTTTGGCGATGTCCGGGGTGGCGGGGCCGCGGTCTTCCGGGCTTTTGGGCCCGCAGAACTTGGCCGCCCGATCATTGACGATCAACTTCGGGTGCAGTTGATACATCATCGAGAACAACTCATCGAATTTCCACTTGCCCCAGTCCTGGCCGCCCACGTGGTCGAACCACATCACATCCACCTCGCCGTAGTTGGATAACAATTCCCTGACCTGCGTGCGATAGAACTCGTCGTATTTGGCATTGTCACCGACGAGGTAATCCGGGTGCCACCAATCGCGGGTGGAGTAATACAGGCCGAGTTTCATTCCCTGCTTGTGGCAGGCATCGGCATAGGCGCGGACGATGTCCTTGGCATACGGGCTGGCCATGATCGTGTGGTCGGACACTTTCGAATCAAACTGTGCGAAGCCGTCGTGGTGCTTGGCGATGAGCACCATGTATTTCATGCCGGACGCCTTGGCGAAGCCGACCCATTCCTCGGCGTTGTATTTTGTCGGGTTGAATTTCTTGTAGTAATTGTCGTATTCGGGGTCGGTGGTGCGCGGCGTCTGGATGCCGCTGATGTCCCACGGCCGGTTGGCCTGGCGATCCCAACCGATTTCCTTGGCACCCACCGAGCACGGGCCCCAGTGGATGAACATCCCGAATTTTGCGTCGCGGAACCACTGCAGGCGCGCGTCGCGTTGCGCGGGCGTTTCCTTAAGCTGCGGGACATTCGAGAGATCCGCCGCCCCCACCCAACCCGCTGCCAGCAGCAGCGGGAGCCATACGTTGCGCATTGTCTTGTTCATGAGTGGGGTTCTACGCGGATTTGCGGCTGATCCTATCGGGATTATTGCTCCGGTCATTCACAATAACTTTGGACGGTCGTCCAATATTATTGTGTCGGGAGGGTTATTTGTGGCGGCGGTGTTTGAGTTTGGCGACTTGCTGGCCGGCTTGTTTGCGGTGCGGGGGCGGGCCGGCCTTGGCGGCGGGTTTGGGTTTGTCGTGTTTTTTGGTGGCGGGGGCGGGACGTCTGGAGGGGATGAACTTGGCGGCGGTGCTGGGTTTGCCGGCGAGCATGAAATCGACGAAGCGGCGTTCGGTATTGATGGCGAGGATGCGCAGGGGTACGCCCATGCCGGCTTGGACGATGCGGCCGTCAAAGGACACCCAGGCCATGCGGTGCGCCTCAAAGCGCCAGCGGCCATCCGGCAAATCCTCGCGCTTGACCACACCGCGCACGCCCAAGCCGGGGATTTCCACCATCAGGCCCATCGGCCGGGCCTCGGTGATGAGGCCCTCAAAAACCGGCGGGTTGTCGGAGCCGGCCACATGTTGGAGATATTCCAACAACTTCATCTGTTTGGTTTCGCTTTCGGCTTCGGCGGAGACGCGTTCGGTGTCGGAGATATGGCGGGAGATTTCGCGCAGTTCGGCGATGGCTGGGGTGTGGTCCGCACGGCGCGGTGGATTGTCCAACAACGGTTGGAGGGCGCGATGGACGATGAGGTCGGCGTAGCGGCGGATGGGACTGGTGAAGTGGCAGTAGTCGCCCTTGGCCAGGCCGTAGTGACCGAGCGCCTCGGCGGAGTAGGCGGCACGCTTGAGGCTTTTGAGCAGGCCGAGTTTGATGACGTGTTCCTCGGGGCTGCCCTTGGAATCGTCGAGGAGTTTTTGGATGTGCGCGCGGTTGGTTAGATCGCCGGGGTGGTAGCCGTGGAGTTTGGCCGTCTGGGTGTAGTCCAACAAGCGCGACGGATCGGGCTCCTCATGAATGCGGTGGATGGCGGGTTTCTGGCGGTGGCTGAGCGCCCGCGCGACGGCTTCATTGGCGGCCAGCATGCATTCCTCGACGAGTTGGTGACTGGCGGTGTGAATGACCGGATCGACGCGGGTGGCGTGGCCGTGGTCATCGAGGCGGATGCGGATTTCCGGCATTTCCAGATCCAGGGCTCCGTGATTGAAGCGGCGTTGGCGCAAGACGCTGGCGAGTCGCCAGCCTTCGCGGATGGTTTCGGCCAGGGCGGGATCGGAGCCGGCGGGTGCGGGCTGGCCATCGAGGATGGCCTGGGCTTGCTCGTAGGACAGCTTGGCCCGGCTGTGGATGACCGCATCGATGAAACGCGCCTTTTTGATTTCGCCGTCCGGCGCGATATCTAACAAAGCGCACTTGGTCAGGCGGTCGGCGTTAGGCACCAGCGAGCAGATGCCATTGCTCAGTTCGGTGGGCAGCATGGGCAGCACGCGGTCCACCAGATAGGTGGAGTTGCCGCGTTCCACCGCCTCGCGGTCCAGCGCGGTGCCGGGTTTGACATAGTGAGAGACATCGGCGATGTGGACGGCGAGTGTCCAGCCGCGGGCGGTTTTTTCCAACCAGATGGCATCGTCGTGGTCCTTGGCGTCGGCGGGATCGATGGTGATGACCAGCTTGTTGCGCCAATCCTTGCGGCGGGCGAGTTCTGCCGCTTCGGGAGCCTCCGGCGCGGCGCGTGCGGCGGTCAGCACTTCTTCCGGAAAGGCGGTGCGCAACCCGAAGCGATGAATTACGGAAAGCATGTCCACCCCCGTGGTGCCCGGCCAGCCCAACACTTCAATGACGCGGCCGCGCGGGATGGCAGATCGGCCGGACCATTGTGTTAGATCGACGACGACCAGTTGGCCGTTTTGAGCGGTGGATTCGCCGGTGATGTCGATGCGGCCATCGATCGCCTTGTCGTCGCATTCGACCCAGGCGGTGGCGCCTTGTTGGTGAAAGATACCGACGAGGCGTCCGGAGCGGCGGGTGAGGACTTGTTCGACCTTGCCTGTTAGGGAGTCCGGGGCCACATCCTCGCGGAAGCGGCGGCGGGTATTGAGGCGGGGTGTGGGCAGGAGCAGGGAAACGGACACGCGGTCACCGTCGAGGGCGGTGGCGGCATCGCGGCGGGCGATTTGGATGCGGGAGAGTGCGGCGAGATCGAGTCCGGTGGCGATATTTTGCGCATCGGCGGGATCCGGGAAGAAGAGCGCATGGCCTTTGGGATGGAATTTGAGGGTGCCGAGGAGGCGGGTGGGTGGATTCTTGCCGTGCATGCTTCAAGCGTGTGTCATGGTGGTGCGCCTCGCAACGCCAAAGCGGGGAAAACCGGTGAAAAAAAATCGGTTGCCGGCATGGAATGCGGCGTTAGGTTTGCGGCGAGAGGAAGCCGTATGAATTGTAGCATTGCCATCATCGCGCGGATTGCATTAGATTTGCCTACGCCCACTCCCATCCGTCAACGTCCATGAAAATTCCGACCCTCCGCCGCCCCGGCGGTTTCACCCTCATTGAGTTGCTAGTTGTCATCGCCATCATAGTGGTGCTTGCCGCGGCGGGTTTTGCCGCCGGCCAGCAAGCCATGAACCGGGCCAAGAAGCTCACCTCGGAAGCCACCGCCAAGGCCTTGGAAAATGCGATCACCAATTTTCAGGTTGAATATAGCTGCCTGCCCAACGTCGGCGACAAGGTGAAAACCAACACCGGGGATGGGGTGAGGTTGCTGAACATTCTGCTCGGCCTTGAAACGGAAACCGTCAAGCTGCAGAACGTGCGCATGCTCAAGTTGTTGCAAGCCAAGGAAACCAAGACCAAATCCGGCGGCTTGCTCTACAAGCTCAGCGGTCGCTCCGCCGAAGGTTTGTATGACGCGTGGGGCAGCCCGTTCACGGTGGAGATGGATACCAAATATGAGGAACGTTTGCGCATCACGCTGGGTTCAAAAACCACCATTTTGAATGGCCGCAGCGTGGCCGTGTATTCCCCCGGGCTGGACAAGAAATTCGGCACCGCTGATGACATCAAGAGTTGGTGAGGGCCACGCCTAGAGCGGCGGCAGACCTAACATTTCAGGCAGGGCTTCGCGGGGGCGCCAAGTGAGGAGTTCGGGCGCGCCATGGGTGACGAGGACGGTGTGTTCGAAGTGCGCGGAAGGTTTGCGGTCGTCAGTGAGGACGGTCCAGCCATCCGGCAGGATGCGCACGGTGGGGACCCCGGCGTTGATCATCGGTTCGATGGCGAGGGTCATGCCGGGCAAGAGAGTGGTGGTGACTCCTTGTGGGCGATAATTGGGGATTTGGGGTTCCTCGTGGAGGCGGCGGCCGACGCCATGGCCGACGAATTCCCGCACCACGGAATAGCCGCGCGGGACCACAAACGCCTCGACCGAGCCGCACAGGTCGGCCAAGCGGGCGCCGGGGCGGGCGTGGTCGATGGCTTGATAGAGTGATTGCTCGGTGACGGCGAGCAAATGGCGGGTGGCCTGCGGGATATCGCCGGCGGGAACCGTGGTGGCATTGTCACCGATGAAGCCGCCCTTGATGATGCCGACGTCGATTTTGACAATGTCACCCGGCTGGATCCGGCGCGGGCCGGGAATGCCGTGGACAACCTCCTCGTTGATGGAAATGCAGGTGTAGCCGGGAAAGCCGCGGTAGTTGAGAAAGGCGCTTTTGCAATCGTGACGGCGCATCAGGTCGGCCGCCAGAAGGTCGATTTCGCCGGTGGTGCGGCCGGGTTCGACGGCCTTGGCGAGAGCCTGCAGGATGGTGGCGGCGACGGCACCCGCCGCCCGCATCAGCTCGATTTCCCGGGCTGATTTGATAGGGATACGGACGCGGCGTGACACCTTGCTACAGAGGCCGGGATGGCCCGGGTTCTACGGTTAGGGCTTGTAGATATAGGCGGTGATGCCAAAGACGATGAGCAGGGCGATGACCACCCAGAGATAGATCAGAGCGGTGCGGGAGGCACCGGCGCCGGTTTGGGTGAGTCGGTCATAGCGGCCCTTGAGTTTGCCCTTGCGGAGGAAGCCATCGTAATGTTTTTGCAGGAGGTGGGTTTCCACCTGGCGCATGATATCGAGGATGACGCCCACCATGATGAGCAGTGAGGTGCCACCGAAGAAATGCAGCACCAACGAACCGGGTGGCAGGCCGACGATTTTACCCACGCCCACGGGCAGGATGAAGATGATGGTGAGGAAGATGGCACCGGCAAAGGTCAGCCGGGTCATGGTGAAGTCGAGGAAGTCGGCGGTGGGTTTGCCGGGGCGCACGCCCGGGACGTAGCCGCCGTTGCGTTTGAGGTCTTCGGCAATCTGTGAGGGCTGGAACATCATCGCCACCCAGAAGTAGGAGAACAGGAAGATGCCGATACCACCGAGAATGTAATACCATGTGCCACCGCCGGCCAGTTCGCCATAAAGCTTGGTGGACCAGGCCTTGCCCGAGAAGAACCACTGCAACATCATCGGCGGCAGCGAGAGCACGGCCGACGCGAAGATGATGGGCATCACCCCGGCGTAGTTGACTTTGAGAGGCAGATATTGGGTCTGGCCGCCGAATTGTTTGCGGCCGACGTTGCGCTTGGCGTATTGGACGGCGATGCGTCGCTGGGCCTGGGTGATGGAAATGGTGGCGGCAATGACCGCAAGCAAGAGGGCAATCATGACCACCATCATGAGCGAGTGGAATCCCTGGTTGCTGCCGGTGGTGAAGTATTTCCACGCCTGGATGAGGGCACCCGGCAGGGCGGAAATGATATTGACGGTGATGATGATGGAGATGCCGTTGCCGATGCCCTTGTCGGTGATCTGATCACCGATCCACATCAGCAACACGGTGCCCGCCACAATCGTTAGAACGGTGAGCGCCATCCATGTGTAGGTTGCATCCGGGACCAAGGTGCCGAATTTTTCCACGCCGGCCATGTACGGGATGCTGCCCGGACTCATCAAGCTCTTGGTGACGAAGAACCCCTGCACCACCGCGATGCCGATGGTGATGTAGCGGGTGTACTGGGTGATTTTCTGCCGGCCGCCGTCTTCGCGGGCCAAGCGCGAGAGCTTGGGCACGATCGCGGTCATGAGCTGCACCACGATGGAGGCCGAGATGTATGGCATGATGCCGAGGGCGAAAATGCCAGCTTGTTGCAGGCCGCCACCGGAGAACACGGTGAGCAGGGCGGTGATGCCACCGGTGGGACTGTTGGCCCCTTGTTTTTGCAGGTCATCCAACCAGGCTTTGATCACCGTGGCATCGACGCCGGGAATGGTGACGTGCGTGCCCAGCCGGACAATGATGATCAGGGCGAGGGTGAACAGGATGCGGTTCCGGAGTTCCGGGATTTTCCAGGTGTTAGCAAAGGCGGAAATCATGATGGATTGGGGGCGGAAAGGTGGCTGGAGTTATATGAACAACGAGGAAGTGCGCAAGCACTTCCTCACCGGAGAACGAAAGCTGACCTCTGACAAGATCAAGCGGGTGACTGAATCGAGCCCCCGGCTTTCTCGATTTTCTCACGGGCGGAAGTGCTGGCGGTCTTGACCACAAGCGTGAGCGCCTTGGTGATGGCGCCGGTGCCGAGCACCTTGACGTAGTCGCAACGCCCGTTGAGCAGACCGGAGGCACGCAGCGCCGCTTCATCGACAATCGCGCCGGCTTCAAACACCGCATCCAGATCTCCGACGTTGACCACGCCGGGAACATCACGGAAGTCGTAGTTGTTGAACCCGCGCTTGGGCAGGCGCCGATGCAGGGGCATCTGGCCACCTTCAAAGCCGACGCGGGTGCCGCTGCCGGAGCGGGCTTTTTGGCCCTTGTTGCCTTTGCAAGAGGTTTTGCCATGGCCGGAGCTTTCGCCGCAGCCAAGGCGTTTGACGCGATGCTTGGCACCGGGATTGGGGCTGAGTGTTTGGAGGTTCATGGGGAGGCGGGTTATCAGTTAGAAGTTAGAAGTTGTTGGGATAAGATGATCGGTCGGATCCGACGGATCGGACCGATCACGGGGCTTCCGCTCAGATCGCCTTCTCGCGCTTTTTCTTGCCGCGGCTGGAGAGGACCTGGTCGCGGGTACGGAGTTGGGAGAGGGCCTTGAGGGTGGCCTTGACCACGTTGGCGTGGTTGGAGGAACCCATCGACTTGGCGAGCACGTCGCGGATACCGACGGCTTCGCACACGGCGCGCACGCCACCGCCGGCGATGATGCCGGTACCGGGCGAGGCCGGTTTGAGCAGCACTTTGCCGCCGCCGAATTCGGCATAGATTTCGTGAGGGATGGTGCCATCGACGATGCACATCGGCTTGAGCACCTTTTTGGCGCTTTCGCTGGCTTTTTTGATGGCGTCGGCGACTTCGTTGGCCTTGCCGAAGCCGAGGCCGACGCGGCCGGTCTTGTTGCCGGAGACCACGAGCGCGGAGAAGCTGAAGCGGCGACCGCCCTTGACCACCTTGGCGCATCGGTTGATGAAGACGACCTTCTCGGAAATTTCATTGCCTTCCGAATCGGTGGGCGTGGCGCGTTCTTCGCGCCGCGGGCCGCGACCGCGGCCACCTTGGCCACCTTGGCCACCACCTTGACCACCGCCTTGGCCGCCACGGCCGCCACCGCGGTACTCGCGGGGTGCGGGTTGCGCTGCTGCTGCCTCTGGGGCGGGTGCTTCGATATTTGAATCAGGAGTCGTTACCATGATGTGCTTGACGTTAGAATTGGAGTCCGCCTGCACGCGCGGCATCGGCGAGGGCTTTGACTTTTCCGTGATAGAGGTGACCACCGCGATCGAAGACCACGGCATTGATGCTGGAGGCGAGGGCGCGCTCGGCGAGGAGTTTGCCCACTTGCTGCGCGCTGACAATGTTGGACGAGGCTTTCTCGAAGGATTTGTCGAGGGTGGAAGCGGCACACAGGGTGCAGCCCTTGGCGTCGTCGATGACTTGCGCGTAGATGTGTTGATTGGAATAATGGACGGCGAGGCGCGGGCGCTCTGCGGTGCCGACGACTTTGCGCCGGATGCGGTCGTGAATGCGCCGGCGGATGTCCTTGCGATTGATAGTGCTCATAGGGCCGTGATGGGAATGGGGGTGAGGGCGGCGGGGGTGAATTATTTGCCGACGCTTTTGCCTTCCTTGCGGCGGACGTGTTCTCCGGCATAGCGGACGCCCTTACCCTTGTAGGGTTCGGGCGGGTAGTAGGCACGCACCTCGGCGGCGAATTGGCCGACGAGTTGTTTGTCGATGCCTTCCACCTTGATTTTGGTGTTGTCCGCGACGGTGACGGTGAGGCCGGCCGGGATGGGATGAAGGAGGGGATGGGATCGGCCAAGCGACAGGTCCAGATCCGAACCCTTGACGGCGGCACGCAGGCCGACCCCTTGGATTTCGAGATTTTTGACGAAGCCGCTGGTGACGCCGAGGATCATGTTTTGGACGAGGCTGCGGGCAGTGCCGTGGAGGGCTTTATGCTGGCGCAGTTCGCTGGCGCGGGAAACGACGACGGTGCCGTCTTCGTTTCTGAGGGAGATGCCGTCCGGCAGGTGAAAGTCGAGGCTGCCTTTGGGGCCTTCGACGATGACCTTGCGGCCGTCGAGTTTGACCGCGACTTGTTGCGGGAGGGAGATTGGTTTGAGACCGACTCGTGACATGGTGATGGTTTCCTTTAGCGAGTTGGGGGTTACCAGATGGAAGCGAGGAGTTCGCCGCCGAGTTTCTGCCGTTTGGCGGTGCCGCCAGACATGATGCCTTTCGAGGTGGAAAGGATCGAGATGCCCAGACCGGACATGACGGAGGGGATTTCATCGAAGCCGACGTAGTGGCGGCGGCCGGGCTTGGACACGCGCTTGAGGTTGGTGAGCACGGGGCGGCCGTCGAGGAACTTCGGTTTGAGCTTGAGCATGGTGCGGGTGCCAGTGACCACCTCGTAATTCCAGAGGTAGCCTTCTTCCTGCAGGATGCGGGCGATGTCCGCCTTGATCTTGGAATAAGGGGCGGTGAATTCCTCGTTGCCCGCGTTGCAAGCATTCTTGAAACGGGTGAAGAAGTCGGCGATTGGATCGGTTAGAACTGCCATGGTGGGGATTCCTTAATTGAGTGGTCCGGGGTTATTGGGCGGCAGCGGCCTCTTGAGGTTCGCCTTCATTGGCCTTTTTCATGTCGCGGAACGGCATGCCCAACTCGGCCAGCAATTCGCGCCCGGCGGCATCGGTGGCCGCGGAGGTGACAAAAATCAGGTCAAAGCCGATGTGGCGCTTGATCTGATCGATTTCGATTTCCGGAAAGATCGCCTGGTCCTGGATGCCACAGGCGTAGTTGCCGCGGCCATCGAAGGATTTGGAGGAGATACCGCGGAAGTCCCGGATGTTAGGTGCGGTGATATGGATGAAGCGATGCATGAACTCCCACATGCGGGCACCGCGCAAGGTGACGCGGGCACCGAGGGGTTCACCCTCGCGGAGTTTGAAGTTGGCCACCGCCTTTTTGGAGAAGGAAATGGACGGGCGCTGGCCGGTGATCTTGGTGATCTCGTTGACCGCGTCATCGACGGCGAGTTTGCGGTCCGGGGATTTGCCCATGCAGGAGGTCACCACGATTTTCTCGAGGCGGGGCACCTGGTGGGGATTGGTATAACCGAACTTTTTCTTGAGGTTCGGGACGACCTTGTCTTGGTAGTGTTGTTGTAGTGGCGGGGTGCTCATGGCGGTAGCGGGTCAGCGCGGGGTTGGTGGGGCGCTTAAGCGCGGACGGAAGCGGGGGCTTCAGCCCAGTTTTTTGACATTGGAGATATGGATGGGTCCGTCGACGGTTTTGATGCCGCCATCGGGGTCTTTTTCGGAGCGTTTGACGGCTTTCTTCATCGGGCGGCCGCCTTCGACGATGACCTGGCCCTTGGCGGCATTGACGCTGAGCACCAGGCCCTGCTTGCCCTTGTTGTTGCCGGTAATGATTTGGACTTGGTCGCCCTTTTTGACGTGGGTCTTGATTTGGCTCATCAGAATGAAATGGGGTGGGAGTTAGGGACGGGCGCGGGATTCAGAGCACCTCGGGGGCGAGAGAGACGATTTTCATAAACCCCTTTTCACGGAGTTCACGGGCGACGGGGCCGAAGATGCGGGTGCCGCGCGGGTTGTTATCCTTGTCAATGATGACCACGGCATTGCTGTCAAAGCGCAGGGTGGATCCATCGGGGCGGCGGATCGGATAGGCGGTGCGCACGACGACGGCCTTGACCACGCTGCCCTTTTTGACGGAGGCGGTGGGTGTGGCATCACGGATGTGGCAGGTGATGACATCGCCGATGCGGGCGGAGGGTGTGCGTTTGCCAAGGACACCGATCATTTTTGCGGATCGGGCGCCGGTGTTGTCGGCAACCGCGATCATGGATTCCATTTGGATCATGGCAGTAGGAGAGTTGAGATTTGAGAATTGAAATATGAGATCCGGCGGGAGCCGGCTCAGTGGGTGATGACTTCCTGAAGCGTCCAGCACTTGAGCTTGGAGAGCGGGCGGGTTTCCACGATGCGCACCCGGTCGCCGATCTGCGCCTGGCGGTTTTCATCGTGGACGTAGTATTTCTTGGACCGCTTGACGATCTTGTTGAACTTCGGATGGGGAACACGCGCGATGTGTTCGACGACGATGGTTTTCTCCATCTTGTTAGATACGACAAGGCCGACGCGTGTTTTACGAAGGTGAAGCCGGGTTTCCTGGGGAGTCTCGCTCATGGTGGGAATGGTTTAGGCGTTAGATGGCGGCGCTTCAGGCGCGTTTGCGGTCCGCGAGAATGGTGAGGATTCTGGCGACTTCGCGGCGGACGATGCGGGTGCGGGCGGGGTTTTCCAACTGGCCGGTAGCCTGTTGGAGGCGGAGGTTGAGGGCTTCCTGCTTGAGATCGCGCAGACGGACTGCGAGTTCGTCAGCGGAGCATTCGCGGATGTCTTTGACTTTGGTTCTGGCCATGGTTCAGACGGATGAGGGATGGAGAGCGGGACTCAGAGGTGAGGATTGCGGGTGACAAGGCGGGTGCGGATGCCGAGTTTGTAGGAGGCGAGGCGCATGGCTTCGCGGGCCTGGGATTCAGGGATGCCGCCGATCTCGAAGAGGATGTTGCCGGGGCGGACCACGGCGACCCAACCTTCGACGGCGCCTTTGCCCTTACCCATTCGGGTTTCCGGCGGGCGGGAGGTGATCGGCTTGTGGGGGAAGATGCGGATCCAGACTTTGCCCTTACGCTTGAGGGAGCGGTTGATGGCGATACGGCAGGCTTCGATCTGGCGGTTGGTCATCCAGCCGCGATCGAGGGTCTGCAGGCCGAAGTCGCCGAAGGCAACGGTGGTTCCCGTCTGGGCATTGCCAGAGCGGCTTCCGCGGTGGCTTTTGCGGAACTTGGTTCGTTTGGGCATTAGGGCCATAGCTCAGTCCTTCTTGGGTAAGATGTTCGGTTGAAAAATCGGGGATCGGTTAGGGAAATCAATTGCGTGCGGGGGGGCGACGATTGTTGCGGTCGCCTCGGTCACCGCGGTCGGGGCGGTCGCCGCGGTCATTGCGGCCTTGGGGCTGCTTGCCATCGTCTTCCTTCTTATTGACCCAGCATTTGACCCCGATGATGCCATAGAGGGTGCGGGCTTCGGCGAAGCCGTATTCGAGGGGGACGCGCAGGGTTTGCAAGGGCACCTTGCCTTCGCGGTACGACTCGGCGCGGGCAATGTCCGTGCCCCCGAGACGGCCGGCCACCCGCAGACGGATGCCTTCGGCCCCGAATTCCATGGCGGTTTGGAGGGCGCGTTTCATGGCGCGACGGAAGCTGATGCGGCGCTCTAACTGGACGGCGATCTGCTCGGCGACGAGCTGGGCATCGAGTTCGGGCTTGCGGATTTCCAGGATATCGAGTTTGACGGCGGCACCCTTGCAGATATCGGTGATATCCTTGGTCATAACCTCGATTTCCTTGCCCTGGCGGCCGATGATGAGGCCGGGGCGGGAGGTGTGGAGGGTGACGCGGACGCTGTTCCAAGCACGTTCGATGACGACCTTGGCCAGGCCGGCATTCTGGAGCTTGTTGCGCAGGTAGGCACGGACGGAAAGATCCTCGTGGAGCTTCTCGGTGTAGTCCTTGCCGCTGGCATACCACTTGGAGCGCCAGTCCTTATTGACGGCGAGGCGGAAGGCGATCGGATTTACTTTCTGGCCCATGGTCGGTGAGGGATGAGATTAATGTGGGAGGGTTCAGGCTTGTTCTTCCTCGGTGGCAGCGGCTACCGGGGCGGGGGGAGACTTTTTCTTGGCGACCTTGGGGAGGGTCTTCTTCTTTTTCTCGGGGGCGGTGCCGACGAGCGTGATGTAGATATGGCTGGTGCGTTTGAGCAAGGGGCCGGCGGAGCCTTTGGCGCGCGGGCTGAAGCGGCGGAGGGTGGGACCGGCGCCGATGACCGCTTCCTTGATGACGAGGGAATTGGTGTCGAGCGAGTAGTTGTTTTCCGCGTCGGCGATGGCCGTCTTCAAGGTCTTGCCGATGAGGGTGGCCGCCTTCTTGGGGGTGAAGTTCAGAATGTCCAAGGCGCTCGAAACGGGGAGTCCCTGGATTTCGCGGGCCACGTCACGCGCTTTTTGGGGCGAGAGGCGGATGAATTTGGTGCTGCTTTTGACTTCCATGGGTCGTCTGACGTGAGGGTTGGTGGGGCGGTGAGGCTTATTCGGTTTCGAGAACGGCGAGATCGCCGGGGCGTGGAGAATCGGTGGGGGCGACGGTTTCGACAAAGGCACCGCTGACGGACTTGCGCACGTCGGCGAGAATGGCTTTGCCGTAAGGCTGTTGACCCCGCTGGAGGCGGAAGTTCATGCCGATTTTGGCACCTTGGTTTTCACCCAGGTTGAACACGAGCATGCCACTTTCTTGATCGATACTGACGATCCGGGCTTGTTGGAGCGAACCGGACCGGACATCGGCGCGGGGTTTCTGGCGCAATCCGAGGATGGCGTCAAGCTCGCGCAACGAAGTTTCCACCCGCAGGCGGGCATCGGGGTCGGACACCACCGCCTGGCGCAGGTAGTCGCTCACCGCCGAGGTGAGGCGCAGCGCGGTGCTTTCAAGGGTGGTGAGGCGTTCCTTGGAAACCTCGAGGTCGGCGGCGGCCCGCACGAGGCGGTCATCGCCGCCATCGAAGAGGTTTTTGCCGAGGGCTTCGAGGCGCAGACGCACTTGGGCGAGTTGCTCGGTGGCGAGTTTTTCGCTGCGGTTGGCCTCGGCGAGGCTGCGTTGGAGGGTGCGGTTCTGGCCTTGGAGGTTGGCCAGGGTGACTTGGAGGTCCTCGGCGGTCGGGCTCTGTGCCGGGCACACGGCGGCCACCGCCAACCACCCGAAGGTGGTGGCAAGGGTCCGGAGGTGAACGGGAGTGCGCATGAGGAGGAAAAGAATGGGAAAGGGCTTACTTCTTGCCGATACCGCCGTGGCTGCGGAAGATGCGGGTCGGGGCGAATTCGCCGAGTTTGTGGCCGACCATGTTTTCGGTGACATAGACCGGAACAAAGGTTTTGCCATTGTGGACGGCGAAGTTGTGGCTGACGAAGTCCGGGGTGATCATCGACTTGCGGCTCCAGGTTTTAATGGGCTTGCGGTCGGATCCGGCTTCGGCGACGAGGTCAATCTTGGCAAGCAGCTTTTGATCAACGAAGGGGCCTTTCTTGAGGGAGCGGGGCATGGGGAGAGGGGCGTTAGAATGCGGGTCTGGGGCGGAGGAATCGGCTTATTGCTTCTTGTGGCGGGATTCCACGATGAAGATGGAAGTGATCTTCTTGGGGTTGCGGGTCTTCTGGCCCTTGGCGTGACCCCACGGGCTGAGCAGATGCTGGCGGCCACCCCCGGATTTCGACTTGCCTTCGCCACCGCCGTTGGGGTGGTCGACCGGGTTCATGGTCATGCCGCGGACGGTGGGACGCACGCCCATCCAGCGGGTGCGGCCGGCCTTGCCGGAAATTTCGTTCATGTGATCGCGGTTGCCGACCTGGCCGATGGTGCAGAAGCACGCTTCGTGGAAGCGGCGGATTTCGCCGGAGGGCATCTTGACCAAGGCCCAGCCGCCATCGCGGTTGGAAAGGACCGCCTGTTGGCCGGCGGAGCGGGCGACCTTGCCGCCGTTGCCGGGCAGCAATTCGATGTTGTGAATGGAGGTGCCCAGCGGCACGCAGCGCAGCGGCATGGCATTGCCGGTTTTGGGGGCGACTTTCTCACCAGCGATGACCGCGGCTCCGACTTCCAAGCCGACGGGGGCGAGGATGTAGGATTTCTGGCCGTCTTCGTATTGGATCAAGGCGATGCGGCAGGTGCGGTTCGGATCATACTCGATGCCAAGGACGGTGGCAGGCATGTCGTGCTTGCGGCGCTTGAAATCGATGATGCGATAATGGCGCTTGTGACCACCGCCGACGTGCCGGCAGGTGATGCGGCCGGTGTTATTGCGGCCACCCGAGCGTTTGAGCGGGGTGAGGAGGCTCTTTTCCGGTTTGCTTTTGGTCACCTCTTCGAAGGAAGGATGGGACTTGTAGCGGGCGGAGGGAGTGATGGGATTGAAGTTTTTCAGGGGCATGACTCGCGGAACGGTTTGGTGTTACGTTTGGAGCAACGGCAGGAGGGCTCAGACAAGGTCGAGAGACTCGCCTGCTTGGAGACGGACAATGGCTTTTTTCCAATGGTTGGTACGCCCGGCATCAGCGCGGCGACGACGACGAAGTTTGCCGGCACAGTTGGCGGTGCGGACGGAACAGACTTTTTTGCCAAACAAGGTTTCGACGGCCTGTTTGATTTCGAGCTTGTTGGCCTTGCAATCCACCTTGAGGACGATCTCGTTGTTGGTCTCTTGCAGGAGCGTCGCCTTTTCGCTGAGGTGGACGTTTTTAACGACCTGGTAAATATCTTTCATGGTCTCGGTGAGGGGTCCTGGGTTCAGGCAGTGCGATGGGCCAAGGTGGTGAGGGCGTCACCCACGAGGATGACCGACTTGGCGAGGAGAAGTTGTTCGACGTTGAGATCGCTGGCGGTGACGAGCTGGACCCAGCTGACGTTGCGGCCGGCGAGGTAGGTGTTGTCGTCAAAGGTATTGCTGACGACCAGAATCTTGGCCGGCGGGGTGATGGCGGCGACGGCGCTGACGAAGGATTTGGTTTTGCCATCCGGAATGCTGAAGCTGTCGACGGTGCAGATGGTGCCGGCGCGGGTCAGATCGCCCAACACGCGGCGCAAGGCGAGCTTGCGGACGTTTTTGCAGACATGCTTCGAGTAGTCGCGCGGCCGGGGGCCGAAGACCACGCCGCCACCGACGAAGATCGGGGCGCGCTTGTCGCCGTGACGGGCGTTGCCGGTGCCCTTTTGCTTGAAGATTTTCTTATTGTTACCGGAGACTTCGCCGCGGGTTTTGGAGTTGGCGGAGCCGGTGCGGCGGTTGGCGCGGTAGGCGGTCACGAGGTCGTGAACTGCCTGGCGGCCTTTTTCGACGCCGGCCAAAACGAGGTTGGCGGCTTGGGCGTCTTCAATGGTGAAGGTCTTTGCTGACATGACTGGGAAGCGGTGTGAAAGGTTTCAGTGGAGCCTGCGGCGGATCAAGCACTCTTCTTTTTGGCGGGACGAACGGTAAGGTAGCTGCCGGTGGCGCCGGGAACCGGACCGGAAACAAGCAGCACGCCGTCTTCGGGACGGATCGCCACAATCTTGAGATTCTGCACGGTGGCGCGGGTGGTGCCGTGATGGCCGGGCATTTTCTGGTTTTTCCAGACGCGGCCGGGCGTGGAGCGGCAACCGATGGCGCCGGTGCGGCGGTGCATCATGGAGCCGTGGGTTTGTTTCAGGCCGCCGAAATTGTAGCGTTTGTAGACCCCTTGGAAGCCCTTGCCGATGCTGGTGCCGATTACATCCACCCACTGGCCTTCGGTGAAGACCTCCAGTCCGGGATGCACGGCGGGTGGCGTGTCGCCATCGGCCAGCCGGAACTCCTGGATGAAGCGCTTGGGCGTGGAGCCGGCTTTCTTGAAACGTCCCATGTCCGGCTTGGACACGCGTTGTTCCTTTTGGTCGCCGTAACCGACTTGCACGGCGGTGTAGCCGTCGCTGTCCGGGGTTTTGACCTGGAGCACGGTGTTGCCGGACACGTCGATGACCGTCACGGGAATCATGCTGCCGGCCTGTTGGTCAAACAGACGGGTCATGCCGAGTTTTTTGCCTAAAATACCGAGGGACATGGCTGGGGGAATTGGAGATTTGAAATGTGAAATTTGAGATACGGCGCGGGTCGCGCCGTCAGATGCGGATGGTGATGTCCACGCCGGCGGGCAGATTGAGTTTTTTCAACTCATCCACGGTACGGGCGGTGGGATCAACGATGTCGAGCAGCCGCTTGTGCGTGCGAATCTCGAATTGTTCGGCCGACTTCTTGTTGACGTGGACCGAGCGGTTGACGCTGAACTTTTCGATGCGGGTGGGCAACGGGATCGGGCCGGCGACGCGGGCGCCGGTGCGCTTGGCGGTCTCCACGATTTCCAGCGCCGAGCGGTCGATGGCGCGGTGGTCGTAGGCACGCAGGCGGATGCGGATTTTCTGATTTTCCATGGGGGAGGATTGGTTGGCGAGTTGCGTGTGGGTGGGGACGTGGGTGGGGCTATTTGCCGATGCGATCGCTGATGATTTCTGCGGCGATGTTGTTAGGGACCTGTTCGAAATGGGAGGGTGTCATGGCGTAGGAGGCGCGCCCGGATGACAAAGTGCGCACGGCCGTGGAGTAGCCGAACATTTCCTTGAGCGGCACGTTGGCCCGCACGATGGCCAGTTTGCCCTTGGTTTCCATGTTCTGGATGTGGCCGCGGCGGCGGTTGAGGTCGCCCATCACATCGCCCTGATAGTCATCGGGGGTGGACACTTCCACTGCCATGATCGGCTCCAGCAGGATCGAATGGGCCTTCTTGAAGCCGTCCTTCATCGCGAAGATGGCGGCCATGGAAAACGCGTTTTCGTTAGAATCGACGTCGTGGTACGAGCCGTCGATGATTTCGACATGGACATCGACGACCGGGTAGCCGGCGATGATGCCATTGGTCATGGCCTCGGTCACGCCCTTGAATACGGCGTTGATGTATTCCTTGGGAATCGAGCCGCCCACGGTCTTGTTTTCGATGGTGAGGCCCTTGCCCTTTTCGTTAGGCTTCATCGTCAGGACGACGTGGCCGTACTGGCCGCGGCCGCCCGATTGTTTGACGAGTTTGCCTTCGCCGCCGGCGGGTTTGGTGATGGTTTCGCGGTAGGCGATTTGGGGGGCGCCGGTATTGGCGCCGACCTTGAATTCGCGGCGGATGCGGTCGATGATGATTTCGAGGTGCAGCTCGCCCATGCCGGAGATGATCGTCTGGCCGGTGTCCTCATCGGTCTTGACCATGAAGGTGGGATCCTCCTCGGAGAGGCGGCCCAGGGCGATGCCAAGTTTTTCCTGGTCGGCCTTGGTTTTGGGCTCCACGGCCATGGAGATGACCGGATCGGGGAATGTCGGTGGCTCGAGCACCACATCGTGGCCGGGAGCGGCGATGGTGTCACCCGTGGTGCAATTTTTGAGGCCGACCATGGCGGCGATGTCACCGGCGTAGCAGGCGTCAATGTCCTTGTGTTCGTTGGCCTGGATTTGGATCAGGCGGCCGACCCGTTCGCTGCGGCGGGTGCGCGGGTTGTAAACCATGTCGCCTTTTTTCACGACGCCGGAATAGACCCGGAAAAACACCAGCTTGCCGACGTATTTGTCAGCCCACAACTTGAAGGCGAGCGCCACGAATTTCTCGTGGTCGGAAGTGATGACCTCGATCTGGCGCGTGTGGTCATCGGGATCCATGCCGAGGGCCGGCGGGATGTCGAGCGGGCTTGGCAGGTAGTCGATCACCGCATCGAGCAGATATTGGACGCCTTTGTTCTTGAAGGCGGAGCCGCCGGTGACGGGGATGAGCTTGTTGGCGATGGTGGCGCGGCGGATCCCCTGTTTGAGTTCGGTGATGGAGATCGCCTGCTCGTGGACAAACTTGTCGGCGATCTCTTCATCGACGTCGGCCACCGCGTGAATCAATTCATCGTAGGCGGTGGCGGCGATGCCGATCAGTTCGCCGGTGAGCTCCTCGACGGTGTAGGTGGAGCCGAGTTTGCCATCGTCATTGAAATAGACCGCCTTTTGGTTGACCACGTCGATCTGGCCGATGAGTTGGTCTTCGGCACCGATCGGGATGAGGATGCGCACGGCATGGGCACCGAGTTTTTCCTTCACCTCATGGAAGACGCTTTGGAAATTGGCGCCGGTGCGGTCCATCTTGTTGACGAAGACGATGCGCGGAACGTTGTATTTGGTGGCTTGGCGCCAGACGGTTTCGCTTTGCGGTTGGACGCCGGCCACCGCACAAAACACCACGATCGCTCCATCCAGCACCCGCAATGAGCGCTCCACCTCGGCCGTGAAGTCGACGTGGCCCGGGGTGTCGATGATATTGATGCGTTGTTTTTGCTCGGGAAAAAGTTTGATGCTGCCCTCTTCGGCGCGCTGCCACCACTCGGTGGTGACCGCCGCGGAGGTGATGGTGATGCCGCGCTCGCGCTCCTGCTCCATCCAATCGGTGGTGGCCGCACCATCGTGCACCTCACCAATCTTGTGAATCATCCCCGTGTAAAACAAAATCCGCTCCGTGAGGGTCGTCTTGCCCGCGTCAATATGCGCGGCAATCCCGATATTCCGGGTGCGCTCGAGCACGTGTTGGCGGTTTGGACTGTTGGGATTCACGGGGTAATCGGGGATCTCGTCGGAGTTCGTTAGATAAAAACGGCGGTTTACCAGCGGAAGTGGGCGAAGGCGCGGTTGGCCTGGGCCATCTTGTGGACGTCATCGCGTTTGCGCACCGAGCTGCCCTGGTTGTTGGCGGCATCCTTGATTTCATTGGCGAGCGCGACGTGCATCGGCGTGCCCTTGCGGTTGCGGGCGTAGTTGACCAGCCAGCGCATGGCCAGCGATTCGGAACGCTCCGGCGCGACTTCCAGCGGCACTTGATAGGTGGCGCCCCCGACGCGGCGGCTCTTGACCTCAACGCGGGGTTTGGAATTTTCAACGGCGCGGGTGATGACTTCGAGCGGATCGACCGTATCGATGCCTTCATTGGCGCGTTCGATGGCGGCGTAGACAATCCGTTGGGCGAGCGAGCGCTTGCCGGAATGCATCACCTTGCTGATGAGGTGACCGACGAGTGGGCTGTCGTAGCGGGGATCGCGACGGTCGGGCTTGGTAAAGACTCGCTTGCGGCGTGGCATGGCGTTGTGGGGGTGAAAGTGCGGGGACGGGGTGGTGGATTATTTCTTCTTGCCTTTGGCGGGCGCGGCAACCTGTCCGGGCTTCGGACGTTTGGCACCGTATTTCGAACGGCTCTGGCGGCGCTTGTCGACACCCAAGGTATCGAGCGAGCCGCGGACGATGTGGTAGCGCACACCCGGAAGGTCTTTGACGCGACCGCCACGGACCAACACGATGGAGTGTTCCTGCAAATTGTGGCCTTCGCCGCCAATGTAGGCGATGACTTCAAAGCCGTTGGTGAGGCGCACCTTGGCTACTTTCCGAAGCGCCGAGTTCGGCTTCTTCGGCGTGCGTGTCATTACTTGAAGACAAACTCCGCGGCGCTGTGGGCAGTTCACAAGTGCGGGTGACTTCGACTTTTCGGCCGGAGTGAGGCGTCCCTTGCGAACGAGCTGATTGATGGTCGGCATGATTTCCTGCGTGGTTCTGATTTTCCCGTGGGGA
>CAIKDP010000439.1 GCA_903826205.1 Akkermansiaceae bacterium
CGCGGGATCCAGCAGCGCGACAATCCGGTGGTCCGATCGGACCACCGGATTGTCGCGGTGTTTCAAAACTCCCACTCGACGGTCTGGGATTGTTGCTTGCGCCATACTTCCAGTTTGACCTTGCCTTTGCCGGCGGCATCGCGGCAGGCCCTGAGCAGGGCGTCGAGGGTATCGGTCGGCTGGTTGTTGCAGCGCAGGATGACGTCGTTAGACAGGAATCCGGCTTTGGCGGCGGCGCATCCGTTAGGGACTTCGGCGATGCGCACGCCGGTTTCCTCGGACATGCCGGTGGCGGAAACTTCGCCGAGGCCGACGAGGTTCTTGACCGATGCGCCGAGCCAGGTGGCGACCGCCTCACTTCGGTTAGATACGGGGGCGGCCGGAGCAACGAGTCCGGCTTCCGGCAGGACGGGGGATTTGGCGAGGGCGCGCAAGGCGGGCTTTTGGACACCGAACTGGTCCATCGGGAAATTCTTGAAGCCCAGCGCAAGGGCGGGCGAGCCGTCCTTGACGCGGTAGTCGCCGGTGGCGGGATTGACAAACATCGCGTCGCCCTCAAGCGAGTGCTCGTCGCGGCCGCTTTGGTCGCGCAGACCGGTGGCCGGGGCGGGCGAAGTCAGGCCCGGTTTGTGCAGCAAGTTGTTGTCGATTTCCTTGCCCCAGGGTTTGCCGACGCCGATGGGTTTGTAGGCGGTGAAGACGATGTTGCGGCGGAAGATGTCCTCGCTGTTCTCATACCAGACATGCGGGTGGAACGAGTTTTTCACCATGATGTTGTTTTCCACCGTGCGGAAGAAGCCCTCGCGGTTTTTCAGGCCGCCGTTGAGGCAGAGGTTGTTATAGATTAGATAATTCGACGAGCCGTCGTCCAGATCGATGTCCCAGCCGTGGTCGCAGCGCCAGCGGCTGTTGCGCAGGATGACCGGCAGGGTGGCATCAAGCTTGGCCAGTGCGGGCCACTCCGGCGGCGGGGCGCCGCGCAAATTCCAATAGCGGTCGCGGCCCCATGAATTGAACGACCCGTGGTCGCCGGTTTCCTTGACGGTATCGAAGACATCGCAGAACTCGATGACATGCCCGCCCCAACAACCGTCGCCGATGTTGATGCCGGCGCGGGAGGTGTCATAGATTGAGCAGTGCCGTACCGTGATGTTCATGGCCATGGCAATCTGCACGCCGGTGGCCTGCTTTTCCACCATCCCCACCGCGTGGATGAGCGAGTCCTCCACCAGGCAATCCGCCGGATAGTCGTCGGTCTTCGGTCCGGGGGTTTTGTCCACTGTCGCGTATTTCTGTTGTTGGCCATACTCAAACAGGGGATTGCGCACCGCCTTGGGATCGCCGACGAAGGCGACGCCGGTCGCTCCGCAATCATGGACGTGGCAACCGCGGATGGCGACGCGGCGGTTATAACTGCTGACAAACACGGCATTGCCGCCGAGTTGGTCGAACTCGCTGTCGGCCACCACGCAATCCTCGGCGCCGGTGAACATCAGAGCGCCACCGCGATAGACCGTCCAGTCACTGCGCAACAACGGCTCCTTCGTCTCCATGAACGTGCGCGCCGCATGCCGGTAGATGAACCCGCTCAGCGTGACGCCCTTGACCGGCTTGTCGCGCGTTCCGGCGAATTCAATGAGGGTCCGCAAGCGCACGACCTCAGCACTGGAGGTTGTTAGATCAACACCGGCTGTCGGTTGATAGTAGAGAGTCGAGGTTTTGGTGTCATGGAACCATTCTCCGGGGGCATCGAGTTCCTCAAAGATGTTTTCCACATAGCGGAACTGCTTGTGCATGCCCATCTGGCGGTTGTTCTGCCAGCCGCCCTCATAGGCCAGTTCGCCGTTGGGTTTCTTGCCGGTGATGCGGTAGGAATAACCGCCCCAATGTGCCACGTGCATGGCGTGCATGTAGCCGTTGGTGGGATCCGCCCAGCGGGCGGCGCGTTGCGGGCTGAACGCATCGGCGGCAAACCCGAAGTAGGGATGGACCTTGGCATCGTAGTTAGGATAGCGGGCCATCCATTGCTTGCCGCCGTTTATGAACAATTGTTCGATGTTCAAGCCTGCGGGCACTTCCGCCTTCATGATGCCGTCGCGATGCGGTTGCCACTTCGGATTGAGTTTCATCCCGCCACTGATGACCACCTTGTCGCCGGGCGCGGCGGCATAGGTGGTGCCGGAGTCCTCCGCCGTGAAAACCACAGTCTCCGGCAGATAATACGTTCCGGCATGGAACAAGACCGTCGCCTTCTGCTGGCGGGCCGCCTTCTGCGCGGCAGCGAAAGTTGCCAGCGGTTGCTGCGCCGTGCCGGGGTTGGCGTCGTTGCCCGCCGGACTCACGTGCAGTTCGCCGGCGGCCCCTGCCGGGCCCGCCAGCAGTCCGGTGAGCAGCGTGAGCCGGGCGATGTATTGGATGTTCAAGGTGGCTGAGTTCATTGAAGTTAGATTAAGTTGGATCCAGGCGGCGGAGTCTGATAAATAAATAAGTTAGATGAACCACTGCTTATCGGGACAAGGAAGCCGGCTTACACGACTTTCTATTAAGGAGCGGGGACATTCCTGTCCCCGTCTGCTCTTTTGCTTGGAGGAAGATACGACACGAATGTCGTAACTCCTTACCACTCTCCATGGTTTTGCCGTCACTGCCAGAGGTGGGATTGTTGGGTGGCGAGGACGCGGTTGCCGCGGCGGAGGGTGGTTTTCCAGGCCAGGACGCGGCCATTTTTCACATAGTCATCGCCGATAACGGCAAATTCGACCTCGCCGGAGGACTCGTTGCTTTTAAAGCGTTTGACCAGGCGTTTGACCAGGCTGGCGGTGGCACCTTGTTGGTATTCAAAGAGCAACTCCACATCGCCGGTACCGGCGCCCGCGGGGTCGTTCCACAACAACGTGTAATAGACGCCGAGGCGCGCGTTGCGCTCGGCAATGCTGACAGCGCCGTGCAAGCGGCGTTGTTTTTCGCAGCGGACCATCGGATCGCTGTCGGGGTCGATTTTATGGTCCAGAATTTTGAACTGCTTGACGACCAAGGGCTCTTGTTGCCTGGCACAAGCGCCAAGCCCGAGTAACAGCACCAGCAAATACCATCGGTTCACGCCCGCCACTCAAGCAGCAATACGCAGGGAATCAAGCACGAACCGCCATCAGATGCCTGGAAAGAATCGCCAGTTTGCGGACCTTGGAAACGCTGTACCGCTGGTGCAGGACGCGGAAGCCATCGCCGCGCATGTTTTCCAGCAGCACCTGATAGATTTCCCCCATGATGCGGGCCGGCAACAAGGCGTTGCGGTCGGCGGCGGGCAGGCAGGCGGCGGCTTCGCGGAAAAGCGCGTCCGCACGGTCGGCTTCGTGGGTCATCAGGGCGAGGAAGCGCGCGTCATCGACGCGGTCGAGGAGGTCCTGTTGGGAGTAATCGAAGCGTGCCAAATCGTCGAGGGGCAGATAGATGCGCGCGCCGTTGGCGAGGTCCTCGCTGATGTCGCGGAGGATGTTGGTGAGTTGCAAGGCGTGGCCGAGAGTGGTGGCGTAATGCGCGGAGGCCGGATCGGTGCAACCAAACAAGCGGATGGAGACCAAGCCCACGGCGCAGGCGACTTTCCAGATGTAATGGGACAGGTCGTCCCAGGTTTGGAAGCGCTGGGGATGGAGGTCCATGAGACAGCCGTCGATGATGGCGCCGAGAAGTTCGTTAGGGATTTGGTGGCGGTCGCGCAGCGCGACCAGTTGTTGCTGCAAGGCATCCGGGGCGGCAAACCCATGGAGCAAGCCGCATTTCCAGGATTGGAGCGCGGCCTGGCGCGCCTCGGGCGGCAGGCCCGGCGCATCGGCCAGATCATCGATGGTGCGGCAGAAGGCGTAGAAAACGCCCGCATCCTCGCGCCGCTCCTTGGGCAGGATGTTGAGGGCGAAGGCCAGGTTCGACTTCGCCCGCCGGGTGATATCGGAGGCGGCGGACACGGACGTCAGTGGATCAGTCCCCAGTGGTGGGTGGTGATGGGCCAGAGCGCGAAGAGCGCCGGACCGACCAGGTTGAATTCCTTGACCGAACCCCAGTAACGGGAGTCGAGGGAACTGCCGGTGTTGTCGCCAAGGGCGGCGTATTCGCGCATGCCGGGCCGGGCCTGGTCGGCGAGTTCCAGCGTGTCGCCGGGCTGGCGGATGTAGGCATTGGAATAGCGGGCGTCCGCCAGGCCATAACCGTTAGGGTTCATGGCGTATGCCCCCTGGGCTTGGATCACGCGTTGGATACCGGGCTCCTGGAGGATTTTCCCATGGTTGAAGACATTCGGGGAGTGGATGGACAGGGCATCGCCGGGGACGCCGCAGAGGCGTTTGATGTAGTGGGAGCCGGCGGCCTGATCGCCGGACGCCTGATGAATCCCGCGGATGTCGATGGTGTCGAAAACAAACACCTCACCGCGCTTGGGCTTGCGGAAGTGATAGGAATACTTGTCCACCAACACGAGGTCGCCGCTGTCGATGTAACCCTCGCACAAGACGGTGCCCTTTTTCAGGATGCCGCCATTGGCCATGGCGCTTTGGAGGGCTTCGGTCAGGCCGATTTCCAACATTTGGGCGCGTGGTGCGGGCAAGGTGAGCGGTTTGGAATCGAGGAATTCGAGTTGCGAGCGGCTGAAGAAATGCAGCATTTGGTAATCGGCGAGGGCGGCGCCGCGTTCGGTGAAGCGGACCTGGCGGTCGCGGTCGTTGACGATTCGGACGTAGCTTCGGCCGCGCAGCAACCATTGTTGGGTGCGGGTGCAGAAGCCGGGCCAGGACGCTTCCGGGGCTTTGTGGCCGATGATGCCGTTGAGGGTGGGCATCATGGAGCCGGTGGGGATGCGGAAGGGTTGGAGATAATAGGCGCGCAGGCCGAGGGCGATGACGATGGCGACAAACATCACCTCGACGTTTTCCTCCAACCAAGTGAGGGGCTTGTCGTGAGGCAGGGCGTTCTCGCAGGTGGCACGCAGTTGTTTGGAGGCCTCGTCGGATTTCGCGCGGTCGCCCGCCTTGACGGCGTCGAGCAGATCCTGGCGGCGGGACATGATCTCATCGACGCGTTCCGGCTTGAGCAGGTCGCGTTTGTAATGGACGAATTTGAGGGCTCCCTTGACCAGCAGCTTGGCTTCCTTTTTCCACTTCGGCGTGAACATGGCCGGCAGTGTCAGCGCAAACCGGGCCGGGCGCAAGTGCGGACTGCGCGGCGGGGCCTGAAGTTTTCACCTATTTCCTCATCGAGGCGAGGATTTGCTCGGTGAGCGCCTGGACCAGTTTCTCAGCCTCGGGGTCGAGCGTGACAGTATTGTTAGAAGAGCCGCCGGCGGCGGGCACCTCGCAGACCGTGCCCGGTTGGAAGTCGGAGTTGTCGCACAACTCGCATTCTTTCCAACTCGCGCGTTTGTCATCCATGCCGAGGCTTTTGCGCACCGCAATGAGTTCCTTGGCTTGGCTGCCGGTCATGCTCATGACTTTGCCGCGGTTGAGTTGGGAGGCGACCCACACGACCTTGCACAAGGCCTCGACGTTTTCCATTTTCCAGTAAGCATCCTCGACGTCCTTGCCCCAGGTGATGACGCCGTGATTGATCATGAGCACGGCCATGTGATCGACGCCGATCTTGCCCACGTTGTCGGCCACGGTCGGGGTGCCGGGGGTGCCGTATTCCGCCAAGCCGATCTCACCGAGGAAGACATCCGCCTCCGGCACCATGCAGGTGGGAGGCCGCACACCGGCCACGGCAAAGGCGGTGCCGTGCGGCGGATGCGCGTGGCAGCAAGCCTTGCACTTCGGCTGGCGCTTCATGATGGCGAGATGGGTCATGCACTCGGAGGTGCGCTTGTATTTGCCGGCCACTTGCTTGCCCTCCATGTCCACCAAGCACATTTGCTCCATGGTCATGAAGCCTTTGGAAACCAGCGTGGGGGTGCACAGGACCAGGTTGTCGCCGACCCGGATGGTTAGATTGCCGCCATTGCCATCGGTGTATTCGCGTGCCCACATGCGTTTGCCGATGTCCACCATGCGGTGCTTGATGGCGACGATGGGGGGCGAGTCGAAAAACGCCTGGATTTCCGCCGGGGTCTTCGGGTCGTTGCCTGGCGTCCAGTGGTATTCGTAGTCGGGAAGAATCGGGGTGCCTGGCACGGCTTGGGCGGTGCCACCTCCAGCACGCAATGAGCTGGGCCCGTCACGCAGCAGATCCTTGGCGGAAGGCGTGAGGAGGACGTCCTTGGGCAGGTCGGCGGCGGTCTTGCCGGACCTGAGGAAGGTTTCGATATCTGCGGCGGTGAATACTTTCTTGCTCATAGGATTGTTGGTTTGGTGGCTTTAGGCGGCGGGTGGTTGGTATGAAAGGGAATCAAAAATGGCCACGGTGATGGCATCAATGGGAATCGGATAGGCAAACGGCGCGGTGGCTTCCGCACCCTCGACAATGCCGACAATGTCGCCGTCCCCGGCGCCGATGTTGTCGTAGGCAATGAGGGTGTGTTGCGCGGACAACGCCGGCGGCTTGTGGCAGGCGCCGTTGAATTGCCCGGCATCCAGCGGATTGACCAGCAACCAGCGCCCGCCCTTGAAGGACGGGTCTTGCAGGCTGAGGGTCACACGACCGATGACTTGGGCAACACGCATGGGGGAGAAGAGTTATTAGTTAGGGGTTATGGGTTATTGGGGCAAACAGAAGCGATCTTGTGCCTTAATCGATGACGCCTTGGATGAAGTTGCGGATGGGAGAGGAATCGTCATGGACGATATGGCGGGCGCCGAGGCCATCGGTGGAAACGAAAACCTTGGAGTGCAGCCCCGCGCCAAACAGATCAATCGCCACCATCGGTGCGCCCGTCAACCTGTGCGCGGCGTCCAGCGGTTGGCACAACAGCAACCCGCATCCCTTGAGTGAGGAGTGCGAGTGACTGCTGACGGCATGGCCAACAACTTGGGCGAGGATCATGAGGTGGGAAGAGTTATCAGTTAGGGGTTATAAGTTGATAGTGGAAAAAAAATCGGTCGGATCGGCCGGATCCGACCGATCTTGTGTCTTTAAATAATCCGCAGGTTTTCGACGAGCACGCAGCGGCGGATGCGGGTGAAGGTTTTGGGAGTGGTGATGCCCTCGCCGGTGGTGGTGGCGATCGAGTAGGAAAGATAGCCCTCACCGCCGAGGCCGAGGCCGGCGACGGACGGACCGTTTTTGACAAAGATGGTGGTGTCCATTTCCTTGGCCATGTAGGTCATGTGATCGACGTCCTTGGTGTGGATGATGGCGGAGTGCCTGTAGTTGTGTTCGGCCCGCTTGGCTTCGCGCACGGCGGTGACAAAGTCCGGCACCGGTACGATGGGCAGCATCGGCATCATCTGTTCTTCCTGCACAAACGCGTGATCCGCGTCGGTCTCGGCGAACAACAGTTGCGTGTTGGAGGGAATGGAGGCGCCGGCATGCTCGGCAAGCTTGGCGGGATCCGCCCCCACCAGCGTGCGGTTGAGCACCGGATGCGAGCACCCGCCATCGCCCGGTTTGTAGGTAAAGGCGGCGGCACTGAGCTTTTCGAGTTGTTGGGAGTTGAGGCGGGCGGCGCCGGCTTTCTCAAGTTCCTCACAGAAACGCTTGAATACCGAGCCCAGCACAAACACGGCCTTTTCACCGATGCACAGCAGGTTGTTGTCAAACGCCGCACCCTCAATGATGTGGCGCGCGGCCTTGGCAATGTCCGCCGTTTCATCCACCACCACCGTGGGATTGCCGGGACCCGCACAAATGGCGCGCTTGCCGGATTTCATCGCGGCATTGACCACCGCCGGCCCGCCGGTGATGGCTAACAAAGCCACCAGCGGGTTCTTGCACAGCAGGTCAAACGACTCTAACGACGGTTGTTCAACCGTGGTGATGATGTTGTCGATGCCGATGGCGCGCACGATCGCCTCGTTGTAGGCGCGCACGGCCATGGCTGCGCTGCGCGCCCCGCCCGGATGCGGGTTGAACACAACCGTGTTGCCCCCGGCCACCATGCTGATGACGTTGCCGGTCAGGGTCGGCACCGAATGCGTGACGGGCAGAATCGCCCCGATCACGCCGAAGGGCGCGTATTCCTCGAGCGTGATGCCGCCGTCGCCACTCAAGGCATCCGGGTGCAACCATTCGGTGCCGGGCACATCCTTGGTGATGAGCAACTTGGCAATCTTGTGATCCACGCGGCCGATCTTGGTCTCCTCCATCTCGAAGCGGCCCCAGGACTCGGCATTGGCCACGGCCATGCCCTTGACAATCTCAATGACCTTGGCGCGGCCCGCCACCCCGAGCTTGCGCAGTTGCTGATGCGCATCATTGGCCGCTTCCGCCGCACGGTTCACACAGCTGAACACGCCCAGCTTGCCGCCGCCGGCCGCCTTGGACGCGCCGTTGGCACAACCACAGTCCGGCTTGGCCGCGGGTGCCGCCACCATCGGGGCCCCGGCGTCCTTGAGCACCAAGCGGGACAGCACGCTTTCAACGATGACTTTGATTTGATCTTGATTGAGACTCATAGGGGTAGGCGGGAAAATTGAACCACTGATAGGAATTCGGGAGAATTGGGTGATGCGGATATTTTTTACCACTGAGAAGACTGAGGACCACTGAGGTCACTGATTTTTTGGGGGGGAGTGGTGCGGGAGGTTTGGGGTGGGGCGGGGAATTTTTACCACTGAGAAGACTGAAAACCACTGATGTCACTGAGGGGTTTTGAGATTGGCTATACGTTTGATTTGAAGGTTGGTGTATTTGAAGTTGAGTAACAGACCGATTTCAAGATTGGTGATATTCAGATAGCCGAGCATCTGGGCGATGTGAGTGTCGTTGAATCCTTCAACCACCTTGAGATCGACTATCACACGGTCATCAACAATTAAATCCGGGATGAGATCGCCAATGTAGTGAGACTTGTAGGTGACGGGAAAGGCCTGCTGCAAACTGAATGGAATGACGCGCTCCGCTAACTCAATACACATGGCACGCTCATATAATTTCTCGTCCAATCCCGGACGCATGGCTCCATGAACCGTCTTTGCCGCAGCAATGATCTTTTCCGTCAGATCAGCGTGCGGATATTGCAGTTCATCATAAGCCTTCATTCAATCAGTGCTTTCAGTGGTTCTCAGTGGCATCAGTGGTTCAATTCTTCCGAACTTCATCTCAAGTTCCGTTCATCATCAACCTTTATCCAATCAGTGTCTTCAGTGGTTTTCAGTGTTATCAGTGGTTCAATTCCTCCGAACTTCATCGCAATCTCCGGCCTCACCCCCCTTTGTAGAGGGTTTTGCCCTGGACTTCGACGCGGTCGATGATGGCCACGATGGCGGCATCCACCGGGATGTTCTTGAGCCCCTGCGCGTTGCGCGCGGAACTGCCCTGACAGAACAAGACCAATTCACCTTCCCCGGCACCCACGGTGTCGATGGCGACAATGGTGTTCTGGCCGTCCTTGAATTTCGACGGGTCCTTGTCGTCCACCAACTTGGGCCGCAACAGCAGCAGTTTCCTGCCGACCATGAGCTCGTCCTTTTTGGTGGCGACAACCTGTCCGATGACTTCCGCTAGGAACATGGGGTGGTGGTGTTATGGGTGATGAGTTATCAGGGATGAGCCGCGGCGGAGGTGCCACGGCTTCCCTAACAACCTCCTGCGGGGTTACTTGCGCGGCGCGCGGGCGGCTTCCTTGGGCAGCACACCGTCAATCGCCTCGTCGGGACGGGCGATGACATGGGCACTGACCACTTCGCCAATGCCCGCGGCAATCGCCGCACCGGAGTCGATCGCGGCCTTGACCGCGGCGACATCGCCGGCAACGACGGCATTGCACAAGCCGCTGCCGACTTGTTTCATCGGGCCGAGGAGTTCGACGTTTGCGGATTTGAGCATAGCGTCAACGCCGACGACGAGGCAGGCGAGGCCGCGGGTTTCCAGGAGTCCTACTGCTTGTTTGGCCATGGTGGTATTTGGTGGGTGTGAGGTTTGGTTGGAGATGGTTTGATTTCTATCAGGAGAGTTTGCGGAACACCTCGCGGGCGAGAACCAGTTCCTCATTCGCGGGGATAACGAGGATTTTCACGGGGGAGGCGTCGGTGCTGATGACGGCCTCGCGGCCGGCGCAGGCGGCGTTTTTGGCGGCATCGAGATGGATGCCGAAGGGTTCGAGGTTTTTGCAGACGGCGGCGCGGACGATCGGCCCGTTTTCGCCAATGCCGGCGGTGAAGACCAGGGCATCGAGCCCGCCCAGTTCGAAATGAAAGGCCCCGGTCCAATGCCGGATCGAGTGGACCAGCGTGTCCAGCGCCAGTTGCGCCTCCGCATTGCCGGCGGCGGCGGCCGCATAGATGTCCCGGATGTCATTGGAAACCCCGGACAATCCTAACAATCCGGAGGCCTTGGTCAGCTGGCGTTCGGCCTCATCGAGGGTGAGGCCAAGCGTGCGCATGGCGTAGGGGATGGCGCCGGAATCCAAATCGCCGACGCGGTTGTTTTGCGGCACTCCGCTCTGCGGGGAGAAGCCCATGCTGGTGCCGATGGCCACGCCGTTGCGTATGCCGGTGACCGAACTCGATCCGCCCAGATGACAGGACACCACGCGCAGGGGCGCAGCGGCAACCGCCTGCGGTCCATCCAGATAGAGGCGGCGCGCGATTTGCGCAACCTCCTCGCGGCCGCACAACTCCGCGGAGCGCTCGGCAATGAATTTGTGGCTGGCACCGTGGAACCCATAGCGCCGGATGCCAATGTCCCGCCAACTCCGCGGCACCGCATAGGTGGCGGAGGCCTCCGTGGTCCATTGATAGAAGGCGGTCTCAAACAGCGCCACGAGGCGGGCCTTGGGCAGCGATTTGGCGAACTGGCGGATGCCCGCGGCATACGGCGGATTGTGCGCGGGAGCCACGGCGGTGAAGCCGTCGAGCGCGGCGATCACCTCCGGCCCGGCCATCACGCAGCCGCTCAAATCCTTGCCCAGCACCGTCTTGAAACCCACGGCATCGATGTCATCCGCGCTGGCAATGATGCCATCGCGCTGCAACGTGACCAGCGCCTCATCAATCACCGTGGCGTAGTCCGTCACCCGCTCGTAGGCCCCCTTGGCAATCACTTCCCCACCCTGCTCCGCCATGCGGAAGAGCCGGTATTTGAAAGAGGTCGAGCCAAGGTTGGCGACGAGGATGAGCATGATTTTAGTTATATGTTAGAGGTCATTTGTTATCGGGTTGCACCCTAATAACACTTAACCATTAACCCTTAACTGGCGCAGCCTCAACCCATCCACGCGCCCAGCTTCGACAGGTCGTCGTGGGGACGCGGAATGACTTGCACGGAAGTGACGGTGCCGAGGTTGGAAGCGGCGGCCGCCGCCGCATCCAGGCCGGCTTTGACCGCCGCCACGTCGCCGGTGAAAAAGCCGGTGACCAGGCCGGAGCCGATCTTTTCCCAGCCCGTCATTTTGATGTCGGCGGCTTTGAGCGCCGCGTCCGAGGCTTCGATGAGTGCGATGAAACCTTTGGTTTCAATGATGCCGATTGCTTGTTTGGCCATGATGGTGTGAGGTTGCTGATTGATTGTTGTTAGATTGGTCTCAGGCGAGGCCGAACTGGCTCAGCAGCTCGGGATGCGGGCGGGCGATGACGTGGCAGGCGACGAGTTCGCCGACACGGCCGGCGGCGTCCGCGCCGGCGTCAACCGCGGCTTTCACGCTGCCGACGTCGCCTTTGACGATGACGGTGATGAAGCCGCCGCCGATTTGGATTTGACTTACGAGTTGGACGTTGGCGGCTTTGGCCATCGCGTCGGTGGCTTCGACGCTTCCGACGTAGCCTTTGGTTTCGATCATGCCGAGTGCAGTGCTCATGGGGGGGTGTTGGTTGGGGTGGAGTTGGAGATTTGAGATTTCAGATTTGAAATTTGAGATTTTCTATCAGCGGACGAGTTCACAGAAGGTATCGGACTTGAGTCCGCAGGCGTTGCCTTCATCGGTGTCGATGTGGACTTCGAGCTTGAAGGACGGATCGACGCGCACCACCAGCTTGTCAAAGGTCATGGCCAGCGGGCCGTGGACCTTGAGCTTCATGATGTCGAGGTGCTTGACCCGGTAATAGGCGGCATCATCCGGGCGCATGTGCACGTGGGGTTGGGCGCGGATGACCCCTTCGTCGAGTTGGAAATACCCGTGCGGCCCCATCAGCATGCAGCCGGGCGTGCCGCCAATTTCGCCGGACATGCGCACCGGGATGTCAAAGCCGAGGGCGATGGCATCGGTGTAGGCCAGCTCCACTTGGTTCAAATTGCGGCAGGGACCGAGAATGCGCAGGTTGGAGATCACCCGGCTGCGCGGGCCGATCAGGGTGACGGATTCTTTGGCGGCGTATTGGCCTTCTTGATAGAGCCACTTCATCGGCGTGAGCTGGTGGCCGGGACCAAACAACGCCTCCACCGCCGCCTGCGTCAGGTGACAATGGCGCGCCGAGATGTTGACCAGCAACGCGTTGGGGGCCTTCGCCGCCGCAGGCAGCGGCAGACCTAAGCGGCCATAGACTTGCTCGCGAACGAGGTGTTCCACGATCGCGCGGGGGGGGGACGGAGGAGTTGGGGCAGCCATCGGTGAGCGTTTTTTAGGCTATTTTCTTGACCCGTCAACTAAAATCCCAATAATTCCCAAAAAAACACAGAAAAACCATAAAATTATGCTCGCCATCGATCGTCAACGCCGGATTTTGGATCTTCTGAATGGAGCGGGGTCGTTGCGGACGACCGACACGGCCACGCGGCTGGGGGTGACGGATGAGACGGTGCGCAAGGACTTCGAAGTGCTGGAGAACCGCGGGGAGTTGATCCGCATCCACGGCGGGGCGAGCCGGCCGGAACGGATCAAGGAAGAACAGCCGTTCAATGAACGCCAGGCGGTGCGGCGCGAGGAGAAACTGGCCATTGCCCGCCTTGCCGCCAGCCGCATCCAAGCCAATGAAACGATTTTCCTGGATGCCAGCTCGACCGTCCTCACCCTCACCGAATTCCTGCCGGACGTGCCGCTGACGGTGCTGACCAATGCGCTGAATGTGGTCACGGCCTTGGCCGACCGGCCGAATCTGGACCTGATCTGCACCGGCGGGGCGTTTGACGCGCGCTCGCGCTCCTTCATCGGACTCATCGCGGAGAACTCGCTCAAACGCTTCAACATCCACCGGATGTTTTTTTCCGGCAACGGTTTGCACCTTGAACGCGGCGTGAGCGAACGCAATTCGCGCCAGGCCGCCTTCAAGGAACGCGTCATCGCCGGTGCCGTGGATGTGGTGATGCTCGCCGATGCCTCGAAGCTCGGCCAGAAATCCGCGTTCTTCTTCGCCGAGGTGGCCAATTTGAGTTGCCTCATCACCGATGCCGCGGCCGACCCCGCATTCACCGAGGCGCTGGAGGCCAAAGGCGTGGAAGTGCGGCGCGGGTGACGTGCCGGATTCCCGGTTGCAAATCCCGCGGGAATGGGGCAGGCTGCGCCCCGCAATTCAGCCACCTATCATATGAAAAAAGTATTTCTCGCCGTGGATTTGGGCGCAGGCAGCGGCCGGGTGATGGCCGCCAAGACGGATTTCACCAAAATCTATCTGGAGGAAGTGCATCGCTTCGACAACCCGGGCACCGACCTGCCGGGCGGTTCGTTCTGGAATGCCATCGGCCTGTACCGCGAAATCCTCGAAGGCCTGCGCCGCGCGGTCGAGCGCTATGGCGAGCGCATCGTCTCCATCGGCATCGACACCTGGGGCTGCGATTTCGGACTGCTGGACGAGCGCGGTGGTTTGTTAGGCATGCCCCACCAATACCGTGATCCGCGGTTTGAAGGGATGGCGGAGGTGATGCACGGGTTGCTGCCGGCGGCCCAGATCTATCAACACACCGGGGTCCAGACCAATTTCTACAACAGCTCGCTGCACCTGTTGGCCGAGGCGCGCCACAATAGTCCGGCGCTGGCCAATGCCAGCCGCTTGTTGTTCATGCCGGATTTGCTGGCGTATTGGCTCACCGGCCGGCAGGCGGTCGAACGCACCATTGCGTCGACCTCACAGTTGTTGGACCCGCGCACCGGCGACTGGGCGTGGGAGGTGATCGCGGCGCTGGGGCTGCCCAAGCGCATTTTCGGGGAAGTGGTGGCACCCGGCACGGTGTTGGGTCCCTTGCGCGACGAGGTGGTGGCGGCCACCGGCGCGGCCGGCATCCCGGTGCTGGCCACTGCCTGCCACGACACCGCGTCGGCCGTGGCCGGCATCCCGATGAGCGGCGACGACAACCTGTGGCTGTCGTCGGGCACCTGGTCGATCATGGGCATAGAGTCACCCCGCGCGATCACCGACGCCCAGGCATTCGAGCTCGGGTTCTGCAACGAACTGGGCGTGGCCGGCACCGTCCGGTTTTTGAAAAACATCTGCGGCCAGTGGTTGATCCAGGAATGCAAACGCCAGTGGGCGCTCGATGGCGACGACCTCGATTACGCCGGCATCGACGAACTCGCCAAGGAGGCCGAAGCGTTCACCGCCTTCATCGATCCGGATGACCCGACGTTTGCCAGCCCGGGCGGCATGCCGGAGAAAATCCGCGCCTATTGCCAACGCACCGGTCAGGTCGTGCCTAACAAAAAGGGCACCATCCTGCGCGTCGCCACCGAGTCGCTCGCCCTCAAGTACCGCGTCGTTTACGAACGCCTCTGTGCGCTCACCGGCCGGCGCTTCGCACGCCTCCACGCCGGTGGCGGCGGCATCAAAAACGAATTGTTGAGCCAGGCGACGGCGGATGCGCTGGGCATCGAGGTGATTGCCGGGCCGGTGGAAGCCACCTCCTGCGGCAACCTCATCACCCAGATGATCGGCACCGGCCACCTGCCGGACTATCAGGCGGGCCGCGAGTTGATCCGCAAGTCGTTTGATTTCCGGACCTTCACGCCGAACGACACCGGCGCCTGGGAAAGCGCCTACGCCCGCTTCAAGACCGTGCTGGCTGATGCCGGCTAGGCAGCGGTGCCGCCTCGTTGGCTTAAACCTAACTAGGCCCCGCTGGTGTCATGTTTAAGGAGCGACGACATTCCTGTCGTCGGGTGGAAGGACCACCCATGAGCAGCGCCCTCGGCGCACACTCATGCACCATGCTTCCGCCACCACCACAGGAACCGAAGCGCAGCGGAGATAGCCAGCCATAGGCTGCCCGGAGGGCGAGCGCAGCGAGGCAATGTGGTGGCTCCTTAGCGCGTCCACGTTACTCTGCGGTTCATTTTCCTCTTCAGGTTAAAACCTGGCGGCGGCGGCGGCTTTGATGGCTGCGATTTGGCTGCGGTCCGGCGCGGCGCCGCGGGCTTGGTCGGGCTTGCCGCCGCCTTTGCCGCCGGCGAGGGCGGCCAGATCGCGCAACAGGTCGCCGGCCTTGAGTCCGGCTGTTAGAGCGGCGCTGCCGCAGTGGGTGGCGAGGTGGAGCTTGTCGCCGTCATCAACGATGAGCAGGGCGGGGCCGGCGAAGTTTTTCTTCTTCAGGCCGTTCTGGAGTTCCTGCAGCAACGCGGCATCGGCCTCGAAGCTGGCAATGATCGGCTCGCCTCTGGCAATCAACTCGGCGAGCGCCTCATCGGCGAGGCGCGCCGCTTGCGAGGATTGGATTTTCTTGAGGCGTTTTTCGGCCTCGATGGCGGCGTCCCTGGTTTCCTCGAGCGTGCGTAGGCCGTGGGCGAAGGTGGCGTTGAGCTGGGCGATGTCGGCGCGCTCGACGAGCATGGCGCTCATGATGTGGGGAAACTCATGGACCATGACCGGGTCTTCGCCCAGGGCGGCGAGCTTTTCGTTAGCCGCGTGCAATTTGGCGGTGGCGGCCTTGAGGTCGTGGTCCCATTTTTCGACCATCTCGTTGAGGTGGCCCCAGGCGGCTTCGCCACAGACCGCCTCGATGCGGCGCACGCCGGAGGCAATCGCGCCTTCGCTCTTGATCTTGAACAGTCCGATCTGGCCGGTGCGGCGGACGTGGCTGCCACCGCAGAGCTCCATCGAGTAACCGTCAAGATTGTTAGGTTGGCCACCGATCTGCACGACGCGCACGGTGTCGCCGTATTTGTCGCCGAAGAACTGCATGATGTCGGCGCGGTTTTTGATAGAGGCGTGTTTGACCTCGGTCCATGACACCGGCTCATCGGCCTTGATGGCGGCGTTGACCATTTCCTCCATCGCGGCGACTTGCCCGGCGGTGACCGCGCCGCTGTTGAAGTCGAAGCGCAGCCGGTTCTCATCGACCGACGACCCTTGCTGGGCGGCATCCTTGGACACCACTTCGTGCAGCGCCCAATGGAGCAGATGGGTGGCCGTGTGGTGGGCTTCGATCGGGCGCCGGCGCGCGGTGTCCAGCCGCAGGACGACCTTGGCGCCGGGGGCAATCTGAGATTTGAAATCTGAAATTTGAGATACGATATGGGCGCGGGCCCTGCCGATTTGTTGGACGCCGGTGATGGGAACTTCGGCCCCATCGATCACGAGGCATCCGCTATCGCCGGCCTGGCCGCCCATTTCAGCGTAAAAGACCGTCTGGTCGGTGATGATGAACCACGCGTCCTCCTGCGCATGGACTTCAAGGATGGCGGCCTCAACCGCATCGGCCTCAAAGCCAACAAACCCGGTGACCGCTTCGGTGGCAATATCCAACGCCCGCACCACCGTGGATTTTTGCGCGGCTCGCGCGCGGTCGCGCTGTTGGTCCATCAATTTCTCAAAGCGGGGCATATCCACCTTGAGGCCGCGCTCGGCGCACAGCAATTCCGTTAGATCAACCGGAAAGCCGAAGGTGTCATAGAGTTCGAAGGCAACGTCGCCGGAGAGTTGATGGGGAGCGCCGGCGTCCCGCCGGCTGTCATGGGCATCCTGCCCATGACTCGGAAGATGTTGCGAAGCGCCGGCAGCGGTGGGATGTGCTCCTGAGGCGGATTTTTGCGAGGATGCCGGCAAGATGCCGGCGCTCCCCGACCGCAACTCTGCAATGGAAGTTTCGCTCCAGCCCCGCGACCAAACAAACGGATAGGCCCCCTCCTTGGTGAGGCCGGAGCGCTGGGGATTGGTGGTGATGTACTCGAATTTCTCACCGAAATCAGAATCCGAGCGGATCAGACGATCATGATAGTCGCGTTCCCAAACGGATCCCGTGGCACCCACGGCTTTGTTGATTTCCTTGGCGGTGAACGATTTGATGGAGTGCATCAATTCGCCGAGCTCCCAGAAGATCGGATGGCCGTCGGCATCATACACCTTGGGTTGCGGCTCGATGAGCAGATGGAAATGGTCCGGCATGACCACCGCGGCAAAGAGGATGTAGCGGGACCCGTGGAAATGTTGGATCGCATCGAGGGTGATTTGACGGGCCTGGGGGGAAAGGACCTGGCGCTCCCGGGTAGTGACGGTTAGAAGGTATTTGCCCCATGGGCGCTCGAAGTGAGGAAGGCCGTGGGGTTTGGAATAGAGCGCGCCTTCTGATTCAAGGGTGCTCGTTTCGGGAAGTGTACCTGAGGCGGTCTTTTCCGAGGATTCCGGCAGGATGCCGGAATCAGCCGGCGGGACGCCGGCGCTCCCCGTAGTAACGTTCCCCGTAGTAACGCTCCCCGAAGAAACGCTCCCCGAAGAAACGTTCCCCAAAGCAACGTTCCCCAAAGCAACGTTCCCCAGCGCCTCCTCGAAGCGCTTGAGGCCGCGGTCCAGCGTCTGGTTGAAGCTGGCTTCCTCTTGTTCAAGTGTTTGGCGGATGGCGTCGCGGCGGACTAACAATTCCGGAAACACGTCGCCCATTTGCGCGACCAGGGTCTCGACCAGCGCGCCGAAGAACGGCTTGTCGCCGGAGAAGCCGAGCTGGCGGCCGTAACGCACCGCGCGGCGCAGGATGCGGCGCAACACGTAGTTGCGGCCGTTGTTGCCGGGCAGGATGCCATCGGCGATGGAGAACGACAGCGTGCGCAGGTGATCGGCGATGACGCGGAAGGCGATGGCCGTTTTCAGCTCGTCGGCAAACAGCGCGCGGTCGGCGCCTGGCGCCGGATAGATGTTGACGTAGGTCTTGCCACTCAGCTCCTCGAGTTTGCGGAACAACGGTTGGAAAACATCGGTGGCGTAGTTGCTAGGCTTGGTGGAAAAATCGGTGAAGCCCTTGGTGCCCTGGATGATCGAGCAGGCACGCTCGAAGCCCATGCCGGTATCCACATGCTTGGCTGGCAACTCGCGGAAGCTGCCATCGGCCTCGGCGTTGTATTGGATGAAGACGAGGTTCCAGATCTCGATGCAGAGGTCGGAGTCGTTGTTGACGAGCTGGCCCTGGGACTTGCCGTCCGGTGTTAGATCGACATGAAGTTCGGAGCAGGGGCCGCAGGGGCCGGTTTCACCCATCATCCAGAAGTTGTCCTTGACGCTGCCATGGACGATGTGGATGGCGGGGTCGCAGCCTTTGGCGCGGAACAAGGCGGCCCACAGGTCCCATGATTCCTGGTCAAACTCACCCGGGTCGCCGGGCTTGGGGGCATAGACGGACGCATAGAGGCGGTCGGCGGGCAGCCCCCAGCGTTCGACCACCAGCTCCCATGCCCAGGAGATGGCCTCCCGCTTGAAGTAGTTGCCGAACGACCAGTTGCCTAACATTTCAAAAAACGTGTGATGATAGGTGTCGTAGCCGACGTCCTCGAGGTCGTTGTGCTTGCCGCCGGCGCGGATGCATTTCTGGGTGTCGGCGGCGCGCGGCGGATTGTATGGGGCCTTTTCGACGCCGAGGAAATACGGCACGAACGGGTTCATCCCGGCATTGGTGAACAGCAAGCCGGGCGACTGCGGCAGCAGCGAGGCGGACGGCACAAGGGTGTGCTGCTGTTCACGGAAAAAATCGAGGAAGCTCTGGCGGATGGCGGCGGCGGTCATGGACGCACCTGTGAAACCATGAATCGGCCGCCGTGGCACGGAAAATTTTTCCGCCAGCCCCCGAATCGCGTGGCGGTTCATCCTGAAAACCGCGTCATGGCGCCGGCTTGGGCTTGGCCTCAGCCGGCTTGGGAGCCACAGGCGTCACGGGAGCCAGCGACGGCGACGGGGTGAGCAAGGCCTTGAATTCATCGCTCCACTGGCGGGCCCGGCTGTGGGTGAGGTGGTTTTCAATGTGGGCGATCATGCGCACCGCCGCGGCGCGCTGATCGCCGCAATGAAACAAGTCGACTTCCATCTGCCATTGGAGTTCCGGCTGGGTTTCGGTGAGGAATTTTTCAAGGGTTGGCGGACGACTGGCTTCCGGGGCGATGCTGCGGCCGTTGCCTTTGCTCTTGGCGGCGAGCGGTTCATAGAGCAAGCCTTCCTGGTGGATGCGCTTCATCCAGCAGGCCCGCAATGCCTTGAGGTCGCCGGAGGTGCGGCACAGCGGAAACTGGACTTGCTCGTAAAACGCGCCGAGCTCCAACGGCGAGAGCGGCCAGGCTTCCAGCTTGACCGCGTCAATCTTGTAGGCCCGCGCAAAAACCGTGTGGGTGACCTGTTGGCGCAGCAGTTCCTGTTGGGTGGCGAGTGTGGCGCCATCATTGAACAGATCGTCGATGACCTGCTGCCCTTCAGGGGCGAGTTTTTCGAGATCGGCCTTTTCGGATGCCGCCTGCAAGGTGAGGACCAGCCAGCGCAATTGATGCATCAACGCGCGGTGCATGCTGGGTTCGGAAATCCGGGCATCCTCCTTCTTTTTCCACTCGCGGAACTCCGCGGCTTTCTTGTGCAGGTCGTCAAAGTTCGCCTTCTCCACGCATTTCAGATAGAGTTCGACGGCCGCACTCTCACTGAGCATGGCGCTGCGATAGGCCGTAACCGCCGCGCGAAACCGGGCATCCGTCCGCTCGGTGACGGTCCCGCGCAGTTTTTTGAGACTGTCCAGCAGCGTTTCGCGGTCAGCCGATGACAACGGCTCCGCCACGGCCGTGACCGATAACACCGCCAAACACAGGAACAGGGGCAACACTCGCATGGGGACGTCATGGCAAATTGCCGCCTCCACGCCAAGCCAAGATCCTCCCCGGCCGCAAATTAGCTCGCGCGTGCAACCGGGTGCACGAGGACGGGATCGAACCGCCGACCGACCGGGTGTAAACCGGTTGCTCTACCGCTGAGCTACTCGTGCTGCGGGCGCTGACCATGGCCATGGGCCGCAAGAAATCAAGCCCGGAGTGTTGCGGGCTTGCGATCCACCCCTAAAGGTGGTTGGTTTCCGTCACAAATGCATTTGCGCCTATCGGATCAAGAACTCGCAACGCTGGTGGAAATGGTCTGCCTCGCGTCCAACGTCGCATCGTGGAATCAAAAGGAATCCGCAGATGTCCAGGTGGCCGCTTTCGAAGCGCTCGAGAGTAAAATCCTGGAGCGGGCGGGCCATGCCGGATTGGCCAGTTGGATTGAGTTCAATGAGGAAAACCAGCGCTTCCAAGTGAAACCGGAGGTGGAGGAAGGCCTGTTTTACCACGAATGCTACGATGAGTTTCGCAACGAAAGTTTTTGGGATGAATTGGCCATCCGCTTGTCGGACCGGGATTTGGTCCGCGCCATCGGCCTGCAGGCGTGGGAAAAACTCACCGAAGAGAAACGCCGCGCCCGCACCGCCGCTTGGGAAAAACGCTACTGGGAGGAGTTTTCAAAACATGGCGTCGATCACGTCGTCGTCGTCACCCCACCGGGCGAGGGATAGCCCCAACCCCTGTCAGCCATGAGCCTGCCTAGTCTTTCCGCCCTGCCTGTGGCCACCGGACTCCTGCTCAGCCTGGCCACTGCCTCGTGGGCCATGCAGCATCGCAATTATGTGGCAGCGCGCCATGACCGGTTCACTGGGTTTCCCGCCACCCCGGCATGGAATGCCACCGCATGGTATCCGAGCCACCAATTTTCCGGGGTCGCCTGGGCCCGGGATGACGTGCCTTACTGCCGGCAGTTTGCGCTGGTGTCGCCGCTGCATCTGGTGTGCGCCACGCACTATCAACCGTTGCCGGGAACCGTCATGCGCTTTCTCAACAGCGATGGCGTGACCGTGGAGCGCAGCGTCACACACCTGACCCCGATCCCCAACACCTCTAACCAAAATACCGACCTGACGCTGGTGACGCTGTCCGGCCCGTTGCTTGCCGCGGACAAAGTCACGTTTTTTCCCTATCTCAACCTCGGGGTTGAATCCGCCTACATCGGCACCCCGCTCACCGTTTTCGGCTGGCAAACCAAGGCGGGAACCGGGGTGCTTGCCATGTTCGATGATTATGTCGTGAATGATCTTCCCAACACGCGCCTGCTGCGCTTTGACTATCTGATAGCCTCGGGAAGCCAGGATGACGTCTATCTCGAGATCGGCGATTCGGGCAGTCCCTCCTTCGCCATGGTCGGCGGCACCCCGGCACTTCTCGGCACTCACATCACAATCGATGCCAATGCCACCACGCGCTTCAACTACGACACTTTTGTCCCGCACTATATCGCCAAACTCAACGCCGCGATGGCGGCCGACGGTTATCAAATGACCCCGGTCTATCCGTTGGAGCTCGCCCCGTCCTACAGCGCATGGGCCATGGGATTGTCCAACGAGGACCACGCCGCCGACCCCGATGGCGATGGCCTCCCGAATTTGTTGGAATACGCCTGTGGCGGGGATCCGGCGGTGGCCTCGCGCGCCATGACCTCCGGCGGGGCGCTGCTGTTGCCGGTGCTGACGGTCGATGCGGGTGTCGCCACGTTGAGCTTGCCGGTGCGCGGGGATGCGGCGGCGCGCGGCTTGACCTATGCCGTGGAGTTTTCCGCAACGCTGGCGACCGGCTCCTGGAGCCTCACGCCGCCGCCCGGATCCACACTGGCGGATGCGGCATTTGACCCCGCCGTGCCCGGCTACTTGCGGCGCACCCTCACTTTTGCGGCTAACGACCCGGTGCATTTCTGCCGGGTGCGGGTGATCCTCACCGAATAGGGTCCCGCGCGCTGTTAGATAGCCTGATCCCGAAGCCGCCGTTGGCCGGCAGGTTGACCGTGAACGGCTGGGTTGGATCCAGCGTGACCGGGGTCACGGCCACGCGGGTTTGCAGCGGCGGGGCCTGGGCCGTGGCGGCGTCATCCTGATAGAGCGAGGTGGCATGGCTGCCGGGCTTGAGGAAATCGGGCGTGAAGCTGATGCGGCGCGGGGTGGCGGCGTTGATGCCCGCAATCCACCAGTCCTTGCCCTTGCGCCGGGCGACCACCGCAAACCCGTCCGGCTGCCCGCCGAGAAAACGAATATCGTCCCACGCACCCGGTAGATTCTTGAGAAATCCCAAGGCCTGCTCGCCGGGACCCTTCGCGCTCTCGGGATTGACGCCCAGCCCCTGCCAACCGGACTCAAACACCACGGCCAAGGCCATTTCGTGGGCATTGCTGGTTAGGCGCGGACTCTGTTTGGCACCTGGCAGATCAAAGGCGGCAGGCGTGTAGTCCATCGAGCCCGGGATGTTGCGGGTGAAAACCAGGTTCACATTGGCCGCGGGTCCCGGAGGACTGTCGGAAAACAGATAGTATTCCTCGCCCTTCACGCCTTCGTGGCTGGCTATGTTAGGCCAGGTGCGTTGCAACCCGCGCGGGGTGACGTCGCCATGATAGCTGAGCATCAGCTTGTGCTCCGCACAGGCCCGCGCGATGTCATCGCGAAACCGGTACAGCCGCTGGCTGTCGCTGTCGAGAAAGTCCACCTTGATGCCCTTGAACCCTGTGGCCGCAAGCCACCCCAGGATGTGCTCGCGCTTCGCCGGAGTATCGAGGTTTTTCCAATGATCCCAACCGTAAACCGCCACCCCCTTGCGCTTGGCGTAGGCGACCAACTCGGGAATCCACGCACAAGCCATCCACTTTTCAGGCGGATCCGCCGTCTGGTTGCCCAGCGCCAGCGCATTGTCGAATTCAATCCAGGCCCAGCCCATCGCGGCCGCCAGATCCACAAACTGGCTCATGCGCGCCAAGCTCGTGTTGTTAGTGTCGGGGCCGGTCAGCCAGGGGAAGCTCGCCGCGCCGGGCTGAATCCAGCTCGTGTCGGCGATTTTCGCGGCCGCGCTGAGGTCATTCACCAGCGTGGACTCCACCAACGGCTTGAGGGTGTCGCCGACCATCGCCACGCGCCACGGACTGCTCCACGGCAGGACGGCCGTCGCTTGGCCTTCCAAGCGGAAATGCAGCAACCCCGACGCCGCCTCGGCGATATGCAAGCGCGCGCCCGCATACGTGCCATCGACCGCGGCCTCGGTCAGCAACACCCATTGGTTCTCGGGAGTCTGAAACAGCGCGGGCACCTGGATGTCACCGGTGAAGCCTGACCAGTTAGGACGCGCGGTGTAGTTGGATTCGTAGCAGTAGGAATAGGCGGCGAACCAGCCCTTGGCCGCCGGTGGCAGGCGGAAACCGGACGCTTCGCCGAGCACCGTGTCTTCGCCGGATCCGGCAATGTGATAGCGATAGGCAACCCCCTCGTTGTAGGCACGCACAATCAGCCTGAAAGTGACCGCCTTGTCCGCGCCAAAATCGATCACCACCTCGTTGGCTTGATTGCGGCATTGGCTGCGCTTGCCTGTCACCATCGGATAGGTCTCGTCAATTTGCGCGTGGTGCGTCGCCACCGGTTTGAGCGCCCCCGGCAGCATCCCGCCACGTTGCAATTGGATGCCGACAGGCGACGGCGCGATGACCACCTGCCCGTAATGGTCCACACTCACCGTCAGCGCCGGCGTGTCCGAAATTTGCGCCTTGAGCGCGCCATTGGGGGAAACCACCGACCATACTTCGGCATTCGCATCCGGCAACGCAAGGACTGCAAGGAACAGGACGGTAACGACGTGCTTCATGCCGGCCGGTGTAGCGCATGGCGCGCGACGGTTCAAGCCCGAACAATCAGCGCTTCTGCGAGGCGAAATTAATGGAAATTTGTTGTGTGATTGGCGGTACTCCACAAGTAACTATCGAGTCTCAGCCGATCCAACTGCTGGCGGACTTGGACGCCCGCCCCGATGGGCTGGCAACGAACGAAACAACAAATCATGATTATGTATAAGAAAACAATTCAGTGGCTCGCCGTGGCGGCGTGCCTGGGGTTCATCAATCCGGCGCGCGCGGCCGACGACGCGAAGCCCTATGATACCTTCGGCCACCGGGAAGCCATCCGCATGGTGTGCATCGGCGATAGCATCACCCAGGCGGGGGCCTACGTAAATGCCCTGCAAACCGCCTTTGGCAAGGCCTGGGAAGTGACCAACCTCGGGGTCAGTGGTGCCACCCTGCTCAAGAAGGGCGACAAACCCTACAACCGCTTGCCACAATATGGCCAGGCGATGCAACGCAAGGCGGATGTGGCCACCATTGCCCTGGGTACCAATGACTCAAAACCCCAAAACTGGAGCAAAAAAGCGGAGTTCGAAGCCGACTACAAATCCATGATTGATGACCTCAAGAAGGCCAATCGCAAAGTGGTCATCTATTGCTGTGTGCCGCCGCCCGCCGCTGGCAACAAATTCGGCATCAGCGGCGGCATCATCAAGGACGAAGTCGGCCCGCTGGTGCGCAAGGTGGCCAAAGAAACCGGTTGCTATGTCATCGACCTGCAGGAGCCGCTCACCGGCAAAAACTGTCTGCCCGACGGCGTGCATCCGAATGTCGAGGGCCACAAGATGATGGCAGCCGCCATCTATCAGGCGTTGACCGGCAAACCCATGCCCGCAGAAGGCGCGCCAGCGGCGAAATAACCCCGCAGCCCGCGGTTGCGGCGGTTTTCCTTGCTTGGATGGGTTGGGAAATCCCGAGCCCATCCACGCCGGGAACGCAAACGCAATTTTTAAAATACCACTGACTTCAATTCACATGACTCGCAACCTATCGATTTTAGCATTCACCAGCCTGTGTCTAACGAATCCTGGCGGCGCCGCGGAATGGCAGCCGGTGCCAGGCAACATCATGACCCGTTGGGCAAAAGAGGTGACACCGGACAAGGTGCTGCCCGAATACCCGCGCCCGCAAATGGTCCGCGAACAATGGCAAAACCTCAACGGCCTGTGGGATTACGCCGTCACCCCGCTGGCGGACCCGCAACCCGCCCAGTTCACCGGCAAAATCATGGTGCCTTTCTGCATCGAGTCCGCCCTCTCCGGCGTGAAGCAGGCGCTCACTCCCGAGCAACGCCTGTGGTATCGGCGCAGCTTCACCGCGCCTGAACTGGCCGACGGCAAACGCTTGTTGCTGCACTTCGGCGCGGTCGATTGGGAAACCAAGGTCATCCTCAACGGCAGGCCGGTGGCTGAACACAAGGGCGGTTTCGACGCGTTCACCTGCGACATCACCGGATCTATCAAACCCGGCGCCGCCAACGAGTTGGTCGTTTCCGTTTTCGATTCGTCCAGCGGGGAACAAGCCCGCGGCAAACAAAAGCTCGATGCCATCGCCAATCCCAAGGGTATTCGCTACTCCCCGTGCTCCGGCATCTGGCAGACGGTGTGGATGGAAACCGTGCCGGCGGCCTATGTCGAATCACTCAAAATTGTGCCCGATGTGGATGGCGGCAGCGTCGCGGTGACGGTGACCATCAAGGGCGGCGGCAAAGCCAAGGTCAGCGCCAGCGATGGCGGCAAGCCCGTGGCGACCGCGGAAGGCGATGCCAACCAAGCCGTGGTTTTGAACATCCCGGATGCCAAGCTGTGGTCGCCGGAGCAACCGTTCCTCTATGACTTGCGCGTCGAGTGCGGCGCGGATGTGGTGAATAGCTATTTCGGCATGCGCAAGGTTTCCATGGGCAAGGACGACAAGGGCGTCACCCGCATGATGTTCAACGGTAAGCCGGTGTTTCAAGCCGGCTTCCTCGACCAGGGGTATTGGCCCGACGGCATCTTCACCGCACCGACCGATGAGGCGCTGCGCTATGACATCGAAGTGACCAAAAAGTTAGGCATGCGGGTCGCCCGCAAACACGTGAAGGTCGAACCGGACCGCTGGTATTACTGGTGCGACAAGCTCGGCCTGCTCGTCTGGCAGGACATGCCCAGCGCCGGCCCGAAGTTGGGGTCGGTTGGCTCCGGTGCCGGCATGAAAGATGGCAAAATGGTGGACGGCAAAGCCAACACTCCGGAAGGCGCGGCCCAGTTTGAAGCCGAACTCAAGGCAATGGTCGAAGGCCGCTGGAACCATCCGTCCATCGTCATGTGGATCGTCTTCAATGAAGGCTGGGGCCAATACGACACCCCCCGCCTGACCCACTGGGTCAAACAACTCGATCCGTCACGCTGGGTCAACAATGCCAGCGGCGGTCACGACATCCCCGCCGGCGACGTCATGGACGGCCACCACTATCAGGCCCCCTGCGTGCCGAAGCCGACCGACGGCCGCGCCTCGGTGTGCGGCGAATTCGGCGGCCTCGGCCTGGCCACACCTGGGCATACCTGGATCGACAAGACCTGGGGCTACCGGGGGGCATCCAATCCCGAGCAACTCACCAACCAGTATATTGGCCTGATCAAACGGGCCTACGAGCTGAAGGATAGTGACGGCCTCGACGCCTTCATCTACACTCAGGTTACTGACGTCGAGACCGAGTGCAATGGTGCCGTCACGTACGATCGTGAAGTCATCAAGCTCGATGTCCAAAAGGCCGCCGCTGCCAACCAAGGGAAATTCCCACCAGCGCCGTGAGTTGGAGCGGCAGGCTCGGTTCCGACTGGTGTCGCACCAATACCGGTCGGCCGCAAGCCCCTCAAACATCTCTATGGCCCTGGCTCCACCCCCTGCAAAGCCAGAGGACATAATCACCACCTCGCCACCTCGCAACAGCTTTTCAACAGCTTTTTCTACAATTTGTCTGTGGAATAATCACGCAGGAAGCCGCTCGCTCGGGCTTGATCCTTGGGTCATCTATCAATTCAAGGCGTGCTGCTCACTCCGATTCTGACCAAGCGGGCCGGCTTGCCGGCGATTAATCCTGCGGGATAAGGCACCGCGACGACTTGGTGCGTCCCGTCATCGGCCAGGACGGTGGGCGCGGTACTGCTGTCTTGCCAGGTGGAGAGATCGCCGCTGAATTGAGGCGTGTAAGTCAGCCCGGCGGAGAGATAGTCGGTGCGGCGCACGAAGAGCACCCGGAAATCGGATCCGTTCTCGGCGCGTGTGACTGGCTGGCCGGTCGCCGTGACGGTGCCACCGCCGCTGAAAGTGCCTGAATACCGGAGCCCGCCGGATCCAATGTTGGAGTCTGAGGAGTTGGTGCCGAAGGCGAACTCGAGCAGATTGGGCACGCCATCAGCGTCGTCATCGCCCGTGCTGGAGACGCCCGTGCCCTGGATGGAAAAGCTGAAGGCGCTGTGATAGAAATCATTGGTGTCCCAGCTCAGCGTGGCGGAGCGCAGACCCGAGGCTGAAGGAGCGAAGGTGACCTGGAAGCTGGTGCTGCCACCCGCGGCGACAGGTGAGGTTGGCGCGGTGGGGATGCTGAAATCCGAGGCCGCCGGACCGCCCAGGGTGATCGGCCCGAGGATGAGATCGGCGCTGCCGCTGTTGTGAATGGTGAAGGTGCGCGTCAACATGCCGGAGGCGACGATGCGGCTGCTGAAATCCGTGTGGTCCGCCAATTCCGGCGTGCCGTCGCCGGAACGGATCGTCATGTTATTCGCAGAGACGGCGATTGCCGGGGCTGATAGACCAGTGAATGGCACGACGCTTTCCACCAGGCCGCCGCTCCTGGTGCGGGCGCGGGCGCGAATTTGACCGCTGGCGGGCAGATTCACACCGCTGCGCTCCCAGCCGCCGGCGATACGCGTGGCGCTACCCAGCGGGACATAATTGGTGCCACCATCGAGGGAAACCTCAAAGCTGACTTGATGGGTTTCGGGCGAAGTGCCGCCGCGCAGCCATTCGATCCGGCCGGAACCGGCCACGCTCAGCGATTGCGTGGCCGGGGAGTTCTCCAGTCGCGCGGCGTTAAGTCGCGGCACGCCGCCAACGGCGTTGAAGATTCCTCCCAACAGAATCCTGCCATCCGCTTGCAGGACGAGTTCACGAATGTCAACCGGGTAGTCGGGCCAGGAGCTTGGATTGGGATTGAAGCCGGCGTCCAGCGCGCCATCCAAGTGGAGTCGGGCCAGGCCATTGCGCGACACTCCGGCCACGGCCGTGAATCTGCCCGCGATGAGGATTTGGCCATCGGCCTGAAGCGCGATCTCTGCAACCGAGGCGAGTGCGATGGCACCGGGATTGAAGCCGGTGTCCAGCGTGCCGTCCGAGTTGAGCCTGACCATTCCCTGGCGAGGCACACCATTGACGGTGGAGAAGCTCCCCGCGATGAGGATTTTTCCATCCGCCTGCACCGCCGATACCTCAACCGTATTGTCCAGCAGCGGGCTGAAACCGCCATCGCGCGTGCCGTCCGCATTCAGCCGGGTGAGGCCCCGGCAATCCACGCCATTGACCGTGTAAAACCCCCCCGCGACGACGATCTTGCCATCCGCCTGTAACTCAATGCTATAGACCGTATAGTCCAGAGCGGGCGCGAAGGCGTCGTCAAGCGTGCCATCCGGATTCATCCGTGCGATGAACTGGCGAGCCACTCCGTTGACTTGAATGAAAAAGCCTCCGATGAGAATTTTTCCATCCGTCTGCACCGCGATGGAGGTCAAGGCGCCGGGAGGGAACTGGCCCATGACGGGGGGGGCGTAGATCACGGGATTGAAGCCGGGATCCGACTCGCCGGCAGCATTGAGCCGTGCCAATGAAAAATATGGAGTCACCCCGTTGACCGAGCCAAAACTTCCACCGATCAGGCTGTTACCGTTAGGAAGCACCGCCGTGATATAAGCCCCGTCCCCCGGGCTTCCCACGCTCGCGGTGAAACCTGCGTCCAGCGTGCCATCCCCATTCCGCCGGTCCAAACCATGACCACTACCACCACCATACCCATAGTCCCCCCCGCAGAGGATCTTTCCATCCGGCTGCAACGACATGCTGAACAAATTGGAATCCGAGATGTAGGTGGACCCGTCCGC